>NZ_JBFAPK010000045.1:0-2891 GCF_040676675.1 Micromonospora sp. NPDC049559 | reverse complement strand
TGCCGGGTCTGGTTGGTGGGTCGTCGGGTTCGGATGTGCCGTTGCCGGGCTTTGCGGGTGGGTCATCGGGTTCCGATGGTTCGTTGCCGGGCTTGGTTGGTGGTTCGTCCGGTGTCGGCGACCTGCCAGGGCTGTCGGGCGCCGGGTCCGGACCCGGCAACGACTTCTTCGGTGGTGCCCCGGGCGGCGCGGACTTCGGCGAGGGCTGGACCGGCGGCAACTGGCAATCGAGCGGGAATTCCGGTGCGCCGGGCAACGCCATGCAGATCGGCCCGCTGGGCCCGGCGCCGATGCCGGCGGGCGGCGGGGGCGACGGCGCGGCCGGTGGAGGTTGGAGCCAGAACGACGGCGCCGGCGGTCTGGGACTGTCCGGGCTGGCGGCGGGCGCCGCGGGCGGTGCCCTGGCCACCGGTGCGGCGGGTCCGGCGGGTCCGATGGCCGGACTCGGCGGCTTCCCCCCGCCGATGATGGGCGGCGGCATGGGTGGTGGCGCCGGGGGCGGGGAGCAGCAGGAGAAGGACCGCGAGCGGAAGACGTGGCTGGCCGAGGAGGAGGAGGTCTGGGGTACGGAACCGGACCTGGCGCCTTCGGTGATCGGTCGCGACGACACCGCTGACGATTTCGGTACCGACCGCGACTACCCGACCGTGCCGCAGAGCCCGTCCGTGCCACGCGGCCCGGCGCGCGGTACCGGGCGCCAGAGCGGGCGCGCGTAGTGAGCCAGTCGTGACTGTCGAAGAAGGAGGTTGTCCGTGACGGGTCCCGTGCACGGGATGCTGGAACAGACGTTCGCGGCATTCGAGGAACAGAAGCGCGTCGTCACCGAGTTCGAGGAGATGGTGGCGGAGTCCCAGACGACCGTCACCGCGAAGAACCGCACGCTCGTCGTCACGGTGGACGGTCGGGGCGACCTGACGGACGTGAAGTTCCCGACGAGTTCCTATCGCAAGATGGCTCCGGCCGAGTTGAGCAGTCTTCTGGTGGAGACGATCACGTCCGCGCGAAATCAGGCCCGCGCGAGCATGAACGAGTTTCTCGAGACGCTGTTGCCGTCGGGTATGGCGGCGGACTTTCTCCAGAACGCGGTCGATGTGGACGAGATCTTGAACGAAGCGGTGAGTGCGGCCAACGAGATGTTTCCGAATACGCGATCGACGCCGCCGACTGGGGGACTGTCGTGAGTGGCGCCTCGGATCGTGTCGCCGCGAGGCCGGACGAGCTGACTGGCAAGGCGTTCGCGGATTTCAAGGAGCGGGTGGCGGCGCTCAGGAACATCTACGACAGCCTTGTGTTGTCCTCTGTCCCGATGGGCGAGATACGGGGTGACTTCGACAAGAAGATGAATGACGGGCTGGCCAAGTTGCGAGATCTGCTCGACATTCTGTATCGCGGTCTGGAGGACGTCAGTGAGGGCAAGGGTGACGCCGTCACGAAAATGGGCACGATCCTGCAGAACGCCGCTGAGGTCGCCGACAGCCTGGCTCGCCAGATGCCTTCGGGGACGAACTCGGGTCGGGGCGTTTAGGTAGTTCCGATGGTGGATGTGCGGGGCCATGCCGTTTCGTGCGGGTGGCCCCGCCGTTGTTTCTGGTCTTTGAGGGTTCGCGGGAGGTTGGTTAGTAATGGGTATTCAGGCGCCTGATCCTCTCGCGAAGTTCTTTCTGTGGTTTGTGGGTATGGAGTTCCCGGGCCTGGACGAGGACAAGCTCCTGCGGATGGCGGAGGGGCTGGCGGATCTGGTGCGGGAGTACGGTGCGGCGGAGAAGTCGTACAAGGCGGGTGTGAACAAGATCAAGGGTAATTCCGCGGGCAAGGCCCAGCGGAAGTTCGTGGAGTCGTCGGAGAGCCTCCTGGGTGTTCTGGGTAAGGGCGGCGATTACACGAGTGCGGTGGGTTGGCAGCATCATGTCGCCGCCGGTATGACGTTCTCGACGAAGGTTACGGCCATAACGTCGGCGGCCTTGTTGTTGGTGGAGTTGCTGTTCGCGGCGCAGGTGTTTTGGTACAACCCGATTCCGTGGGTGAAGTTCTGGGCGCAGGCGCCGGCGAATCGGGCGCTGCTGCGCGTGTTCTTGCAGCAGGTGGCGGCGCGGTCGGCGCTGTTGGCGCGGGAGGCGGCCGAGGAGGCGATGCAGGAGCTCATCTCGGCGTTGGCGGGTGAGCTCGCGGCGGTGAAGAAGGGCTACAAGCCGGGCAAGGTCGACGTGAAGGATGTGGGGAAGTCGACCGGCGCGGGGGCGATGGCCGGAGGGCTCATGGGTGTCTTCGGGCCTGCCGCTCAGGCGGGATTCGGCAAGGCGGCGAAGTCGGCGGGTATCGACAAGGTCGGCGCTGAACTGGCGAAGGGGTCGACGCCCGCCCGGGTGCTCGTCGAGGGTGTGGAGGAGGCGGGCGAGTCGGCCGTCAGCGCCGGTGTGGAGGTACCGGTCGAGGGAGTGGTGACCGTAGCCGCCGGCGGGGAGTGGACGGCGGGGGCCGCGGGGGTGACCTTCGTGTCCTCGATGGCGTTCGACGCGGTTGCCGAGGCGGGGGCGAAGGCGGCGGACAAGGTGAAGACGCTGGTTTCGGGTCCGGGGGCGGAGAAGGCCGCTGGTGGTGGGTCCTCGGAGACCACGGTTTCGGGTGACGGTACGCCGCCCGAGGTGGGCACCGGGGCGTCGATCGTGGAGGTGGAACCGGCACCGGTGCCGGGTGCGGCGGGCGTGACCGTCACCGGCCCCAGCACGGGCACCAACGGTGGCCGTGGGCCGGTGGCGGTGAACGGTGTGCCCGGCGGGGGGGGGGCGGCGGGCGGGGGGGGGGGGGGGGGGGGGCGCGCCCCCCAAACACCCCCCCCCCCCCCCGGCGCGGGCGACCGGCCGGGGGGGGGCGGCCCGACGGGGGCCGCGAGC
>NZ_JBFAPK010000044.1:0-75434 GCF_040676675.1 Micromonospora sp. NPDC049559 | reverse complement strand
GCTTGGTGGCGTCGTCCTCGCCCGGGGGGGGGCCCCGTCTCCGCGCGGCGCTCCTCGGCTGCAGGACGACGCCGCGCCGCTACGCGCGCTCGCTGGGGAGCCTGCGGGGCGCGGCGGCTTCGCCGCGCGCTCCTCGGCTCCGGGCGGGCCGGCGTGCTCACCCCTCGCACCCCCGCCACGGCCGGCTTCGCCGCGCGCTCCTCGGCTCCGGGCGGGCCGGCGTGCTCGTTTCTCGTACCTCCCGCCTCGGCCGGCTTCGCCCGCGTGTGTTCGGGCGCGGGCCGCCGCGCGCTACGTCCGCTGACTGCGTCCGCCCGCGCGGCGGCTTCGCGGCTCGCTCAGCGCCGGCCGTGTCCTGCCACCGCGACGCTTACGCGCACTCGCCGGTGCGCGGGTTCAGGTGGTGGCGCACCTCGGGGTCGGGGCGGTGTTGGTGCCGTTCCAGGAGCCGAGGAAGCCGAAGGCGGTGCTGGCGCCGGCGCCCAGGCTGCCGTTGTACGAGACGTTGCGGGCCGTGACGTTGGCGCCGCTGCTGCTCAGCGTCGCGCTCCAGCTCTGGCTGACGGTCTGGCCGTTGGCGAAGGTCCAGGTGACCGCCCAACCGCTGATCGCCGAGCTGCCGGCGGTCACCCGTACCTCGGCCTGGAAGCCGCCCTGCCACTGACCGGTGATGGTGTAGGCGGCGGTACAGCTGCGGTCGCCGGCCGGCGGCGTGGTGGTCGGCGGGGTCACCGGCGGGGTCGTGACCGGCGGCGTGGCGGGGTTCCCGGTCGGCGGGGTGGTCGGGTTGTTGCCGAAGACGGTCGCCTCGCGGGCGGTCTGGCGGATGCCGTTGGCGCCGTTGAAGATCCGTTGTCCCCAGGAGGTGAGCTGGCTGGCGTTGAAGTTGGTCACCATGTCGAGGTACTCCACGCCGCCGCCGTTGCCGCTCCACGACCAGCCGAGATAGCCGATCCCGTTGGTCTGGGCGTACGACATGATGGTGTCCTCGTCGGGGTTGCCGTCGGAGTGGTTGTGCCCGAACTCGCCGACCACGATGGGCAGGTTGGCGGTGCGGAACCGGCCCAGGTAGTCGGTGATCTCCGCGGCGGTGTCGAAGACGCCGTACATGTGGATGCTGAAGATCGTGTTGCGGTCCGGGTCGCTGTTGAAGACCGACTGCGCGTTGTCGCGCATGATGAACTGCCAGTCCTGTCCCCACATCGGCGCGTCGACCATGATCGTGTGGTCGAAGCCGGCGCTGCGCAGCCGGGTGATCGCGTTGCGGGTCGCCGTGGGCCAGGTCGCGCTGGTCGTGGCGTTGTTGCCGAAGGGCTCGTTGCCGATGTTGAGGATGACGTAGCGCTCCTGGCCGGCGAGGGCGCTCTGGATGCTGATCCAGTAGCTGACCGCCTGGTCGAGCGTGATCGCCGCGCCCTCCTCGCCGTAGCCGGTGGTGTCGTGTACCTCCAGCACGCAGATCAGACGGTTCTGCTTGCAGAGGGAGATCACGTTGGCGACGTCGCTCGCACTGTTCTGCGTCCAGCGCGCACCGCTGCTGAGCACCACGCGTACGGCGTTAGCGCCGAGCGATTTGATGTTCGCGAATGAACCGGTTTGGCTCGGGTACCAGGTGTGGGCGTGGCTGACGCCGCGCATGATGAACTGGTTGCCGTTGGCGTCGAGTAGCCGCCCGTTGCTGATCGTGAAACCGGCGGCGGCGTGCGCCGACGGCGTCATGACGAGGACGGCTGTGACGAGGGCGAGCAGCGCCGTCAGGGCGATCGGGAGTCGTGTTCTCATGACCTACCTCAGGAAGGGCCCCTGGTCGGGGAGAGACGTCCGGGGTACCGGCAACTGCAGCCCGACAGTTACCGTCCGACTCCCTGCGGCGCGGGCATCAGAATATGCGGATACGGCGATCGAACGCAACCGGTTAAGTTGCGCCGCCGAACGGGGGTGAAAGGCCCCCGCGGTCCATTCGAAGGGGCTCCTCGCCGTCGCGGCGGCGGTGACGAGGAGCCCCGACGAGGCGCTACCAGGTGGTCGGCTTGCCCGGGGTGTAGAGCCAGGTGCGGAAGAAGCCGTTTAGTTGCTGGCGGGAGATCTTCTCCGCGAGCCGGACGAAGTCGGACGTGCTGACGTTGCCGCCACGGTGGCCGGCGTACCAGGCGCGCAGCAGCGCGAAGAAGGCGGCGTCGCCGATCTTCGCGCGGAGCGCCTGGAGGGTCATCGCGCCCTTGTTGTAGACCGATCCGGCGAACAGTTCCACGGCGCCCGGGTCGCCGGGCGGCGGGTTCCACAGGCTGGCCGTCTCCGGCTGGGCGTGCAGGCTGGCGAAGCGGGCGGCGGCGGTACGCCCGCCGGTGTGCTCCTCCCAGAGCCAGGAGGCGTACGTGGCGAAGCCCTCGTTGAGCCAGATCTCCTGCCAGCGGGCCGGGGTGACGCTGTCGCCGAACCACTGGTGGGCCAGCTCGTGCGCGACCGTGGACTGGCTCGGCGGACCCGCGTAGATCGGACGGGTCTGCGTCTCCAGGGCGTAACCCGGGTCCTCGTCGTCGTCGACGATCGCCCCGAAGGAGCTGAACGGGTACGGGCCGAAGAGCTGCCCGAAGTAGTCGATCATCTCGGCGGTCCGGGCCAGCCCGTCGTCGCCGGTCGGCCCGAGATCACGGTCGACGGCGTCGATGATCGGCAGGCCGCGCGGGCCGACCGAGCGGCGCAGGTCGTAGTCGCCGATCGACGCGGTCGCCAGGTAGCTCGCCATCGGATCGGCCGCGTGCCAGCGGAACGTGGTCCAGCCGTCGCGGGTGTACTGCCCGCGTGGTTCGCCGTTGGCCACCGCCGTCTTGCCCGCCGGAACCGTGATCTCGAAGTCGTAGCTGGCCTTGTCGGTGGGGTGGTCGTTGACCGGATACCAGGTGGCCGCGCCCTCGGGTTCGTTCGCCACGAAGGAACCGTCCGGGGTGGAGACCCAGCCGTAGAGCGCGCCGGTGTTGTCCGTCGGGCGCCCGGTGGTGCCGTCGTACGTGACCGAGACCGTGAACCGCTCGCCACGGGAGAGCCCGGAGCGGGGCGAGATCCGCAGCTCCTGGCCGTCGCGGTCGAAACGGGCGGGCCGGCCGTCGACCCGTACCGACCGGACGGTGAAGCCCCGTAGGTCCAGGTTGAACCGGGAGAGCCGCGCGGTGGCGCGGGCGCTGATGGTGGCCGCCCCGGTGAAGGCGCGGGTCGCCGGCTCGTACCGGATGTCGAGGTCGTAGTGGCTGACGTCGTACCCGCCGTTGCCGGCGAGCGGGAAGTAGTCGTCCCCGGCGCCCGGGGCGCCGACGATCGCGCTACCGGCGGCGGCCGGGGCCGCGACCAGTGCGAGGGTGCTCGCCGTCGCGGTGAGCAGGGTCAGGCAACGCCAAACGATCTTCATGGCTCGACACCGTAGTGCCAGTGGGCGTACCGGCGGGAGGGCCGGCGCCCGATTGCGCGCGCCGGGCGAACCGGCGGACCGCGGGACACGGCGCCCGCGCGGCCGGCGGCGGACCACCGGACCGCGTCGGGCGCCTGTCATCCCCACCACAGGATGATCCCCGGCCAACCCTTAACCGGTTAAGCAAGAGAGACTAGTCCCACTACCGGCAGATAGTCAAGAACGTCACTTTCCCGGTGCCCGTTCCCGACTCCGACGGCGCCGGACCCCGCGCTCTCCCTCGGCGCCCGGTTGCCGGGGTGCGCAGCCCGGGCGAGATTAGCTTGAGCGACAAATACCGAGAAACTGTGGCTACCACGCGGGGAATAGCCACACTTTCTATGTATTTGCGTTGATCTAGCGACGGCTTTTCGACCGGATCGGCCGATCGTGGTTCACCGACCGGATCGGGGGTACTTCACGACGATCGGACCGGACGACGAAGCCACGGCGGAACGGGCCGGGGTGGGAAGGGGAGCACGGTGGTCGCGGTGGGCTACACGCTGATGGGCGAGCAGAGCGGACCCAAGGAACTCGTCGACTACGCCATCCGCGCCGAGGACGCGGGCTTCGACCAACTCGTCGCCTCCGACCACTACTACCCCTGGCTGGACGCGCAGGGCCACTCCCCGTACGCCTGGTCGGTGCTCGGTGCCGTAGCCCAGGCCACCTCCCGGGTGGAGCTGATGTCGTTCGTGACCTGCCCCACCCGCCGCTACCACCCGGCCGTGGTCGCGCAGAAGGCCGCCACCGTCG
The DNA here is from genome assembly GCF_040676675.1 of Micromonospora sp. NPDC049559. Classification (NCBI taxonomy): domain Bacteria; kingdom Bacillati; phylum Actinomycetota; class Actinomycetes; order Micromonosporales; family Micromonosporaceae; genus Micromonospora; species Micromonospora sp. NPDC049559. The sequence continues at coordinate 71,236 of NZ_JBFAPK010000044.1, read as the reverse complement.
GCCTGCTCAGCGACGGCCGCTTCACCCTCGGCCTCGGCGCCGGAGAGAACCTGAACGAGCACGTGGTCGGCGGCTGGCCGCACGTCCAGCAGCGGCACGAGATGCTGGAGGAGGCGCTCCAGATCATCCGTCCGCTGCTCGACGGGCAGACCATCAGCTACACCGGCGACTACTTCGAGGTGCCGGAGGCGTACCTCTGGGACCGCCCGGAGCAGCGGGTGCCGATGGCCGTGGCCGCCTCCGGACCGTCCTCCTGCGACCTCGCCGCCGAGTACGCCGACGGCCTCATCGCCACCGAGCCGGACGAGAAGCTGCTGCGGGTCTTCGACGAGCGCGGCGGCGCGGGCAAGCCGCGGTACGGGCAGGTGATGATCTGCTACGGCCCGGACGAGGACGAGTGTCGCAAGATCGCGTACGACCAGTTCCGGTGGTTCGGGCTGGGCTGGCCGGTCAACGCCAACCTCCCCGACCCCGACGCGTTCGCCTCCGCGACCCGGCAGACGCACGTGGAGGACGTCGCGCAGGGCATCCCGTGCGGGCCGGACCCGGAGGCGCACGTCGCCGCGTTCAAGCGGTACGTGGACGCCGGCTTCACGCACGTCGCGGTGGTGCAGATCGGTGGCCCGACCCAGCCGCTCTTCCTCGACTGGGCGCGGGACGAATTCCTTCCTCGGCTACGGGAACTCTGAGGCCATGCGCTTCGGCAACGTGGAAATCCGCCCGCTCGGCGGCGGGCTTGGCTGCCTGCTGATGATCCTGGTCTCGATCATCGGCTCGATCCTGCTCACCGTCCTGGTCAACGTGATCCTCTGACCCGTACGGCGGGGTGCGACGGGACCGGCGGCGCGGTCGGGACCGGGCGCGGGCGCGGTCACGAGTGGCGACCGAGCGCCGCGCGGAGCGCGTCCCGCGCCGGAGGCGATTCCCGCCGTCCGGTGCGCGTCCCCGCTCAGGAGCGGAGTCCGACCGCGGCGAGCACCGCGCGGACGGTCCCGGCCGCCGGACGGAAGACCGCCTCCCGCAGCCAGCGCCCGGTCGGCGCGAGCACCGAGCGGCCGACCCAGCGGATCGGCGCCACCACCGTGTACCGCCAGAGCCAGGCGACCCCGCGCGCCAACGGCACGACGGTGTGCCGCCAGAGCCAGACGATCGCGCGACCCAGCGGTACCGCCGTGTGCCGCCACGCCCAGACCAGCGCGTGCCCGAACGGCACCGCCGTGTGCCGCCACAACCACGCCAGCGCGTGCCCGAACGGCACCGCCGTGTGCCGCCACAACCACGCGACGGCCAGCCCGATCGGGCGCAGCAGGTAGCGGTAACCGGCGACCACCACGGCCGCCACGCCCCGGTACGCGTAGCGCAGCCCGGTGCCGAGGAGCCGCCCGACGAAGGCGACCACCGCCCAGATCCCCATGGCGACGGCCCGCAGCGCCGACCCGATCCACCGCCCCAGGGTGGCGAGCGCGCGACCCACCAGCCGCAGTGCCGGCGCGAGGGCCGACGCCAACCAGGAGAGCGGAATGATCAGCAGGTAGCGCGCCAGCCAGGTCAGCGGAATGATCAGCAGGTAGCGCGCCAGCCAGGTCAGCGGGATGACCAGCAGGTACCGCACGACCCAGACGACGGGCGCCACCAGCAGGTTCCGTACCGTCCAGACGAGCGTGGGTACGAGCACCCGGGTGACCAGCCAGACGCTCGGCCGGAGCAGGCACCGGTCCGTCAGCCACCACAGTGGAGCGAAGACGTACCGCGACAGGAACCGCACGAGCAGCCGGGCGGCCTCCCAGAGCAGCCGCAGCGGCAGGACGACGACGAGCGCGACGGCGCGTACCGGGTACGCGAGCCAGGCCGGCAGCTGCGGTTCGTCCCGGCGCGACGCCCTCCGCCGCCGTGGCCGCGCCCAGCCCCGCGCCTGGGCCTGGGCCCGTGCCTCGGCCTGGGCCCGGCTCGGTACCGCGACCGGTACGCCCGGCGCCGGCACGGCCGCGCGCCTCGGCGACGACACGGCGCCAGCGGCCGGCGCGACCACGGCAGCGGCCGGCGCGACCAGGTCAACGGGCGGTGCGACCGCGGCGACCGGCTCCGGGGCCGGCGGTCGCAGGGTCGGTCGCCCGGGCGGCGTGCTGCCGGACGGCGGTGCCGGGTGCGCCGCCCCCCGATCATGCTCAGCGGTCACGCGACAGACTGTAGCCGCCGGCCACCAGCCGCCCGGACGCGCTCACGCCGGGCGGTCGGGTCAACCCACCAGGCTCGGCTCGACCTCCGCCGCCGTGGCGATCACGTGGTCGATCAGCCCGTATTCGCGGGCCTGCTCGGCGGTGAACCAGCGGTCCCGGTCCGAGTCCCGGAGGATCTCCTCGACCGTGTGTCCGCTGTGCTGTGCCTGCAGCTCGTTCACTGTCTGCTTGACGTGCAGCATGTTCTCCGCCTGGATGGCGATGTCCGCGGCCGTACCGCCGAAGCCGCCGGCGAGCTGGTGCATCAGGATCCGGGCGTGCGGCAGCGCGTACCGCTTGCCCGGGGTACCGGCGGTGAGCAGGAACTGGCCCATCGAGCCGGCGAGACCCATCGCGATCGTCGAGACGTCGTTCTTGATGAACCGCATGGTGTCGTAGACGGCCAACCCGGCGCTGATCGAACCGCCGGGCGAGTTGATGTAGAGCTGGATATCCAGGTCGGGATCGGCCGCGGCGAGCAGCAGCATCTGCGCGCAGATGGTGTTCGCCGAGGAGTCGTCGACCTCGGTACCGAGGAAGACGATCCGCTTCTGGAGCAGCCGCTCGTAGACCTGGTCACCGAAGGACGGCTGTCCCTCCGCGCGCATCCAGACCGTTGATCTGTTCATCTCCCGCCTCCCGTCGTGCTGGCCGGCGGGCGAGGGCTCACCCGGGGAACCGGCCCGTGAAGCTTCCCCCCACCGGTGCCCATCGGGCCGCGCATTCTGCTGTCGGGAAATCTGCTGACAGCGCAACCAGGGCGTACGGCTGCGGCAACGCGCGCGACCGGGTCCCGATCAGCCGGATCGGCGAGGCAGACCAGGGCCGGTACGGCAGCCCGGAGAGCGTACGCGCGCGGCGCCGCCCCGACGGGGAACGCCGGCGGGCCGGACCGGTACCGCCGGGGGCCCGGAGCGTGGCGTTCCAGCCGGACGGCCGTCCGGGGCGTCCCGACAGGGTGGGCGCGCGGCGGACCGGCGCGACCGGGGCGAGCCGGACGATCTCCTTGCGCACCTCGTCCAGCAGGTCGGCCAGGTGCAGGCCCAGTGCCCGGCAGATCGCCGCCAGCACCTCCGAGGACGGCTCCTTGCGCCCCCGCTCCAGCTCGGAGAGGTACGGCACGGAGATGTCCGCGGCGCGGGCGACGTCGCGCAGCGTCCGGCCCTGGTCGAGCCGGATCCGGCGCAACACGGCGCCGATCACCCGGCGCAGCAGTGGGGTGTGCCCCCGGGCGGGTACCGGAAGGGGTGGCTCGTACGGACCGGCGCTCATACGGCCACCTTAAGCCCTGCCCCTCAGGCCCGGTCCCGCCGATCACCGCCGGACGCCGCCGCGGCCAGCTCGTCGTCGAGGCTCTCCGGTCCGCCGGACCCGATCCGGGGCCGGTTGCCGGTGTCGAGGTCGGCGTTCGGACGGACCACCCACCAGAGCAGCCCCACCCAGAGGGTGCCGAGCAGGACCGCCCCCATCAGATCGGTCGGGTGGTGCATGCCGCGGTACATCCGGGACAGCGCCACCCCGAGCGGCATGACCACCGCGGCGACCACGCTGAGCCAGCGCCACCAGCGGTCGGTACGGGGCATCACCAGTACCGCGATGGCCAGATAGAGACAGATCGTCGCGGCGATGTGCCCGGACGGGAAGGACGCGGTCGGCAGCCGGCCGTCCAGGTGTTCGACCGGCGGGCGGGGTCGGTCGACCACCCGCGCGCTGGCCAGGAAGAGCCCCAGTTCGCCGAACATCGCCAGGGCGAGGAAGAGCACCGGGCGCCAGCGCCGCCAGACGGCCACCACCAGCGGGCAGAAGACCAGCGAGACCAGGAGCACGGCGTGGGTGTCGCCGGCCTTGCTCCACCAGTGGCTGGCGGCGTCGAGCGACGGCGTGCGGTGCTCGGCGAACCAGGCCGGCACCGCGACGTCCAGCGAGTGCAGGAAGGTGCCCTTGGCGTGGTAGCTGACGAACATCCCGAAGGCGTAGAGCAGCCCGAAGATCAGTACCCAGCCGGTGACCAGCTCGGCGACGGCGGCCCCGGGCCGCGGCAGCAGCCGCGTCTCGTCGGGCGCGGGCGCGATGTCGGGCGCGGCCTCCGGCTCCAGGCCGTCGGTGAGGCCCGGCACCGGCCGGCCGCGCTCGCCGCGCCAGAGCCGGAAGGCGTACGCGGTGACGCCCAGCCAGGCCAGCCCGAGCAGCCAGCCGGCGAGCACGTCGGAGACGAAGTGCACGCCCAGCGCGATCCGGGTCAGCCCGATCAGGACGACGAGCGCGGCGACGAGCGCGGTGACCGGCCGCCGCCACCGGGGCGGTACGACCGGCAGGAAGACGAGCAGCAGCGACCCGTACGCCACCATCGAGCCGAGGGCGTGCCCACTCGGGAAACTGTTCCCCGGCGCGTGCGCCACCGGTACGTCCACCACCGGGCGCAGCCGTCCGACCAGCGCCTTGAGCGACGGATCGAGCGCGAGCGCGCCGCCCCCGGTGACGATCAGGTAGACGGCGAGCCGGCCCCGCCGGCGGATGAGCAGGCCGACCACCGCGACGGTGACCAGCCAGAGCATGATGGGGCGGCCGCCGAGGTCGGTGATCGCCCGCAGCACGGTGACCACCGGGTGGTGCGGGGCGACCAGCGCGTTCAGCCAGGCGGCGACGTCGTGGTCGAGGCGGTACAGCGGGCCCCAGTGGAACCGCACGAGCATGAGCAGCACCCCGAAGCCCGCTCCCGCGCCGGTCACGAGCGCCAGCCCGACCAGGCTCCGCCCGGCGAAGTGTTCGAGCGCGCGCCGCGACCGGGCGTCGCGCTGGACGCCGGACCCCGCGTCGCCGGCCCGCTCCCCCGTCTGGTCGCGGTCCGGCCGCTGCCCCGGCTCGCCCCGGCCCGGCCGCTGCCCGGCTTCGTACCGGTCCGCCCGCTGTGTCACGCCAGCACGCTCCTTCCCGCCTGGCGGATCGCATTACCCGCTTCGTCCCCGGGATACACGGCGACCGGCGGGAGGGCGGTTAGCCGCTTTCGGCCGCCGCGGGTGCCCACCGGTCCGGCTCGGCCGGTTCGCGCGCGCCGACCCGCAGCGCCTCCAGCTGGGCCGCGAAGGCGAGCCCGCCGAGCAGCGCCACCCCGGTGGCGTTGGCCCAGAGCAGCAGGGCCATCATGCCCGTCAGCGCGCCGTACGTCTGGCCGAAGGCGCCACTGCTCCGCACGTACAGCGCGAGGAGCAGGCTCGCCGACCACCAGAGCGCGGTGCCGACGGCGGCCCCGAAGAGCAGCCAGGTCAGTCCCGGTTGCCGCCGGCGCGGGGCGTACCGGAAGAGCAGCGCCACCGCGAGGACGGTCAGCCCCAGGCTCAGCGGCCAGCGCAGGATCTGCCAGGCGAGGATCGCCGCGTCGTCCCACCCGTAGTGCCGGCGCACCGAGTCGCCGAACTGGCCGCCGCCCACCAGGATCAGGAAGCCGAGCAGCGCCGGTACGCCCGCGCCGAGCGCCAGGATCGCCGCGCGCAGGTACTTGCGGTGCACCGGGCGGTCCCGCTCCACCCCGTAGATGCGGTTGGCGCCCCGCTCGATCTGCGCCATCGCGGTGGTCAGCGCGACCAGACCGGTGAGCAGCCCGAGCGCGAGGGCGGTCTCACCGAGGTCCTCGGTGCGCTCGCCCGCGCCGAGCAGGTCCCGTACGACGTCGGCGCTGGCCCCCGGGGTGACGGCCAACACCGTGTCGGCGACCACCCGGCCGCCCTGCTCCGCGCCGAGGTCACTGATCAGGCCGGTCAGCGCGATGAGGAAGGGCACCACGGCCAGGCAGAGCTGCAGGGCGAGCGCCCGCGCGTGGCTGAAGCCGTCGCCGTACCGGAACCGGACGAACGCGTCCCGGAACAGGTGCCACCCGCCGTGCCGCCGCAGTGTGTGCCAGGCGTCGTCGGCCGAGAGTTCGTCGTCGTGCATGCAGCGGGTCTCGGGGACCGGCCGGGTGCTGCTCACCTCGCGTCCTCGACCCGCCGCTCGGCCCGGGACGCCACCGCCGCGGCGTCCACCGCCAGGTCCGCGTCCTTCTCCGGCTGCGGTACGCAGAGCACGAAGGCGCGCGGCTGGATCTCGACGTCCAGCGAGCGGCCCGGCTCGATCACGTCACCATCGAGCTCCCGGGGCTGGGCCCGGTTGCTGCGGATCTCCACTCGGCGCCCACGGAAGACCTCCATCCGGGGTACCCGGCGGCGCCGGCGCAGCACCGCCCACCAGAGCCGCACCCAGTGCCCGAGGGTGCGCGGCGTCAGCACCGCCACGTCGAGGTAGCCGTCGTCGGGCTCGGCGTCGTTGAACAGCCGGATGCCGCCCTGCAACCGGCCCACGTTGGCGACCAGCACGGTGCGGGCGCGCCGCCGTACGGGGGGCCGGTCGTCGATGCGGATCGTCACCCGCATCGGCCGGTCGCGCAGGTGGCGGGCGCCGCCGAGCAGGTAGGCCGGCCAGCCGATGCGCGCCTTGGTCGTCTCCGACGTCGAGCCGAGCAGCTGCGCGTCGAAGCCCATCCCGGCCATCACGGTGAAGACGCGCCCCTCGCAGACGCCGACGTCCAGCCGCCGGCGCCCCCGTTCCAGCGCCACCTCGATCCCGGCCGCCAGGTCGCCCGAGATGCCGAGGTTGGCGGCGAGCAGGTTCCCGGTCCCGGCGGGCAGTACCGCCAGGGCCACGTCGGTACCGACGGCCGCGCTCACGCAGGACATGACGGTACCGTCGCCGCCGCAGACGAAGACCACCTCGGCGCCGGCCTCGATCGCCTTCCGGGTCTGGCCCTGGCCCGGATCCTCGACCGTGGTCTCCAGCCAGAGCGGCTCCGGCCAGCCGGCCGAGGCCAGCGTCTCGGTGATGGTGCGTCGCAGTTTCGCGATGTTGGTCTGTTTCGCCGGGTTGACCACGACGGCGGAGCGCGGCCCTCCGCCGTCTCGGCCGCCCCGGTCCCGTAGCCGCTTCACGCGCGTCAGTCTGCTGGAAGATCGCGACTCCAGCGACCCACGGAAAGGTGATTCTGCGCTCTCCGGCTCAGGGCGGCGGGCCGCCGCCACCCTGACCCGCCGGGGCGACCGCTCAGGCGGCCTGTTCGAGCGAGCTGACGGTACGGCGGCGGAGGTCGTCGAGGTCGAGTCCGGCGCGTACCAGGAGCAGCGCGGCCAGCCCCTCGCCCTCGCGGAGCAGGCCGAGCAGGATGTGCTCGGGGCCGATGTGCTCGTGGCGCAGCCGCAGCGCCTCGCGCAGCGACAGTTCGAGCACCTTGCGGGCGCGCGGGGTGAGCCGGCTGCCGGGGTACCGCCCGCCGAAGAGCTTGCGCCGGCCCGGCGGTACCGGCGCCTCCAGCGCCCCCTCGCCGAAGGTGCGCTCCACCGTCGCGCGTACCGCGTCGAGGTCGATCCCGATGGAGCGCAGCGCCTCGGCGTCGCTCTCGCCGAGTTCGGCCGGCTCGACCTCGCGCTCGATCTCGGCGCGGACCTGGTCGGCGTCGACACCGGCGGCGCGCAGCAGCCCGGCGACCGGCCCGGTCCGCTCGTCGAGCAGGCCGAGCAGCAGGTGCTCGGTGCCGATGTGGTCGTGCCGGAACCGGCGCCGTTCGGCCCGGGCGGTCTCCAGTGCCTGCCGGGCCTGGGGCGTGAACCGCTCGAGCATCAGGATCCTCCCTGCCGTCCGGCCGGCCGGCGGCCGGCGTGCTTCTTGTGAACTCCCTGCCTGCTGACCTCGAGCGCGTCGGCGATCTCCTGCCAGGACCAGCCCTGCCGCCGGGCGTTGTCCACCTGGACGATCTCCAGCCGTTCGAGGAGCCGGCGCAGGGCGACGACGGCGCGCAGTCCCACCCGAGGGTCCGCACTGCCGGCCGCCGCCGCCAGATCCGTTGCCTGACTCATGCTGTCAACCTAGGTTGACGGTACCGAGCTTGTCAACCCTGGTTGACACATCCGGGCGCGCAATCGGGCCCGCTGTGGGTTCTCAGGCAGGTTGATCGCTTCTCAAGGAAGTTGATCCGTACCTGATCCGTTCTCACGGAACTTGATCTGCCCGTCGCGGGCCGCCGGAAGGATTGGGTACCGAAAGCTTCTGCGATACGGCGTCTTGGACCGTCACCGGGCTCAGTCGGCCGGCAGGCGGCTGACGATGCTGTTGGTACGCCCGCTCAGTTCCAGGTCCAGGGTCTCCTGGGCGTCGCGCATAGCTTCGGCGTACTGCGGTTCGGTGAGCCGTCGCATTCCTTCCTCGGGTGCGACGTCCTCGACCATCGCGCTGATCCACCAGATGTTGCCGAACGGGTCACGTACCCGACCGCCCCGCTGCCCGAAGGCCTGGGTGGCCGGTTTGGTGACCACTCGGGCTCCGGCGGCGACCGCGCGTTCGATCGTTTTGTCGGCATCGGCGACGAAGACCCGCAGTAGCGACGGCATGGCCGGCCAGTCCGCTAGCCGGTCGAAAGCGAGCAGTACGGTGTCGCCGACGCGGATCTCGGCGTGGCCGATCGTCCCGTCCTCCAGCGGTACGCGCCCCATCTCGGCCCTGTCGAACACGGCGGTGATGAAGTCCAGTAACTGCCCGGTGTCCGGCGTGACGATCCACGGCGCGACGGTCGTGTACCCGGCGGGTGGGGTGCTGCTCATGAGATCTCCCTCGTGTCCTAGCGGACTTGCGCCCCTCACGGTAGGTCTCATATAGGTCACTTCCGGTCCTAGTTGCGCGGCACAATGGCAGCATCTCCGACGCGCGCGCCCGATTGCTGTCCCTGCTGTCGCCGTTGCAGACCCCTCGGCTGTGGCCGGGGCAGACGAAGCGGCGGTGCGGGCGCTGGGCAAGCTGCTCCAGGTTCTGCCGGCCCGGCTGCGCCACCGAGTCGACACACTGACCTCCTCCACCGTGACCCACCCGTTCTCCCTGGCCACGGATCCGGTGAACCCCGACGCGCTGATCGTCACCGCCGCGGCGATCGCCAACCACGAGAGGCGGCGGTTCCGTTACCGCGACGAGGGCCGGCACGTCGAGCCGCGCGCCCTGGTGGCGGCCGGGAGATGCTGGTACCTGCTCGCTTTTGACCTCGATCGCGCCGATTGGCGGACCTTTCGGCTGGACCGGGTTACGCAGCTCGCCGCGGCCGGTGCTCGGGCGGCTTCGAGGGAGGTACCCGGCGGGGACGTCGCCGCCTTCGTCGCCAGCCGGGCAATGCAGATGGCCCCGACCTACCCGGCCGACATGGTGATCCACGCACCCGCTGCCCACGTGGTGGACCGCCTCGGCGGGCCGCCACCCGGTACCCTGACCGACCAGCCGGGCGGTACCTGCCGGTGGCTCGCGCCGCCGGACACCGGCGAATGGCATGCGCTCCGGCTGGCATCGATCGGGCTGCCGTTCGAGGTCAACGGCCCGGCGGAGCTGGCTGCCCACCTCAGGTCGACAGTTGCACTGTTCCAGACCGCCACAGCGGGACCCGGCCGGTCCGTGACGCGGTCGCCACAAGTTGGGTGCGGCCACGTCCGCCGAGCGTCACCGCCGCCGCCCAGTTGATGTGCTCCTGAAACGAGCGCTCTCCGAACCCTCGCCCGCCACGGCGGGCTGAGGACCGATCCGGGCTGATGCTGCGTGCCCGGTCGGGCGCGTCGCGGCGTCCTGGTGGGCCGGCTTGGTCTCCTCCGGCAACAACAGATCAGGTTCGGTGAGAAGAAGACACTCTGGTGCTTCTCACCGAAGTTGATCCGCTGCTGGTCGGCTGGCCACCCCGGATCACCCTCGGTGAGAACCCACACCCGCCCGGTCGAGGCGGTGCCGGCGGTGCGCGCCTTCCCGGTCCACCGGGGGCAGCGCAACGACACCGGTCCGCAGTGGTCGGCTACGACCAGCGGTCCGTCACGTCTCCACCCGCAAGCCGCCGAGCACGATTCGCAGGAGCCGCGCGGAGCGTTCGTCCCGGTCCGGGGTCAGGTCGAGCCGCCAGAGGAAGCCGACCAGCAGGAGCACGTCCTCCCCGGAGACGTCGGCGCGGATGCTGCCGTCCGCCTTTCCCGCGTTGACGAGCAGGTCGAGCGGCCCGGTGACCGGGTGGCCCTCCTCGCCCCCGAGTCGCTCTCGCATCGCGGCGTGCATGGCGTCGCTGAGGCCCTTCTTGAGTCGCCTGTAGTCAGCCAGCTGGCTCAGCCACGCGGCCAGTGCCGCGATCGGCGGCAGCTGCTCGAGCAGCCTCGGCGCGGCGGCGACCAGGTCGGCGATATCCGCGTGGTGGACCTCCAGCACGAGGTCCTGCCACGTGGGGAAGTGTCGGTAGAGCGTGCCCTGCCCCACGCCCGCCGCCCGCGCGACCGCGGCCATGGTCGGCGCCGGCTCGGCGTTCAACGCGGCGCGCGCCACCTCGAGGATGCGCTCCCTGTTCTGCCGTGCGTCCGTACGCAAAGTCACCCCCAGTTATGTATGCAAGATCACTGTCGATCGACAAGTGGACACGTGTCCGCTACGGTTCTTTCCGGACACCTGTCGACTTAAGGATAGGGCGGGACGCACATGCACGACCGGATCGACGGAACGGTGATCGCGATCACCGGCGCGAGCAGCGGTATCGGCGCGGCCACCGCGGAGCACCTCGCCGCCCTGGGCGCCCGGGTGGTGCTCGGCGCGCGCCGCGAGGACCGGCTCAAAGAGGTGGTGGACCGCATCGTCGCCATCGGCGGCACCGCCACCGGAATCATCGTCGACGTCACCCAGCGTGACGATCTCGTGCGGCTCGTCCGCACGGCGGTGGAGCGGCACGGCCGGCTCGACGTGCTGGTCTCCAACGCGGGCACGATGGCGGTGTCCCCGTTCGACGACCTGCGCCAGGACGACTGGGACGCCATGGTCGCCACCAACCTCACCGGGGTGCTCAACGGCATCGCCGCGGCCTTGCCCGTGTTCCGGCGGCAGCGATCCGGCCAGTTCGTCAACGTGGCGTCGACCGCGGCGTACGTGGTGAAGGCGCCGCAGGGCGTCTATGCCGCCACGAAGACCGCCGTCAAGGTGCTCACCGAGGGATTGCGGCAGGAGTCGGGCCCGGACCTGCGCGTCACGCTGGTCTCGCCAGGATTCACCAACACCGAGGGCGTCGGCAAGGGCGCGAGCCCCGAGGCGGCGGCCGCCTTCGCCCGGCAGCGCGACGAGATCGCCATGCCGCCGTCGGCCGTCGCGTCCGCGATCGAATACGCGATCGCGCAGCCGGCCGGCATCGACATCAGCGAGGTGGTCGTCCGGCCCACCGTCCAGGCCTGAGCGCCGGACACACTCGGCCACGAGGACGGCCGCAGGGACACCGCGACCCCTCACGGTCGAGAGCGAGGCGGAGGCGATAGACGAAGCTGCGGGGCGGCTCAAGGAGCTGGGCCTGATCACCAACCGAGCTCATGGCGACGCCGAAGATCCCGCCTCTATGATCGGCCGATGGCATCGATCAGGCAGGTACAGGTCACCTTCGACTGCGCGGAACCCGAGCGCGTCGCGCGCTTCTGGTGCGAGGTGCTGGGGTACGTCGTACCGCCGCCCCCGGAGGGGTTCGCCAGCTGGGACGACTACCAGCGCACGCTGCCGCCCGAGCGGCAGGGTGCCGGGTTCGCCTGCGCCGATCCCACGGGTGTGGGTCCGCGGCTGTACTTCCAGCGCGTCCCCGAAGGCAAGGTCGTCAAGAACCGGGTGCACCTCGACGTGCGGGTCGGCACCGGGCTCGTGGGCGAGGAGCGCGTGGCCGCGCTCGAGGCCGAATGCGCGCGGCTGGTCGCGCTCGGCGCGACCCGCCTGTACCTGCTGCGCGCCGACGAGTACAACGAGTCGTGCCTCGCGATGCAGGACGTCGAGGGCAACGAGTTCTGCCTCGACTGAACGGGATAGGCATACCTAGGCCGGCGCGGGGCCGGCTAGGTATCCGACGGCGGCTCAGGATAGGTAACTGGTCCCGATGGTTCGCGAGCCTTACCGGCTGAGGATGGACTCACGCCGGATGGCGGCGCGAACGATAGGGGGACCAGACATGTCCACGCTTCCAGAGCTGTGGTTGGTACAGCACGAGGCACGCCACGCCGACCTGGTCGCGGAGGCCGACCGGTACCGCCTGGCGGCTGCGGTGCTCCCCCGTCGGCTCCGGTTTCGGGCGTCACGTAACGCTCTGTCCGAGTCCGGGGTACGGGATCGGCGGGCCGCTACCCTTGCCCCGTGTGGACCATGCGCGGGGGCGTCAGCCCGACCATGATCGGACGCGATCACGAGCTGGGCCGGCTGACCCGGCTCGTGGCCGCGCCGCGTCCGCAGGTCGCGATGGTGGCGGGCGAGCCGGGCATCGGTAAGACCCGGCTGATCCAGGAGTTGCTGGCGAGGCTTCCGCAGCAGACGGTGATCCTGGTCGGGCACGCGGAGCCGGGTTCGCTGGCCCGCCCGTACGAGGTGTTGCTGGACGCCATCGACACGGTCGAGGGCGACCGGGTGGACGAGGAGTCGCTGCGCGCGCTGGCCGATCCCACCGGTAGTCCGGTGCAGCGGCTGCACACCGGCCTGTCGATCCTGGCCCAGCTGGTCGGTGACGCCCCAGCGGTGATCGTTTTCGAGGACCTGCACTGGGCGGACTCGGAGAGCGCGGCGCTGTTCGAGCGGCTCGCCGACCAGCCCGGCCGGCGGCTGCTGATCGGCACCTACCGGCCGGAGGAGGTGACCAGTCGGCAGCCGGTCGCCGCGCTGCTCGGTCGGCTGGAGCGCCGGCACGCGGTGACCAACGTGCGGCTGGGGCGGCTGACCGAGGCACAGAGCGGCACGCTGCTGGCCGCCGCCACCGGTCAACCGGTGCCGTACCGTACGGTGGCCGCGTTGCACCAGCGCACCGGCGGCAACCCCTTCTTCCTCGAAGAGCTGGTACGCGGGCACGGCGGCACCGACCTGGAGACGCTGTGCGACCGGCCGCTGCCGTGGAGCCTGACCGAGGTGCTGCACCGACAGGTCGAGGACCTGGACCCGAGCTGCCGGCGGGTGGTCGAGGCGGCCGCGGTGCTCGGTCACCGGGTGCCGTTCGACCTGCTCTCCGCGGTCACCGGGGAGGGCGAGGACGATCTGATCAGGGCGCTGCGTGAGCTGGTCACCCGGGGTGTCCTCGTCGAGTCCGGCGAGGACGAGTTCAGCTTCCGGCACGCGCTGGTCCGCGAGGCGCTGACCGGGCAGATGCTGGGCCGCCAGCGACGGCGGCTGCACGAGGCGGCGCTGGAGGTGTTGCTGGCCGGCGGCAGCTCCGATCCGGCCATGGTCGCCTACCACGCCCAGCGGGCCGGCCGGTACGACGACATGGTGGAGGCGGCCCGCCGCGGTACCGGGCTGTACCTGAGTATCGGCTCGGCGTACCAGGCGCTGCAGCTGGCCGAGCTGGGGCTCGGAGAGGTCGGCGACGACGCCGAGCTGCTGGGCGGCGCGGCCCGCGCGGCGTGGCTGGCCGGACTGCTCGACGATGCCGTCGGGTACGCGCGGCGCTGGCGCGACAACGCGCCGGACGCCGCCGGGCGGGCCGACGCGCTGCAGCTGATGATCCGGCTGGCGTGGGAGACCTACGAGCTCGACGAGATGGGCGTGCTGACCGGCGAGATCCAGCGGCTGGTGGAGGAGCTGCCACCGGGGCCACAACGGGGCCTGGCGATGGTTTCGGTGGCCCAGTCGTGCACGCTGCGCGGCGACGCGGCCGAGGGGCTGCTGTGGGCGGACCGCGCGCTGGAGCTGGCCGAGCTGCTCGACCTGCCGGTCGTGCGGTTGGCCGCCCTGATGGAGAAGGGTACGGCCCTGGTCGGGCGGCCGGCGACCGCCGACGAGGGCCGGATGCTGCTGTCGGGGCTGGTCGACGAGGCCGAGAGGTCGGGCGAGTGGGTGCTGGCCGCGCGAGCGCTGAACAACCTCGCGCAGGGGGTACCGCCGGCCGAGTCCACGGAGCACGCCGAACTGCTGGAGCGGATGCGCGTCGACGCGGAGCGGGCCGGCTTCGACTCCCTCGCGGTCGCCGCGTACTTCCAGGGCCGGGCCCGGCTCCGGATCCGCCAGGGCGAGCTGGACGCCGCGATCGCCGAGCTGGAGGAGGGGCGGGCCCTCGACCGGGGATACCTGCGCCGAGGCCAACCCGCCGACTTCCACGCCGTCTTCCTCGCCGGTCTCTACCTGGAGGCGGGAGAGCTGGACCGGGTCGACGACATCGTGGCCGACCTGCGGGCCGCCCCGGCACGGCCGGGCCGACCCTCGGGCGCCGCGGTACCCGGCATCGCCCTGCACCTGGCCGCCCGCCGCAACCAGCCGGAAGCCGTCGACCAACTGGTCGACGAGGTACTCGCCGAGCTGCGGACACAGCCGTGGCGCACCGGATCCGAGGCGCACGACCTGATCAGCGCCGTGCTGCACGTGGGCCTGCCACTGCCCAGGATCACGCTGCTGGCCGACGCACTGCTCGGGCCGGACACCTGGGACGACTACCGAACCTTGGTGAACGCCCAGCTGGCCGAGGCCCGGGGCGCACACGAGACCGCCCGGGACGCGTACCTGCGGGTGGCGTGCTCAGGCGTGGTACCGCCGTCGGTCCGGGGTACCGCCGAGGTCGGCGCGGCCCGCTGCCTGCTGACGGCCGGGGCGCCGGAGCAGGCCGCCAGCCACCTGGCCCGGGCCGGCGCCCTGCTGGCGCGCTGGCGTGGCTGGCGGGTGGCGCAGCTGGACGTGGTGCGTGCCCGACTGGGCCTGGAGCCCGGGGCCGGACCGCGGGCCGTCTCCGGCACCGACGCGCTCACCGCCCGCGAACGGGAGGTCGCGCTGCTGTTGGCCGACGGGCTCACCAACGCCGAACTGGCCCGCCGGCTGTACATCTCGCCGAAGACCGCCGCGATACACGTCTCCAACATCCTGCGCAAGCTCGGCGTCTCGTCGCGTACCGAGGTCGCCGGCCACGTCTCCTCGGCGGGTCGTGCCTCGTGACGCGGGACATCGGGGGCCACGAGTCCTGTCTCGACTGAGCGGCCGTACCGCCGAGAACCCCGGAAGAGCGGGTCACCGAGCACCGGTCGGGCCGGTCATTGCCGGCTCTGGGTGATCTCGCCGGTCTCCCAGAGCCGGGCGGCGATGCCGACCCGGTTACGGACCCCGAGCTTCTGCTGGATCGTCGCGAGGTGGTTCTTCACGGTGCCGGCGGCGATGAACAGCGTGGCGGCGATCTCGGCGTTCGTCCTGCCCTGGGCGACCAGCCGCGCGACGTCGCGCTCGCGGGGGGTCAGCGGCACCGTTTCCCGGGTGGTCGCGGTGGGCGGTGTGGTGAGGTGTCGCAGCAGCCGGATGGTGACCTGCGGGCTGACGAGTGCGTCGCCGGCCACCGCGGCGCGGATGGCCTCGGTGAGCAGGGCAGGTCCGGACCGCTTGAGCAGGAAGCCGTGCGCTCCGTTGCGCAGCGCCGCGTACACGTACTCGTCGAGGTCGAACGAGGTCACCACGACTATTCGGAGTGGATTGGGAACCTCCGGGCCGGCGAGGACGCGGGTGAGTTCCAGGCCGTCCACCCGGGGCATCCGGATGTCGGCCAGCACCACGTCGGGGCGCAGGTGCCGGGCCTGATCCACGGCCGAGGCGCCGTCGGCGGCCTCGCCGACCACGACCATGTCGGGTTGGGCATCGAGGATGATCCGGTACGCGACGCGGATGTTCTCCTGGTCGTCGGCGATCAGTACCCTGATCCGCTGGTCCGCCACGGCGCTACCGCCCCGCCGGGGCAGTGGGCTGCGCGCGAAGCGGAAGCACCGCGGTGACCCGCCACCCGAGTGGTACGGCCGGGCCCGTGCTCAGCGTGCCACCGAGGGCGTCCAGGCGGGCGGCCAGCCCGGCCAGCCCGTGTCCGCCGTCGTGACCCGGCCCGGTGTCTGCCCGCCCGCCGTTGCGGCCGTCGTCGGTGATCTCCACCCGCACCCGGCCGCCCGGCGCCCGGGCTACCGTCACTCGCACGTGGCCGGCGTCGACGGCGTGGCGGCGGACGTTGGTGAGCGCCTCCACGACGATCCGGTACACCGTCGTGGCTATCTCCGGTGGCAGCGAGGACGGCGCACCCGTGCCGGCCAACAGCCCGGGGTCGAGGTCGAGGCGGGCCCTGATCGACCCCGTGGCGGCGAAACGGTCGACGAGTTCCGGCAGGTCGTCCATCGTGGGCTTCGGCAGCCGCGGCGCGCCGTTCGGATCCGGCTCCACCGGTCCGGCGGACGCCGGGGTCTCGGGGCGGTGCAGGAGATGGACCGTACGGTCCACGGTCGTCAACGCCCGCAGCGCCGTACGCTCGATCCGGCGCAGCACGTCGGCCACCCCGGCCGCGGCCCCGTCGACGAGCACGAGCCCGGCCTGCGCCTGCAACAGCATCTCGTTGATGTCGTGGACGACGAAGTCGTGCAGGTCGTCCGCCAGCTCCAGCCGCTGGGCACGGCGGGCGGCGGCGGCCTCCCGGGCCCGGCGTCCGTCGAGGCCGCGCAGGTACGCCCCGACGGCGACGGCGACCGCCGAGAGGGTCGCCCAGGCGGCGTAACCGCCAACGGACTGCGCCGACCAGGTCGGCGGGCCGAACCGCAGTAACCAGAGCGGAACGGCGAGTCCCGTCGACGCCCCGGCCGCGACCGCCACGCCGGCCCGCGAGCGCCGCACCACCAGCACGCTCAGCACCAGCAGCACGGCCGGCTCGGCCAGACCCAGCGTGCCCACGAGCGTCGCGCCCTGCGGGTAGGGCCTGCCCTGTGCCAGCACCACCGCGTCGGCGACCATCGAGGCCAGACCCGCCCCGGCCGCCGTCACGCCAAGCCTGTCCCGCCCGTCCATACCTCCGAGGGTAGGTGCCCGGCCGACCGCCGTACCCGTGCCGAACGGCACCCTCCACGACCGACCCCGACCACCATCAGCGGCCGGACGGCAGGTGCCCACGCCGCTCCCCCGCCGCCAGCCTGGTGGGCATGACACACACAGTCACGAATCTCGACAACGCCGACGACGCCCGCGCCCGGCTCCGGCCGTGGCCGACCCGCTGGCCCGAATGGATCGGCTGGGCGGCGGCGGCCTGGTCGCTGGCGTACGCGCTGCTCGGCCTGTACTGGTGGCGCGGGGGCGCCGGCTTCCCGTTCGGGACCGCGCACGATCCCGCCGCCGGCGGCGTATCACTGCTCGAACACGCGCGGCCGGAGACCACCGGGCCGGCGCTCGCCGTCGCCGGGCTCTGCGGTGCGGCGATCGCCGTCGTGCTCACCCGTACCCGCCGGGGCGGGCTGCTCGGTGGTGCGCTCACCGGCATCGGTTGGACGGTGGCCGGCACGCTCGCCGTGGTGATTCCCGACTACCGGCCGCTGCTGGCGGTGGTACGCGCGCCCATGCTGCTGATCGGCGCCCCGTTCGGCTGGCCGGAGCAGGTCCGACTGAGCCAGTTCCCCGCCCTGTTCCTGCCCTGGCCGGTGCTCAACCAGGTGCTGTTCATCGTCGGTGGGCTCCTCTGGGCCGCAACGGTGCTCGCGTACCGGCGCCGCAGCCGCTCCGCCTGCGGCAACTGCGGCCGCGACGACAGCCGGACCGGCTGGACGACGCCGGCCGCCGCGGCGCGCTGGGGTCGCCGGGCGGTGGCCGTCGCGGTCGCCGTCCCGGTCGGCTACGCCCTGACCCGCTGGGCGTGGGCGCTGGACATCCCACTCGGAGTGTCCCGCGAAGGGCTCCACACGCAGGCCGCCGAAACGCCGGGGATCTGGCTGGCCGGTGCCATGCTCGCCACCATGGGCGCCAGCGGAGCACTACTCACCATCGGCCTGGTGCGGCCGTGGGGCGAGGTGTACCCGCGCTGGATTCCGTACCTGCGCGGGAAGCGGGTCCGGCCACGCACCGCGATCATCCCGGCCACCGCCGTCGCCCTGCTCGTCACCTCGGCCGGGCTGATGTACCTGCGCTGGCTCGCACTGGGCCGGATCGACCTCACCGCCGACACCTGGGGACTGTTCCTGCCCGAATTCTTCTGGCCGCTCTGGGGCGCCTCGCTCGGCGCGGCCACCCTCGCCTACCACCTCCGCCGACGCGGCGGTTGCCCTGACTGCGGCCGAATCTGAACCGGCGGACTCCTCCGCGCGGGTCGCCGGGTGGTCGCGCGGTCCGGCGGGGGCGGTCCGGGTCGTCGGGCGCATGGCCAGGACCAGTACGGCCAGCCCGGCGAAGATGAGCGCGGCGAGAGCCCCCGTGACGTGCAGGCTGGCGGTGAACGCCGCCCGCGCGTCGTGCAGCAGCGCCGCGCCCTGGCCGGCGGGGAGGTGCCGGCTGGCGGCGACCGCCCCGGCCAGCGAGTCGGAGGTGCCGCCCATCCGGTCCCGGTAGACCACCGTGGCCACCACGCCGAGCAGGGCGAAGCCGAGCGAACCGCCGAAGTAGTTGCCGGTCTCCGACATCGACGCCGCCGAACCGGCGCGCTCCGGCGGTACTGAGCCGACGACCAGGCCGGTGCCCAACGCGAAGAGCGGGCCGGTGCCGAGCGCCAGCACGGCGATGCCGGTCATCACCAGCGGCAGGGCACCCGCGCCGTGGACCCCGACCAGCAGCAGGCCGCCCAGCGCCGACACCGCCAGCCCACCGGCGATCGCCGTCGCCGGCCGCAGCCGCCGGGTCAGCGCCGGCGCGGCCACGGTACCGACCGCCGAGCCGAGGCCCATCGGCGCAAACAGCACCGCCGAGGCGACCGGCGAGAACCCCAGCACGCTCTGCAGGTACTGGGTGACCAGCAGGCCGGTGCCGGCCATGGCGATCCCGGCGAAGACCAGCGCGACGAGCACGGCCGTGAACGGCCGGTTACGCAACAGCCGCAGGTCCAGCAGCGGCGTCTCCAGCCGCAGCTGCCGGCGTACGAACGCCGCGCCGACGACCGCGCCGACGACCAGGGCCGCGGCCGGTACGACCGGCACGCGCTCGACGGTCAGCTGCTTGATGCCGTAGACCGTCAGGAGCACGGCCACGAGCGACAGCCCGACGCTGGCCAGGTCCAGGGCCCGGGTCAGCGGCACCGGCCGGTCGGCCCGGTCGCCGCGGAACTCCGGCAGCAGGACGGGTCCGGCGAGCAGCAGCAGCGCCATCGCCGGCACCGCGGCCAGGAAGACCGATCCCCACCAGAAGTGCTGGAGCAGGAGTCCCGCGAGCACGGGTCCGAACGCGCCGCCGGCGAACTGGCAGGCCGCCCAGATCGCGATGGCCTGCCCGCGCTGCCGCCCGGCCGGGAACATGTTGGTGATCAGGGCGAGCGTGCACGGCGCCAGGGTCGCGCCGGCGACGCCCAGCAGCGCCCGCGCGACGATCAGCAGCAGCGGGTCGGTCGCGAACGCGGCCACGACCGACAGCACCCCGAACGCCGCTCCGCCGATCATCAGCAGCCGCCGGCGGCCGATCCGGTCGCCGAGCGTACCCATCGTGATGACCAGGCCGGCCACCATGAACCCGTAGCTGTCGCTGATCCACAACTGCTGGACGTTCGTGGCCCCCAGCTCGGCGCTCAGCCTCGGTAGCGCGAGGAGCAGCGCCGTCATGTCCATGGCGACCAGCAGTGTCGGCAGCATGAGGACGAACAGCCCCAGCCAGGCCCGGTTGACTCGCATATCCGAAACTTCCCGTTCTCTCGACGTTCCGCAGGGTGGTCGGAGCGGTCGGGGGCTTCTTGACATCGGTACGCGGAAAAATCTCCCGGGTCCGCTCCGGCCCCCGGGTCGTCACCCGGAGCGACGACCTCGCGGCCCGGCGAGCGCGGCGACGGAGAACTTCCGCGTAGGTTCCGGCGGGGATGTCAAGACGGCGGCGTCGGGTCCGACAAGGGGGTGACGGGCCCGGCCGAGGGCCCGCGGACCACGAGGAGTACGAGATGCAGTTCCTGATCAGCCTCTACATCAACCCGGCCGTGCTGGACGCGCTGACCGAGGAGGAGCAGGCGGCGATCGGCGAGGGCCACGGGAAGTTCCTCCAGGCGCTGAAGGAGTCCGGCGAGTTGATCACCACGCAGGCGCTGGCCGACCCGTCACAGGCCGCCGTGGTCTCCGTACGCAACGGCCAGCCCGTGGTCACCGACGGGCCGTTCGTGGAGTTCAAGGAGTACCTGGGCGGTTTCTACCTGATCGACTGCGAGAACAGGGAGCGGGCGATCGAGCTGGCCGCGCGGATCCCGGACACCGCGATCGAGGGTCTGGGTGTCGAGGTGCGGCAGGTGATGTTCGCCGACGGACAATTGGAGGCATGACGGCACGAGCCATCGGGGACCTGCTGCGTGAACTCACGCCGCAGGTCCTCGGCGCGTTGGTGCGCCGGTACGGGCAGTTCGAGGGGTGCGAGGACGCGGTACAGGAGGCGCTGCTCGCCGCCACGGTGCGGTGGCCCGCCGAGGGGGTACCGGAGAACCCGCGCGGCTGGCTGGTGACGGTCGCCTCCCGGCGCTTCATCGACCAGCTGCGCAGCGACCACGCGCGCCGCGAGCGGGAGTCGGCCACGGCCGCCGAGGTGGTGCCCCCGGAGGTGCCGGAGACCGACGACACGCTCGTCCTGCTCTTCATGTGCTGCCATCCGGCGCTGACCCCCGCCTCGCAGACCGCCCTGACGCTGCGGGCGGTCGGCGGCCTGACCACCGCCGAGATCGCCCGCGCGTTCCTGGTGCCGGAGGCCACGATGGCGGCCCGGATCAGCCGAGCCAAGCAGCGGATCAGGGCCGCCGGCAGTACGTTCGGCCTGCCGGCGGGCGCCGAGCGCGAGGAGCGGCTGCGCGTCGTCCTGCACGTGCTCTATCTGATCTTCAACGAGGGCTACACCGCCTCCTCCGGCAGCGAGCTGCACCGCGCCGACCTCGCGCGCGAGGCGATCCGGCTGACCCGGATGGTGCACGCCCAACTGCCCGAGGACGGCGAGGTGACCGGGCTGCTCGCGCTGATGCTGCTGACCCACGCCCGCCGCGAGGCGCGTACGACGGCCGCCGGCGACCTGGTGCCCCTGGACGAGCAGGACCGCACGAGGTGGGACCGCGCCTCGATCGACGAGGGCAGCGCGCTGGTCAAGGCGGCGCTGGCCGGCCCGACGCTGGGGCCGTACCAGCTCCAGGCCGCCATCGCCGCCACGCACGACGACGCGGCCACGGCCGAGGAGACCAACTGGGCCCAGGTGCACGCCCTCTACCTGATCCTGGAGCGGATCGCGCCCAACCCGATGGTCACCCTCAACCGGGCGATCGCGCTCGCCGAGACGCAGGGCCCGCCGGCCGGGCTGGAGCTGCTCGCCACGCTCGACGCCGACGAGCGGATGGCCGGGCATCACCGGCTGCTCTCCGTACGGGCGCACCTGCTGGAGCAGGTCGGCGACCCGGCCGGGGCGTACGAGCACTACCGGCGCGCCGCGCGGGCCACCGCCAGCCTCGCCGAGCGGCGCTACCTGGAGGCCCGGGCCGCTCGGGTGCGGCCACCCGCCCGACCCGGTGCCCGAGGTCAGGCGCAGTAGATGTCGAGGAAGCCGACCCAGTGATTCTCGTAGTAGACCTCGATCCGGGTGAAGTTGCACTTCATGTGCCCCACACCACCGCCGCCACCCGTGGTGTCGGGCGGCGACGACGGCTGGATGGTCGTCACGTCGTTCGGGTAGCGCACCGGGTTGACCGGTATCCCGGGAATGTCGGGCGACACCGGCGGCGGCGGTACCGGTAGCGGCTTCGGATCGCAGACCCCGCCCCGGCGCATGATCGCGATGTCGTGGGTGGCCCGGGTTCCCACCTGCGTCTTCCAGGCGGAACTCGCCATCTCGTTCGCGGCGGCCTCGAAGTCACCGCGGTTGATGGCGGCCAGCATGTTCTGGAACTGCGCCACGCCGGTGGGCCCGAGGTTGAAGATCATGTCGAGGACCACGGCCTGCCGGGACATGGAGAGGTTGTCGAATCCGGGCACCAGCCGGTACGCCGCCGAGTACGCCTCGGCCATGGCCTGCTCGAACAGCAGTGTGGTCTGCAACTGGGTGAGGTCGGCCCGGCCCGCGAGCACGTCGGCGTAGTTCGCCCCGACGGCGGCGAGCGCGGCCGCGGCGTCGGCGCGGTTGAGGTTGAAGCCGATGCCGACGGTGGGGATACCCCGGCTGTCCCGGTAGACGTGCGGGTCGCCGGCGAGTCCGTTGGGGCTCTCGTGCCTGGCGATCATCTCTTTGATCTCGCGCATGTCCATGTCGCGCATGGTCTTCATCGGTCCGCACGGTCCCGGGTCGGGCGGATCGGTGGGCTTCCCGGGCGGCGGGGGCGGCGGCGTGCCGCCCGCGAGCGCCGGAGTGGTGGCCAGCACGGTCGCCGCCACGGTGGCCGCGCCGACGCCGAGCAGCAGCCGCACGGCTTTGGTACGCCGGCGGCGGGTCGTCTCGCTCATGGTTTTCCCCTTGCAGCGGGTACCGCTCGACGGACGTACGCCGAGCACGGGATCAGGGAGGGAATACGGCCGGGAAACGTTCGAGTCCGGCGGCCCGACTCACGTTAGCGAGGCGCCCCCTGGAGCCGCCATCTCCCAGAAATCTGGGATACCGGGGATCGCGAGGGCGTCACTAGTGTGGCCACCGCCGACCGGACGTGAGGATTCCTCGCCTACGTCGTCTCGGCCTTTCCCCGCCCCACCGACGAACTCCCGGCGAGGACGTCCCTTCTGGAAGAGAGATGCTCGATGCGCAGATATCCCCGGCGTGCACGGGTGGCCGCCATGCTGCTCGGCCTGACCACCGCGCTCGTCACGGTCGCGCCCGTGGGGACGGTCCCGGCCCACGCCGGCTCGGCACCGATCGGCAAGGACCAGCCCGGGACGCCGCAGCCGAACGGCCCGTGCCCGTCGAACCGGGTACCGCGCGAGATGCAGGTCGGCGAGCTGAAGGCGTTCATCGCCGGCCACGAAAGCACGCACGGGCTCGCGGGTGACCCGCACGTCTACCTGGACAGCCTGGGCATTCCGACCGTCGGCATCGGCTTCAATCTCGATCGCCCGGACGCCGCGGCCACGCTCGCCGCCGTCGGCGCGAACTACGCCGACGTGCGCGCGGGTCGGGCCGACCTGACGCAGGAACAGATAACGAAGCTGTTCGAGATCACCGTCGCCGAGGCCACCACCCATGTCCGGCAGTTGGTGCCGGGCTTCGACCGGCTTTCCAACGTCCGGAAGGCCGTACTGATCGATATGATGTTCAACCTGGGACCCACCCGCCTGGCGCAGTTCCGGAACATGCTCGCCGCGTTGACCGAGAGCGACTTCGCGGCCGCCGCGCGGGAGATGCAGAATTCGAGCTGGTACAGCCAGACCGGCAACCGCGCCCGGCAGGACGTCGACCTGATGCAGCGGGGCTTCCTGTGCGACGTTCCCGAGCCCCGGTTCACCCCGCCGGGACCGCCGCCGGTGGCGCCCGAGATCCCCGGCATGCCGCGCCCCGACCATCCCGGATACACCCCGTACGACAACGGGATCGCGAGCTACCAGTGGGACGTTCCGTGGGGCGGCGGGGGCGACGGCTCCTCCGGCGGCGGCTCCGCCGCCTGTCCGACCGGCCGGGTCTGGCGGGTCGTGGTGGTGCTGAGCGACGGCCGGGTGGTGGACCAGTGGCACTTCGAATGCTGAGCCGCTGACCGATCCGCGTGCACGAGGGAAGTAGCTTGTCGCCGTGGTCACTCGCCGCCAGGCCCACCGGGCCGTCCTGGGCATGCTCCGCGACATCACCGGGGTACGCCCGCCGCCCGCGGAGATGTTCCGGCAGTGCACCGACCTGCTCCGCGAGTCGGTCGGGTTCGACGCGGTCTGTTGGCACCTCAACGACCCGGTGACCGGGCTGATCGGCACCGTACAGGCCGACGGGCTCGACCCGCGCGGGTTCGCCCAGGCCGTCGCGATGGAGTACGGGGCCGACGACGTCGCGACGTTCGTCAAGATCCGGCAGAGCGGCCAGCCGGCGGACGCCCTCAGCCAGGCCACGCAGGGGCGGGTCGACCGGAGCATCCGCTACCGGCAACAGCTCGCCTCGGCCGGCTTCGGCGACGAACTGAGGGCGAACTTCGACGCGCGGGGCGGCCGGTGGGGGTGCGCGGCGTTCATGCGGGCACCCGACCGGGGCTTCTACACGCCGCACCAGCTGCGGCTCGCCCGCCAGGTCGCCCGGGAACTCGGCGCCGCGCTGCGTGACCTGCACCGGCCGCGCGGCGAGCGGGGACCGTACGCCGACCACCTGCCGGCGACGGCCGTGCTCGGTGCCCGCAACGAGCTGCTGGCGGCCGACCCGGCGGCCCAGGCGATCATCGACGAGCTGACGGAGGACGAGCCGGGTCTCGCGGTGCCGGCCTGTTTCGTCGTCGTCGCCACCGAGGCCCGGCGGGCGTACGCCGACCGGGTCACCCGGCCCGCGAAGGCCCGCGTCCGCGACCGCGGCGGCGCGTGGCTGGTCGTACACGCGTCCCTGCTCGACGGCCGCGCCGACGGTCGGGTGGCCGTGGTGGTGACCGCGGCCTCCCCCGTCGAGGTGCTGCCGGTCGTCCTCACCGGCTACGGGCTCAGCGGCCGCGAGCAGGAGGTGGCGCTGGCGGTCGTACGCGGCGGCAGTACCAGCGAGATCGCCCGAGCCCTGTCGTTGACCAACCTGACGGTGCAGGACCACCTGAAGTCCATCTTCCAGAAGACCGGGGTACGCAGTCGCCGCGAGCTGATCGCGCGGCTGCTCGCGATGGCGCCGCCCGAGATCTGGTAGCGAGCCGGCCGAGACCTGGAGAAACCGGGCCGGGTCGCGGCGTGCCGGCGTGGGAGGCCGACCCCGGGGCCCGACCTTGCTAGCGTGGTCGATCATGCCTGCCCACCTGCCCGCGTCCGACCGGGGCTGACCGATGCCGGTCGAGAGCGACGTCGTCCGCAGCCTCGAATGGGGCCCGTACCGGCTGGAGGTGGCCGCCGGTACCCGGGTCGGCAACCGGTACGCGGCCAACTTCGACGTGCTGCACGTCGACGAGAAGCTGCCCTTCTTCGCCGTCGCCGACGGGATGGGCGACGGGCGGGGCAGCGCGCTGGCCGGCACGACGGCCATGTCGACCCTGGTCCGGCAGGTACGCGAGCTGGACGGTGCCGCCGACGCGGCCGCGCTGCGGGCGGCGGTCGCCGCGGTGCAGCGCCGCGTGCGTACCGCCGGGGCCCGGCTGGCCGAGCTGACCGGGTGCACGCTGACCGCCCTGCTCGCCGGCGCCTCGGGCGAGGACGCCTGGATCGTCCAGCTCGGCGACTCCCGGGCCTACCGGCTCCGGGGCGGCCTGCTCGAACTGCTCACGGTCGACCACACCGTCGCCTGGCTCGGCGCGGTCTACGGCTGGTACCCCGCCGACTCGCCGGCCGCGGCCTCGGCCCGCTACCAGCTCACCCGCTACGTGGGGCACCCCGACGAGCCCGAGCCGGACCTGTCGAACGTCTCGCTGCGCCCGGGTGACGTCTACTGCCTCTGCACGGACGGGGTGGCCGAGCAGGTCGACTACCACCGGCTGCGGGAGCTGCTCGCCGGGGCGCCGGCCGCCGCGGCGCGTACGGTGCTGGCCGACACCCTGGCCGCGGGCGGCCGGGACAACGCCACGATCGTGGTCGTGCGGGTCGAATCCCGCTAGCCGGCCCCGCCACACCGGCGCCACCACTACCGTAAGGAATTGGACGGGTACGCGGCGTGTCCACGTCCTCGGCCGCCGGACGTACCGGGTGACCGGTCCCGGAGGTGACGACGATGAGCGCTTACGCCAAGGCGCCGATCGTGGTCGGGGTCGACGACACCCCACTCGGGCTCTCCGCCGTCCGGATGGCCACCCGGGAGGCGGCCCGGTACGAGCGCCCGCTGCGGATCGTGCACTCCTTCAACTGGAGCCCCGAGCTGGAGGCCCCGCCCGCCAACGAGCTGCGCCGCCCCACCGAGCTGCTGCTCGACCGGGCGGCGACCACGGCGCGCTCGGCCGAGCCGAGGGTCGAGATCAGCACCGCGCTGATCGAGGGCCCGGCACTCACCACCCTGCTGCGCGAGTCCGGCTCGGCCGCGCTGACCGTGATCGGCGACGGCGAGCTGACGTGCCCCGACGCGGTACCGGCCGACACGCTGTCGGTGCAGATCGCGGCCCGGGCCGGCTGCAGCGTGCTCGTCGTCCGCGAGAGCCCGCCGGACCAGGGACCGGTACTGGTCGGCTTCGACGGTTCCGGCGGCTCGTACGCGGCGCTCGACTTCGGCTTCGACGCGGCCGCCCGGCGCGGCACGGAGCTGCTGGTCCTGCGCGCCTGGGATCCGGAGGAGCACCCGCACCGGGAGGCGCCCACCACCGAGCAGCTGGCCGAGGCGGTGCGCCCCTGCCGGGAGAAGTACCCCTCGGTACGGGTCACCGAGCGGGTCCGGGTCGACGATCCCGAGCAGGTGCTGATCGCCGAGTCCCGGCAGGCCCAACTCGTGGTGGTGAGCGCGCGTGGCGACCAGCCGTGGCGGGGAATGTTGGGTTCGGTATCCCAGGCACTGCTCTACCACTCGCCGGTGCCGGTGGCGGTGGTCCGCAGCGCCCACGAGCTCTACATCCAGGAGTGAGACGACGTGGCGACCGCGCTGGAACAGCAGGCACCCCTGACCGACGACGAGCTACGGCGCGTCGACGCGTACTGGCGGGCGGCGAACTACCTCACCGTCGGGCAGATCTACCTGCTGGACAACCCGCTGCTGCGCGAGCCGCTGCGGGCCGAACACGTCAAGCCGCGCATCCTCGGGCACTGGGGCACGAGTCCGGGGCTGAACCTGGTCTACGTCCACCTGAACCGGGCGATCGTACGGCGCGCGCTGAACGCGATCCTGGTGACCGGGCCGGGGCACGGCGGGCCGGCGATCGTGGCGAACACCTGGCTGGAGGGGACCTACAGCGAGCTGTACCCGTCGGTCTCCCGGGACGAGGCCGGCATGGCCCGGCTGTTCCGGCAGTTCTCCTTCCCGGGCGGCATCCCGAGCCACGTGGCCGCCGAGGTGCCCGGCTCGATCCACGAGGGCGGCGAGCTGGGGTACTCGCTGATGCACGCCTACGGCGCCGCGTTCGACAACCCGGACCTGCTGGTCGCCTGCGTGGTCGGCGACGGGGAGGCCGAGACCGGGCCGCTGGCGGCGAGCTGGCTGTCGAACGTCTTCCTCAACCCGGCCCGCGACGGCGCGGTCCTGCCGATCCTGCACCTGAACGGCTACAAGATCGCCAACCCGGCGGTGCTCGACCGGATTCCCCGTCACGACCTGCTCGGCATGCTGCGCGGCTTCGGCTACCAGCCGTACCTGGTCGACGGGGTGGCGAACGAGGTTCCGGTCGGCGGGGTCAGCAGCACCCGGGTGCACCGGGAACTCGCCGCGACCCTGGACCGGGCGCTGGACGACATCGCGGCGATCCAGGGACGGGCCCGCGGCACCGGCCGGGCCGAGCGCCCTCGCTGGCCGATGCTGGTGCTGCGGACGCTCAAGGGCTGGACCGGGCCGGTCGAGGTGGACGGGCACCAGGTCGAGGGCACCTACCGCGCCCACCAGGTGCCGCTGGGCGGCGTACGCGACGACCCGGACCGGCTGGCCGAGTTGGAGCGCTGGCTGCGCGGGTACCGGCCGGAGGAGCTCTTCGACGCCACCGGCGCCCCGGTCGAGGAGCTGCTGGCGCTGCCACCCACCGGGGAACGGCGGATGAGCGCCAACCCGCACGCCAACGGCGGCAGCGTACTGCGCGACCTGGTCCTGCCCGACTACCGCGACTACGCCGTACCGGTCTCGGCGCCCGGCGGCGCGGTCGCCGGGCCGACCCGGGTGCTCGGCAGCTGGCTGCGCGACGTGATCGCGGCGAACCCGGACCGGTTCCGGCTCTTCGGGCCCGACGAGATCTCCTCCAACCGGCTCGACGCGGTCTTCGAGGTGACCGACCGGGTCTTCCTCGGGGAGATCCGACCCGACGACGACCACCTCTCCCCCGACGGGCGGGTACTGGAGGTCCTCTCCGAACACCTCTGCCAGGGCTGGCTGGAGGGCTACCTGCTCACCGGCCGACACGGCCTGTTCACCAGCTACGAAGCGTTCATCCACGTCGTCGACTCGATGGTCAACCAACACGCCAAATGGCTCAAGGTCACCCGCGACATACCCTGGCGGCGACCCGTCGCCTCCCTGAACTACCTGCTCTCCAGCCACGTCTGGCAGCAGGACCACAACGGCTTCTCGCACCAGGACCCCGGCTTCATCGACCACGTCGTCAACAAGAAGGCCGAGGTCGTCCGCGTCTACCTGCCACCGGACGCCAACACCCTGCTCTCCACCATGGACCACTGCCTACGCAGCCGGCACTACGTCAACGTCGTGGTCGCCGGCAAGCAACCCGCCCCCTGCTGGCTGCCGATGGAGGACGCCATCCTGCACTGCCGGCGCGGACTCGGCATCTGGGACTGGGCCAGCAACGACACCGGCACCGAGCCCGACGTCGTCCTCGCCTGCGCCGGCGACGTACCCACCCTCGAAACCCTCGCCGCCACCGACCTGCTCCACCAACACCTACCCCAGCTCAAGGTACGCGTCGTCAACGTCGTCGACCTCATGCGGCTACAACCCGCCGACGCCCACCCCCACGGCCTCCCCGACTCCGAGTTCGACACCATCTTCACCCGCGACAAGCCGATCATCTTCGCCTACCACGGCTACCCCTGGCTCATCCACCGCCTCACCTACCGCCGCACCAACCACCCCAACCTCCACGTCCGCGGCTACAAGGAAGAAGGCACCACCACCACCCCCTTCGACATGGTCATGCTCAACGACCTCGACCGCTTCCACCTCGTCATGGACGTCATCGACCGGGTACCCGGCCTCGGCCCCACCGCCGCCCACCTACGCCAACGAATGGCCGACGCCCGGCAGGAATGCCGCGACCACACCCGCCGCTACGGCGAGGACGCCCCCATGGTGGCCGAGTGGCGCTGGCGGGGCCGCTCCGCCGAATCGACCCCCTCGTAGCGGAGGCGACCATGCGGACCGATCCCATCCTCGTCGGCTTCGACGGCTCCGACCCGGCGCGCGCCGCGCTGGACTGGGCCCTGGACGAGGCCGCCCGCACCGGCCAGCCGGTGCGGCTGCTCTACGTCTTCGAGTGGGTCGACTTCGGCAGCGCGATGGCGCCCGGCATCGGCCCCGGCGGGTGGCACGACGAGGTCGCCTGGCGCGAGGTCGAGGCGATGCTGCGCGCCGTGGAGAGCGAGGCCGCCACCACCCACCCGGGCGTACGGGTCGGCGGCGAGGTGGCCGACGGCCCGGCCAGCGGCCTGCTGCTGGAGCGGTCCGCGCAGGCGGCGCTGGTGGTGCTCGGCCACCGGGGGCACGGCGGGTTCGCCGGGCTGCTGGCCGGCTCCACCGCCGTCGCGGTCTCCTCGCACGCGCACTGCCCGGTTGTGGTGGTGCGCGGCGAGCCCCGGCGCAAGGAGCCGGTGGTGGTCGGCGTGGACGGCTCGCGGTACTCGCTGCTCGCGCTGGACTTCGCCCTCGACCGGGCGGCCACCCGCCGGGTGCCGCTGCGGGTCGTGCGCACCTGGACGCCGCCGTCGGTGCCGTGGCGGTCGCCGGAGCTGAACCTCGCCGAGGTGGACGACGCCGAGCGGGCCGCCGTGCGGGAGCTGCTCGCGCCGCGCCGGGAGCGGTACCCGGGCGTCGAGGTCGACGTCGAGGTGGTGGCCGGCAACCCGTCGGTGGTGCTGGCCGACGCGGCCCGGGCGGCGCAGCTGGTCGTGGTGGGCAGCCGTGGTCGGGGCGGCTTCACCGGGCTGCTGCTCGGCTCGGTGAGCCAGCAGCTGATCAACCACAGCGAGTGCCCGGTGGCCGTGGTCCGGGAGCTGGGACAGTCCTCAGGCGCCCGTTGAGTGGTGCGCGCCGATCTCGGCCTCGCTGACCCGGGTCGGTTCGAGCACCCGGTGCAGGAACTCCCGGGTACGCGCCTGGCTCGGCGCGCCGAACAGCTCGGCCGGCGGACCCGACTCGACCACGGTGCCGCCGTCCATGAAGACCACCCGGGAGGCGACCTCCCGGGCGAAGCTCATCTCGTGCGTCACCACCAGCATGGTCATGCCGTCGGCGGCGAGCGAACGCATCACGGCGAGCACCTCGCCGACCAGCTCCGGGTCGAGCGCGCTGGTCGGCTCGTCGAAGAGCATCAGCGCGGGGTCCATCGCCAGCGCGCGGGCGATGGCGACCCGCTGCTGCTGCCCGCCGGAGAGCTGTGCCGGGTACGCGTCGGCCTTGTCGGCCAGCCCGACCCGGTCCAGGTTCGCCGTGGCGATCCGGGCCGCCTCGGCGCGGGAGCGGCGCAGCACCCGGCGCTGCGCGATGGTCAGGTTCTCCCGGACGGTGAGATGGCCGAAGAGGTTGAACTGCTGGAAGACCATGCCGATGCGACGGCGGACCGCGTCGATGTCGCAGTCCGGGTCGGTGACCTCGACGCCGGAGACGTGCACCGTACCGCCGGAGGGCTGCTCCAGCAGGTTGACGCAGCGCAGCAGGGTGGACTTCCCGGAGCCGGAGGGGCCGATCACGCAGACCACCTCGCCGGTCTCCACCGACAGGTCGATGCCGCGCAGCACCTCCAGCCGGCCGAACGACTTGCGCAGACCACGGATCTCGATGGCGGGCACCCGGTTCACCTCTCCCTCGCGGCCCGGCGCTCCAGCCACCGGACCAGCTGCGACAGCGGCAGCGTCACCACCAGGTAGAGCAGGCCGGCCACCACCAGCGGGGTCGGGTTGACCCGGGTGTTGAGGGCGTCGCCGGCGTACTTGGTCAGCTCGATGGTGGAGGCCGTCACGCCCAGGACGTACGCCAGCGAGGTGTCCTTGGTCAACAGGATGATCTCGTTGGTCAGCGGCGGGATGACGATCCGGAACGCCTGCGGCAGCACGATCGAGACCATGGCCCGGGGATGCGACATGCCCAGCGAGCGGGCCGCCTCCAGTTGCCCCTTCGGCACGGCCTGGATGCCGGCGCGCAGCGTCTCGGCCATGTACGCCGCGGCGGTCAGGCCGAGGCCGACGGTGACCGAGCCGTACACCCCGCCCGGGATCTCGCGGTCCGGGAAGGCCAGCGGCACGCCGTAGCCGACCATGAAGAGCACCAGCAGCGCCGGCAGGCCGCGGAACAGCTCGACGTACGCGGTGGCGAACCAGCGGTACGGCGGCACCGACGAGAGCCGCATCAGGGCCAGGACCAGGCCGAGCACGAGCCCGAAGGCGAAGGCCAACAGGGTGTAGCAGATGGTGTTGCGCAGCGCGACCGTGACCGCCTCGGGAAACATCGAGCGGGCCACGTCGAGCCGGAAGAACGCGTCGGCGAGCCGGCCCCAGTCGGCCGCCGCCGCCACGCCCGCCAGCAACAGCAGGAAGACCAGGTACCCGGCCAGCCGGGCCAGGCGTTGCCGCTGCCGGCGCCCGAGCCGCCGCCGTACGGGTGCCGGGGCGGCACCGGCGGACGCGGGCCGTTCCGGCAGTGTGTCGGGTCCTGCCATGCCTCCCAGTCCCTTCCCGGGTCGCCGGGGGCGAGCAGGCCGTACCGCCGTTCGCCCCCGGGTCAGCCTCTACGTCGCTGGTCAGCTCGCCGGCTTCGCGCCGATCCACTTCTCGTAGATCTTGTCATAGCTGCCGTCGGCCCGCGCCGCCGCGAGCGCCTCGTTGATCGTCTTCAGCAGCTCGGGGTTGCCGCCCTTGCGGACCGCGAAGCCGTACTGCTCACCGGTGTCGAAGCCGTTCGCGACGACCACCTTGCCGGGGTTCGCGCGCACGTACTCGTTCCAGACCGGCAGGTCCCCCACCGCGGCCTCGATCTGGCCGGTGGCCAGCGCCTGCTGCGCGGAGCCGAGATCCTTGTACGACACGATGGTGATCTTCAAGCCCTGCTGGTCGTTCTGCTGCTTGACGTAGTCCTCGCCGGTGGTCGCGCCCTGCACGCCGAGCCGCTTGCCGCTCAGGTCGGCCAGCGTCTTGTACGGCTTGCCGGCCGGCACGGCCAGCGCCTGGGTGGCGTCGAAGTACGGGTCGGTGAAGTCGATGACCTTCTTGCGCTCGTCGGTGATGGTCATGCCGGCCGCCGCCACGTCGCACTTGCCCGAGTTGAGGTCGGCACCAGACTTGATGCCCTCGAACGGCGTGTCCACGATCTCCTGGGTGACGCCGAGCTTCTTGGCGGCCAGGTCGATCAGGTCGACGTCGAAGCCGACGACCTTGCCGCTGGCGTCCTTGGACTGGAACGGCGAGTACGGCAGGTGCGTGCAGGTGGTGAGCTTGCCGGCGTGCACGAGCTTCACGCCGCTGTCGGTCGTACCGCCGGTGTCCTCCTTGGCGCAGGCCGCCGCGCCGAACGCCAGCAGCAGCGCCCCCACGGTCAGCGCGGTACCGCGCCGGATGCCTCGAAGCCGCTCCATCCGCACACCCTCCCCAGGGCCGGTCGAATCACGTGATCCCGATAGGTTATGCCAGTCATGACGATCAACAGCGTGCACGACCGGGCCGAGCTGGCCGAGTTACTCTCCCGTGACCTGGCGCTGCACGCGTACGAGCTGGGCGACCTCGACGACTTCTTCTGGCCGTACACGACCTGGTACCGCCACGGCGACTCGGTCGCGCTGCTCTACCACGGGTCCGACCCGCCCACCCTGCTCGCCCTGGACCGGCCGGAGCACGCCGACCGGCTGGCCGCCCTGGTCGACGGGCTGCTGCCGCTGCTGCCGGTACGCTGCCACGCCCACCTCAGCCCGGGCGCGGAGTCTCGGCTCGCCGACCGCTTCGCGGTCGAGTCGCACGGCCCCCACCTGAAGATGGCGCTCACCGACCCCGACCGGCTGCCGCCCGCCGACCCGGCCGCCGTCGTGCTCTCCGCGGCCGACCTGCCGGAACTGCTGCCGCTCTACGCCGCCGCCTACCCGGGCAACTGGTTCGACCCGCGCATGCTGGGGACCGGCCAGTACGTCGGGGTGCGCCGCGACGGCGAGCTGCTGGCCGTGGCCGGGGTGCACGTCTGGTCCCCCGGCTACCGGGTGGCCGCGCTGGGGAACGTGACCAGCCATCCCCGGGTACGCGGGCAGGGGCTGGCTCGGGCGGCGGTGGCGACGCTCTGCCGGCGGCTGCTCGGCACGGTGCAGCGGGTCGCGCTGAACGTGCGGGCCGACAACGAGCGGGCGGTGGCCCTCTACACCGGCCTCGGCTTCACCCCGGTCGCCGAGTACGGCGAGTTCTCCCTCACCGCCCGCGGGTAGCGCGGGTCCGGTCAGGGGTCTTTCCCGGTACCGACACCGCGGGCGTCGGTAGCGGCACCGGCGGCGGTGCGGACCCGGGCGGGGCCTCGCACGCCCGGATCATGAGTGCGGCGAAGCGCCGGGAGGCCGCGATCCGTGCCGCCGGCGTACTCGCGCGGATGCCGTCGTTGGCCATGATCATGAGGATCAGGTCCTCCAGGACGACGTCGGGGCGCAGGCGGCCGGTGTCCTTGGCGCGGCGGATCAGTGCGGCCGCGCGGGTCAGCGAGGACGTGCGCATCGCGGCGAAGTCCATCGCGCGCGGGAAGGTGGACTTGACCGCCGCGGTGAAGCCGCGATCACGCGCCTGTAGCTCGCAGAGCCTCTCGACGGCGAGGCGGAATCCGCGCCAGGGATCGGGGTCGGCGAGCCCCTCGTCCAGGGCGGATCGCCAGGCGAGCGCCTGGGCGGCGAACGCCTCGGCGGCCAGCATCTCCTTGGTCGGAAAGTGACGGTAGAGGGTCGCGGGCCCGACCTCCGCGCGTCGGGCGATCTCCCGGACAGGCACGTCCAGGCCGTCGGTGGCGAACACCGCGCGGGCCGCGTCGAGGATGCGGTCGCGGTTGTCCCGGGCGTCGGAGCGCTGGTTCCGAGGCAAGCGAGCGATCACCGCTCCCATTTTAGGCGGACGGACGGGAATGTCCGTTACGGTCCGCTGATCACCAGTCCAAGTCCGGAGAAGGGTGAGGCGGAACGTGACTTCGACCAGGCACGACGGAGACGACTGGGACCTGGCGTCCAGCGTCGGCGCGACCGCGACCATGGCCGCGATGGCCCGGGCGATCGCGACCCGCACGGATCGCCCGATCATCGACGACCCGTACGCCGAACCGCTCGTCCGGGCGGTCGGCATCGACCTCCTCACCCGGCTGGCGTCCGGCGAACTGCCTCCCGACGACCTGGTCGACCGGGTGGCGATCGACGGCGCCAAGGTGCGGACCAGGTTCTACGACGAGTTCTTCCTCGACGCGGCCAACTCGGGGATCACGCAGGTCGTGATCCTGGCTGCGGGGTTGGATTCGCGCGCGTACCGGCTGCCTTGGCCGACCGGGACCGTGGTGTACGAGGTCGACCAGCCGCGGGTCATCGAGTTCAAGACCCGCACACTGGCCGAGTTGGGCGCCGCGCCCACCGCCGACCGGAGGGTTGTCGCGGTCGACCTGCGCGACGACTGGTCCGCCGCGCTGCGTACCGCCGGGTTCCAGCCGGCCCTGCCGAGCGCCTGGAGCGCCGAGGGTCTGCTCGGCTACCTGCCGCCCGAGGCCCAGGATCGCCTGCTGGACACCGTCACCGAACTCAGCGCGCCGGGGAGCCGGGTGGCCACCGAAAGCAGGCCCAACCCGCGACCGGGCGACGAGGACCGGACGCGGAAGGGCCTGGACAGCATCTCCGAACGCTGGCGGGCGCACGGGTTCGACACCGACATGGCGAGGCTGCGATATTTCGGCGCGCGCAACGAGGCCGCCCCCTACCTGACCGGCCTCGGCTGGACGCTGGACGCGATCAGCACCCGGGACCTGTTCGCCGCCAACGACCTGCCACCCCTCGAGGCCGACGACCTGCGCATGAGCGACCTGCGCTACGTCAGCGGCACCCTCGACAAGACGCCGAAGTAGCTCCGCGCCCCGGGTAACCTGCGTCACCCCGGGCGGCCGGCCTCGCCGCACGGAGTTGGCTGAGGCAGCATGGTCTCGTGGTGGAGGAGCGGTACGGTGCGCTGACTCGGCTGCTGGCCGGCGGCGACGTGGTGGTGCTGAGCGGGGCGGGACTGTCGACCGAGTCCGGCATTCCGGACTACCGGGGGCCGGACGGCGCGCTGCTGCGGCGCACCCCGATGACGTACCAGACCTTCACCCGGGACGAGGCGGCCCGGCGGCGGTACTGGGCCCGCAGCTTCGTCGGCTGGCGCACCATGGCCCGGGCGGAGCCGAACGACGGGCACCGGGCGGTCGCCCAACTGGAGCGGCTCGGCCTGGTCACCGGCGTGATCACCCAGAACGTCGACGGCCTGCACCAGGCGGGCGGCAGCCGCGAGGTGATCGAGCTGCACGGCAGCCTCGGCCAGGTGATCTGCCTGGACTGCGGCGAGGTCAGCACCCGGGAGGAGCTGGACGAGCGGCTGCGGCGGGCCAACCCGGGCTTCGACTTCGGCGCGCTGGAGGTCAACCCGGACGGCGACGTCGAGCTGCCCGAGGCAGCGGAGCGGACCTTCCGTACCGTCGACTGCCGGGCCTGCGGCTACGGCATGCTCAAGCCGGACGTGGTCTTCTTTGGCGAGACCGTGCCGGCCGAGCGGGTCCAGGCGTGCTTCGCGCTGGTGGAACGGGCCCGGCTGCTGCTGGTCCTCGGCTCGTCGCTGACGGTCATGTCCGGCCGCCGGTTCGTGCTGCGCGCCGCGAAGCTCGGCATCCCGGTGGCGATCGTCAACCGCGGCCAGACCCGTGGCGACCACCACGCCACGCTCTGCCTCGATGCGCCGCTCGGGGTGGTCCTGCCCGAGCTGGTACGCCGCTGCGACGCCCTGGTCGCCTGAAGGTTTTCGGTAGCAGGGATCGGTCAGGACCTGACCCCGCGTCGCGCGACGAACTCCAGGAAGTCGGCCGCCTCCTTCGTCGGCTCGCCGGCGTCGTGGAAGCGAAACCACACCTCGTCGTGACACCGGCCGTCGGTGACGGGAAAGCCCCAGTAATCCCCGGTGCCCACCGGCGCCACCGCCAGGAAGGATCCGTCGGGGAACTCGCCGCGACTGACCGACACGATGTCGTCGACGCCGTCGGCTCCTCGCCCAGGAACCGTCAGTAGATCCACGAATCCGAACTGACCGCCGCCGTAGCGCACCATGAAGGCCTTGTACCGCGCCGGCAACACCACGCCGAGCGCCCGCTCCGCGCTGGCGATCTCGTCGTCCGTGGCCGTACGTGCCTCGATCAGCGGAAAGTCATGTGCGGCAACCATCCTTGCCGACCGCTCACGTAACGGCTCGACCAGCCTGTCGAACTCCGCGAAATCCACGCCGCCAAGGTAGGCCACCTCGGACGACCTCCGCGCCTACCCACCCGCAGCCGACGCGCCCGCAGATCTGGTCACGTCGCCGGGCCGTCCCGGGTCGCCTTCGGCCTCGCACCGAACATCTCCCGGTGCTTCTCCTGGTGCGCCCGGACGCTGACCTCCCAGGCTTCCTGGTCCATGTCCGGATCAGGCGGTACCCACCGGTGCGATCCGTCCTCGTAGTGCATCGGCTCGTCACCACGCCGAAGGATCCCCATCAGCGCGTCCAAGCGATGAACCGAGCGTGCAGCTCGGTCGGGTTGATGTCGGTCCGGTTCAGGCGCAGATAGAGATCGGCAGTGGCGATGAAGAGTTGATCAGCCATCTCGATCGACAGACCGATCCGATCTCTGCCGTACCGCTCGCGTAGCCGCGCCTTGGCTGGATCGCAGGGCCATGTCCGGAAGCACGTGCCGCAATTCCATTCGGGTCGGGCGGGCTTGTGACCGTCCACGGCTTCCTGGGCGAGGTAACGCAGCATCACCGCTCCCCCGGCCAGTGACCTCGATTGAGAGGTACGCGGTGCCGGGCTCGGCATGGCAGCTCAGAGCCGCAGCGGCAGATTCGGCGCCAGCGCCGCCATGACCACACCGGTCGATGTCGCCGGGCGAGGGTCAATGCGGCATGGATCAGGTACTCGTCGTAGCGGACCATCTGCACCTCACAGGGATCGCAACCTACGTTACCCGGTACACCCAGTATCGCTACGATACCCCGTATCGCTTGTTGTCTCCCCCGGCGTGTTGTCTTGACGCTGGGAGGAGGTACGCGTGGCCGAGCCGCTGTACCAGCAGATTGCCGACGACATCACCCGACAGATCGAGTCAGGTGTATTGAAGCCTGGCGACAGGCTGCCCAGCACGAGCAAGCTGTGCGAGATCTACGAAGTCTCGGAGACGGTCATCCGGTTCACCATGATCCAGCTCAAGGCTCGAGGTCTGGTGTACGGCCAGCCAGGCCGAGGCGTCTACGTGGCCGGGGACAAGAAGTAACAGCAGGGGGTGCGGCCAGGTGGGAGCGGGCACCTCATTAGCAGCGCACCCGCACATCGTCGAGAGTTGAACAGTTCGCCTGTTCCAAGCACGGCACTCAGCGGGTCGACGACGCGGTGGCGAGGCGGGCCAGCCACGCCTCGGCCGCCGGGGTACGCCCGCCGAGCGTGTCGCCGAGCGCCAGGACGAAGGTCCGGTGGCCGTGTCCGTCCAGCGCCGCCAGCACCGTGGCCGGGTCGCCGTCCTCGACCGCCGCGAGCAGGGCGCCGTGCCGCTCGACGTTGCCGAGCAGGTCCTCGCGGTCCCGCCGGGCCCGCTGGTTGAGCCCCATGCAGAGTCGCATCTGCGACGAGAGTGACCGGTACGCCTCCTCCAGCCGCCCGTGCCCGGCCAGCCCCACCAGCGCCAGGTGGAAGCCGAAGCCGTGCCCGGTCACCGCCGCCGCGTCGCCGGCGCGCGCCGCCTCGGCCATCTCCGCCAGTGCGGCGCGGCAGCGGTCGAGCCGGGTGGCGTCGCGGACCGGTACGCCCAGCTCGACCGCCATCCGTTCGAGCTGGTCGCGGAGGGTGAAGATCTCGTACACGTCGTGCAGGGTGATCGGGACGACGATGACGCCGCGCCGGGGCTGCTGGACCAGCAGTCCCTCCTGTTCGAGCACCCGCAGCGCCTCGCGCAGCGGCGGGCGGGAGATGCCGAGCTGCTGGGTCAACCGGTTCTCCACCACCCGGTCGCCGGGCCGTAGCTCGCCCGTGAAGATCATCGCGCGGACCGCGTCGGCGGCGAGCTGGGAGAGGCTGGGTGGCGCCAGGATGCGCCGTGCGGTCCGCACCGCCGCCCGGTCCGCGCCGGTGGCCTGCTCCACTGCCGCCACGGCGGCCCTCCCCGATCAGGTCCCACGTCGTCGTCTTTTGTAGACAAGCCTACAATCACCGGAGCAGTCGCCGGTGTCCCGCGGAGGTAGCCCGTGTCCCCGCCCCCGAACGAGGGCGTCCCCGCCGGGGCGGAACTCGTCGTCGAGCAGGCCGGCCCGGTCCTCACGGTCACGTTCGACCGCCCGGCCCAGCGCAACGCCATGACCTGGGCCATGTACGACGGGCTCTACGCCGCCTGCGAGCGCGCCGACGCCGACGCCACGGTACGGGTGCTGGTGCTGCGCGGCGCCGGTACGGAGGCGTTCGTCGCCGGTACCGACATCGCCCAGTTCGCCGAGTTCGACGGCGGCGCCGACGGGGTGGCGTACGAGCGGCGCATCACCGAGGTGCTGGAGCGGCTGGAGGCGGTCGACGTACCGACCGTGGCGGTGATCCGCGGCTACTGCGTCGGCGCCGGGCTCGCCCTCGCGGCCGTCTGCGACCTGCGCCTGGCCACCCCGGACGCCCGCTTCGGCATCCCGGTCGCCCGGACCCTGGGCAACTGCCTCTCGATGCCCACGTACGCGCTGCTGGTCCACCACCTCGGCCCGGCCCGGACCATGGAGCTGCTGCTCAACGCCCGGTTCTACACCGGGCAGGAGCTGCACGCCGCCGGTTTCGTCGGCGAGGCGACCGAGGAGCTGGACGACGCGCTCCGGCGCGCCGTCGACCGGTTGACCGGGCACGCCCCGCTGACGATGTGGGCCACGAAGGAGTCACTGCGCCGGCTCCGGCGCGCCGCCGTGGCGACGGTGGACTGCGACGACGTCGTGGCCCGCGTCTACGGCAGCGCCGACTTCCGCGCGGCGGTACGCGACTTCACCGCCAAACGGCCGCCGACCTGGACCGGCCGGTGAACAGGGAGGGGCCGCCCGCCGCGGCGCGCCCCTCGTCGACACCCCAAGCAAGGAGCACCCGCATGTTGCTGCCGGCGTTGTCCGGGGCGTTCGGTGACCGGCCCGACGCGATCCAGATAGCGGACCAGACGGCGTCCCGCGAGGCGGTGCTGGGGGCCGCCACCGCCACCGCCGACCGCATCGCCGGCCTCGACGCGGTGGCCGTCTGGGCGACCGCGAGCATGGAGACCCTGGTCGGCGTCGTCGCCGGCCTGATCGCCGGGGTACCGGTGGTGCCGGTGCCGCCGGACGCCGGCCCGGCCGAGCGGGACCACGTACTGCGCGATTCGGGGGCGGCGCTGCTGCTCGTCGCGCCCCGCGAGGCCGCCGCGCCGGCGCTGCACGGTCTCCCGGTACCGGTCGCGCCGATCAACCTCGCCGCGCGCTCGTCGACCAGCTACCCGGAGCCGCCCGCCGAGCAGACCGCGCTGATCCTCTACACCTCCGGCACCACGGGCGCGCCGAAGGGCGCGCTGATCCCGCACGGCGCCATCGCCGCCGACCTGGACGCGCTCGCCGACGCCTGGGCCTGGACCCCCGACGACCTGCTGGTGCACGGCCTGCCGCTGTTCCACGTGCACGGGCTCGTGCTGGGGGCGCTCGGCCCGCTGCGGCTCGGCTCCCGGCTGCGGCACACCGGCCGGCCCACGCCGGAGGCGTACGCCGCCGCGGGCGGCACGCTCTACTTCGGCGTACCGACGGTCTGGTCGCGGGTCTGCGCGGTACCGCCGGCCGCCCAGGCGCTCTCCTCCGCGCGGCTGCTCGTCTCGGGCAGCGCGCCCCTGCCGGTCCCGGTCTTCGAGCTGCTCCGCGAGCTGACCGGGCAGCGCCCGGTGGAGCGGTACGGGATGACCGAGACGCTGATCACGATCAGCACCCGGGCGGACGGCGAACGCCGGCCCGGGTACGTCGGCCTGCCGTTGGCGGGGGTCGAGACGCGGCTGGTCGGCGACGACGGCACGGCCGTACCGGCCGACGGCGAGTCCCCGGGCGAGCTGCAGGTGCGCGGCCCGGTGCTGTTCCGGGGCTACCGGAACGCGGCGGAGGCCAACGAGCGGGCGTTCACCCCGGACGGCTGGTTCCGCACGGGCGACATCGCCACCGTCGGCCCCGACGGCTGGCACCGCATCGTCGGCCGCGCCTCCACCGACCTGATCAAGAGCGGCGGGTACCGGATCGGCGCCGGCGAGGTCGAGAACGCGCTGCTCGCCCACCCGGCCGTACGCGAGGCCGCGGTGATCGGCGCGCCCCACCCCGACCTCGGCCAGCAGGTCGTCGCGTACGTGGTGGCCGAGTCGGTGACCGAGGCGCAACTGATCGACTTCGTCGCCTCGCGGATCGCCGTACACAAGCGACCCCGGCGGGTGCACCTGATGGAACGGCTGCCCCGCAACGCCATGGGCAAGGTCCAGAAGAAACTGCTCCCCAGCGGCTGAACGCGCCCGGTCGGCGACGCCGAGTCCCGCCGGCGGGACGGTCCCGCATAGACTCCGCTCGACCACTGGACGACGCGGGGGAAACCGGCAATGTCAACGAACCAGACCGAGGGTGGAGCGCCGGCCACGCCGGACGGACCGCAGGGGGGACGAATGAGCGGGTTCCGGACCAAGCTTCTCGCCGCGCTGGCTGCGGTGGCGCTGGCCGCCGTCGGCGCCGTCTTCACCCCGCTGGGCGAGAAGGTGGCGAACGCCATCTGGCCCGACTCGCCGGAGGAGACGCCGGCCCCCGTCCTCTCCGACGGCAAGCTCGTGCCCAACCAGCCCTGCCGGCCGGGCGGCCCGCCGCTCAGCCTCGCCCTCTCGTACGACTTCGAAGCCCCGGGGTCGACCTGGTGGGCAACCGCCGAGAACCTGCCGTCCATACTTCCGGCGCTCAACGCGAACAACGAGTTCGATCCGGACAAAGTGCTGGCGAAGTACCAGCCGGTCCGGTCGCAGTACAACGCCGGTACGCCGTTGAAGCTGATCGCGACCGGCTGCGGCCCGGAGCCGGTGGTCATCAAGAACATGTACGCCGAGGTGACGAAGCGCGCCGCCCCACTGAGCGGCACCCTCGTCTGGCACCCGCCGGCGGGCAATCTCGACATCACCGCGGTCGGGTTCGACCTCGACACCCCCAAGCCGCGCGCGCGGACCTACGACGGACTTGAGAACAAGCTGGGTGGGGATTTTTTCGCGAAAAAGGTCGTGCAGGTTGCGCCCGGTGAGGCCGTCCCAATGTCGATAGAGGGGTTGACCAAGCGCTCCTACCTCGAATGGTCCATCGCGGTCGAGGCGTTGGTCAACGGACAACCGTGGAACATCAGCGTCTTGCTTCCCGGCGACAAGCTGATCCGCAGCACCGCCGCCGTGCCGGCCTACCGGTCGGTGTACCACTTGGACAGCGGGAACGGCGTCTACATACCGTTCGACCCGAAGGACCCGTGGGGTGGGATCTAGGTTGACCGGCGGTGGCGGGCGCCGAGGCGAGGAAGCCCGGACCGTCACCGACGGACCGGGCTCGTCTCGGTGATCGCGGCGAGTTGGGCGCGGACCTGCTCGGCCTGCGGCATGCCGAGCTCGGCGTAGAGGTCCAGCGCCGCCGCGTAGTGCCGCTGTGCCCCGGCCTCGTCGCCGAGCGCCAGCCGGGCCTGGCCGAGGCCGGCCTGGGCGCGGGCCCGCTGGTCGAGGGCGCCGATCTCCAGGGCGAGGGCGTGCGCGGCCTCGTGGTGGGTCACGGCCTCGGCGGGCCGCCCGGCGGCGTGGGCGGCCTCGCCGAGCCCGTT
The DNA here is from genome assembly GCF_040676675.1 of Micromonospora sp. NPDC049559. Classification (NCBI taxonomy): domain Bacteria; kingdom Bacillati; phylum Actinomycetota; class Actinomycetes; order Micromonosporales; family Micromonosporaceae; genus Micromonospora; species Micromonospora sp. NPDC049559. The sequence continues at coordinate 29,094 of NZ_JBFAPK010000044.1, read as the reverse complement.
GAGCGCGTACGTCTCGCCGTCCCGACCGCCGCTGTCGCGGAAGAACTCCAGCGCCCGCCGGTGCTGCTCGACCGCGCGGTCCGGCCGGCCGAGGCTGGTGTGCAGGATGCCGAGGCTGTCCAGCGTCCAGGCCTCGCCGTCGCGGTCGCCGCGCTGCCGGTACAGGGCCATGGCCTGCTCGATGTGCTCGGCGGCCGGACCGTACCGGCCCAGCCGCACCTCGACGTCGCCGAGGTTGCCCAGCGCGGAGGCCTCGCCGGTACGGTCGCCGGCCCGCCGGCACAGCGTCAGGGCCTGCTCGTAGCGCTCGGCGGCGGCCCGGTACCGCCCCAGCCGTCCCTCGACGAAGCCGAGGTTGCCCAGTGCGCGGGCCTCACCGGTGGGGTCGCCGGCCTGCCGGTACCGGACCAGGGCCTGCTCGTGGTGTTCCGCCGCCGCGCCGTACTGACCTAACCGGGCGGCCCGGATGCCGAGGTTGGTCAGGGCGCGGGCCTGGCCGACCAGGTCACCGACCCGCCGGTGCAGGGTCAGCGCCCGCTGGAGGTGCTGGCCGGCCGGCTCGAACCGCCCCATCTGCACCTCGGTGGCCCCCAGGTTGGTCAGGGCGTGCGCCTGCCCGCGCGGGTCGTCGAGGTCGCCGGCCGCCCGCTGGGCGTGCTCGTGGACGGTCAGGCCGTCGGCGTTGTACCCGCCATTGAGGTACCGGAACAGGGTGGCCGACAGCCGGACGGTGTGCGCCGGCCAGCCCCGGGTCGCGGCGTGCACGGCGACCGCGACGAGGGTGTGCCGCTCGGCGTCCAGCCAGGCGCGAGCGGCGCCCGGTTCGGCCAGGTCGGGCACCGGGGTGGCGGGCGCGGCGATCCTGGGCCGGCGGTGCGCCTCGGCCGGGAACAGGGTGTCCATGGCCGTGGCGGCGGTGGCCAGGTAGTGGTCGAGGAGGCGGGTCAGGGCCTGCCGGCGCGCGGGTGGTGGGTCCTCGTCGGCGGCGCGACCGGCCGCGTGGGACCGGACGAGGTCGTGCAGGGCGTACCGGCCCGGGGTCGCGTCCTGCAGCAGGTGGTCGCGGCGCAACCGCCGCAGGTGCGCCTCGGCGGTGGGCAGGTCGGTGCCGGCGAGCGCCGCGGCGGCGTACGCGTCGAGGTCCTGCCCGGGGTGCAGCGCCACCAGCCGCAGCAGGCGCTGCTGGTCGGCGGCGAGGTGCCGGTAGGACAGGTCCAGGGCGAGTTCGACCCGGTCGTCCAGGCGCCGGTCCCGGTGCCGCTCGTCGAGCCGGTCCGCGTGGTCGGTCAGGGTCCAGCCGGACCGGCCGCGGATGTGTCCGGCGATCAGTCCGACGGCCAGCGGTAGATGCCCGCAGCGCCGGACGATCCGGGCGGCGGCGTCCGGGTCCGGGCCCACCGGGACGTCCGGCACGGCCCGCCGCAGGAACGCCTCGGCCTCCACGGCGGTGAAGCCGTCCACCGTGAGGTGTGTCGCGTCGGGCAGGCCGCCGAGGCCGCGTCTGCTGGTGACCAGGGTGAGGCAGCCGGGGGATCCCGGGAGCAGGTGGCGGACCTGTTCGGCGTCGGCCGCGTCGTCCAGGATCACCAGCGCCCGGTGATCGGCGACGCGTTCGCGGTAGGCGGAGGCGCGGGCCGGCAGCTCGTACGGGATCTTGTGCCCCGGTACGCCCAGCAGCCGCAGGAAGCCGTCCAGGACGGCGGCCGGTTCGGCGGGTGGCTGGGCGGGGTCGGGGTGGAATCCCCGGAGGTTCACGAAGAGCACCCGCTCGAACGGCTCCTCGCGGGCGAGGAAATGCCCGGCGTGGATGGCGAGCAGCGTCTTGCCGACCCCGGCCATCCCCTCGATCGCGCAGGTCACCGCGGCGCCCGCCCGCCGGCCCTGCCGCACCGCCCGGCGCAGCCGCGCCAGTTCCACGGTACGGCCGGCGAACTCGGCCGGGTCCGGTGGGAGCGCGTCCTGGACCCGTACCTGGGTCGCCGCGCGGGCCTCCCCGCCGACCACCCGCAGCGCCTGGCGCCACTGGGCGACGTACCCCGGGTCGGGGTGCAGCGCCGCCACCACCGCGACCACCAGGTCGGTGTTCAACCGCCGTCGGCCGCGCCGGAAACAGTCCACCACCGTGGTCTTCCGGGCCAGCTCGCCGACCGGCCGGCCCGCGTCGGTCCAGGCCGCGTTGACCCGGTCCTTGATGGACTCGTACGACGGGTCGCCCGCCCAGACCTTCAACCAGCGCAGCCGCTCGACCAGTTCGTCGAGCGTGCCGGCCTGGCCGGGGTCGGGCAGCGCGGCGAAGGCGTCGGCGGGCGGGCGGGCCGGTTCCCGCGCAGGCGGCATGGTTCGGCTCCTGACCGAGGGGGGTCTCGGGCGAGCCCAGGTTAACCACCGCCGCGTCGGGTGATGTCACCTTCGCCAACTTTGCGACATTTGCTGGCCGGGCGCGTCGGGGCGCCGCGCGTACCGCGGCGGTCGGATTCGGTCGGATTCCACCCGCCGGGCGGGTCACTGCTGTTCGGTGAGGGGGCGTGACACCGGAGGGAGGGGATCCGGTGCCGCGGCCACGAACCCGTCTCCCGGGAAGTCTCCCCGGGGGAGGAAGACACGGAGGTAGCGAGCGATGCGGAGATTCCTGACGCGGCGAAACTTGTCGATCATCGGAGCGGTGGCGGCCCTGCTGCTCGGGTTCGCCGCCCCGGCCTCCGCCGACAGCGGTGGCGGGGCGTCCATCATGGCCGGGCCGTGCGGATCCTCGTACGCGCTGGTCGGGCACCACCCGGTCGGCAACCAGTACACCGACAGGATCGACATGTACCTGGACGTCTACTACTCGTCGACCGCCAGGCGGAACTGCCTCGTCGCCAACCACTCCGGCGACGCCTACGGCGAGTACCGGAATTCGCTCGCCAAGATCCGGCCGTCCGGATACGCCTGGCCGGCCTGCCCCAGCGTCGGCTGCGACCAGGGCAACTACGCGTACTACGCGGGACCCGTCTACACGCCGGCCGGGGTGGACATGTCCCACCGCTGCGTCGACTTCGGCGGGATGGCCGGCATCCAGGTCGACAAGATCCTCTACAACCAGCACTGCGGCTGAGCGGGACGGGAGGACGGGAACGTGTTCACCTTCAGGAAAACGATCACGCACGCGCTCGTGGCGGTGGCGGGAGCCGCGGCCCTGGTCGGGGTCACCCCGACGGTCGCGTCCGCCGCCACCCGGAACGGCGTGTGCGAGGGCGGGGAGATCTGCTTCTACTGGGGCTACGGCGTCGAGGGGTCGATTTCGGACTTCACCACGTCGATCGACAACTACGGCAGCACCCAGCCGGGCTGCTACGAGTTCAAGTCCCCGGACGACGGCCAGTACCAGTGCATGAAGAACAACGCCGCCTCGGCGCTGAACCTCAGCTCCCGGACCGTCCGCGTCTACGTCAACAGCTACTACGGCGGCCGCTACGAGGACATCCGGCCCTACACCTCGGCGAACCTCACGGTGACCGCCAACAACAACGCGTCGCACAAGTTCCTCTGACCGGGAACGGTGGGTACGCCGGCAGGGTCCGGCGTACCCACCGGGGTCCGTCCGCTCAGCCGGCGGCGGTGAAGTCCACGTCGCGGGCGGCCGGCTCCCAGGCCAGGAACTCGGCGCGGGCCCGGTCGAGGCTCGCCGAGATCGCGTCGGCGGCGTCGTTGCCCAGCGGCAGGCGCAGCGGGGTCGGGTCGGCGTCGAGCGCGGCGAGGATCGCCTCGGCCGCCCGCGCCGGGTCGCCGGGCTGGCGGCCGTCGTCGGCCGTCAGGTTCGCGGCCACCGCGCCGACGCTGTCGGCGTACGCGTCGAGGGCCGGGGAGCGCAGCAGGGCGCCGGCGCCGTTGAAGCCGGTACGGAACGCCCCCGGCTCGACGATCAGCACCTTGATCCCGAACGGCGCGACCTCGGCGGCGAGCGCCTCGGAGAACCCTTCGAGGGCGAACTTGGTGGCCGAGTACGCCGAGACCCCGGCGAAGGAGAGCCGGCCGCCCATGCTGCTGAGCTGGACGACGGCGCCGGAACCCTGGCCGCGCATGTGCGGCAGCACGGCCCGGGTGAGCGCGGCCGGGCCGAAGAAGTGCAGTTCCATGAGATCCCGCAGTTCCCGGTCGGTGGTCTCCTCGACCGCGCCGACCAGGCCCCGGCCGGCGTTGTTGACCAGTACGTCGATCCGGCCGTACCAGAGCATCACCTGGGCGACGACGGCGGCGATCCGGCCCGGGTCGGTGACGTCCAGCTCGACGGCGCTGGCCCGGTCGGGGTACGCCGCCACGAGGTCCTTCAGCGTCTCCGGGCGGCGGGCGGTCGCCACCACGGTGTCGCCGGCGCGCAGCGCCGCCTCGGTGATCGCGCGGCCGAAGCCGGAGGAGGCGCCGGTGATCAGCCAGACCCGACCGGTCGGGCGGCGGGTGGACGGGGTGTCGGTGGACATCTGGGCCTCCGGTGTCGCGGGTCGCAGCCGCTGGACGAGCGGCTGAGCTGCTCAAAGTGTGGCCAGCGGCGCCCCGGCGGGTCCAAGACAGAAGATCGTTCGAGCCATAAGCGGGATTTATGATGCCGGCATGGAGCTGCGCCAGCTGCGCTACCTCGTGGCGATCGACGAGGCGGGGAACCTGGGCCGGGCCGCCCAGGGGCTCTACGTCAGCCAGCCCGCCCTCTCGTACGCCCTGCGCAACCTGGAGGCCGAACTCGGCGTGCGGCTGTTCGACCGGCACGCCGGTGGCGTGACCCCGACCGCCGCCGGCCGCGACGTGATCGCGGAGGCGCGCCGCACGCTGCGGCAGGTCGAACGCGTCACGGCCGCCGCGCAGCGGCACCGGCGCGGGCAGACCGGCGTGCTGCGGGTGGGCTTCGAGGCGAGCGGCGCGGGCGAGCTGACCACCCGTTCCCGGGCCGAGTTCGCCCGCCGCTACCCGCAGGTACGGGTGGAGCCCAAGCGGTTCGACTGGGGCGAGGAGGCCGCCGCGCTGCGCGACGGCCGGGTCGACGTCGCGTTCGTCTGGCTCCCCGCCGATCTCGCCGGGATGCACGTCGAGGTGGTGCACGCCGAGGGCCGGGTCGTCGGCCTGCCCCGCGGGCACCGGCTGGCCGGCCGCGACGGCGTGTCGATCCTGGAGACCAACGACGAGCCGCTGCTCTGGACCGAGCGGGCGCCCCGCGAGTGGGTGGACTGGTGGGCGGTGAATCCCCGCCCGGACGGGTCCAGCCCGCGCTGGGGGCCGACCAACGACAACGTCGAGGAGATGCTGGAGCAGGTGGCCGAGGGTACGGCGATCTGCTTCGCACCCGAGAGCATGGCGCGGTACTACGCCCGTCCCGACCTCGCCTGGGTACCGCTGACCGACGTGGCGCCGTTGCGGGTCGCGCTCGCCTGGCCGGCCGGCGCCGACAGTCCGCTGGTGCGCGGCTTCGCCCAGGTGGTCCGCGAACTGGCCGGGCAGTCGGCCTAGGCGATCGCCCAACGCCGGCCAGGGTCACCCGACGGCCCGATCCGTCAGCCGATCTCGGCGAGCCCCGGGAGCACCCGCTCGGCGATCTGCTCGATGAACTCGACCGGGTGCCGGTCCGCCATCACCTGGATCTCGGTCACCCCGAGCGCGGCGTACGCGCGCACGCTGGCGAGGAAGGCGTCCACGTCGGCCAGGGCCGGCTGGCGCATCCCGACGGTCTTCTCGATGCTGTCGTAGTCGCGCCCCTCGGCCTCGCAGTGCGCCCGGAGCACGTCGAACTTGTGGCCCACCTCGGCCACGCCGATGTCGAAGACGTTGCACGAGTCCGCGTACCGGGCGACCATCAGCAGCGTCTTCTTCTCCCCGCCCCCGCCGATCATGATGGGCGGGCGGGGCCGGCGCAGCGGCGCCGGTACGCAGAGGGTCTCCTCCAACTGGTAGTGCTTGCCCCGGTAGGGGCCGTTGTCGTCGCTCCACATCTGCAGGCAGATCTGGAGCGTCTCCTCCAGCCGCTCGAACCGCTCGCCCACCGGCACCACGGGGACGCCGAGACCGCGCTGCTCCCGCTCGTACCAGGAGGCGCCGAGGCCCAACCGGGCCCGGCCGCCGGAGAGGACGTCCAGGGTGGTGACGGTCTTGGCCAGCAGCCCCGGGTACCGGTACATCACGCCGGTGACCAGCACGCCGAGCGTCATCCGCTCGGTCCGGGCGGCCACGTACCCGAGCGTGGTGTACGCCTCCAGCATCGGCTCCTCGGCCTTCGCCACCGCGTCCATCTGGAAGAAGTGGTCCATGACCGTGAAGGACGCGACGCCGGCCTCCTCGGCGATCTGCGCCGTCCGGGCGAGTGTCGGGGCGATCAGCTCCGGCTCGCGCGGGGTGGTGTAGTTCCAGTAGTGCAGGCCCAGTTTCACAGCCGTTCCCTCCGTCGCGGCGCGCGGTTCCGGGCGGTCGCGGCGCCGCTCCGGGTACGGCGTGCACCCGATGGCAGCCTGGCGCCGGCCGGCGCGCACCGGTTGCAGCGCATCCGGCTCAGCCTCTCAGTTCGAGTACGCTCGAAGTCAAGCCCCGCCGCCGGATCACCCGGACGGCGGGGCGACCCGGCGGTCAGGCCGGTCAGCCGCCGACGTGGATGCCGGGCCGGCGCTCCGGGTCGGGCTCGGCCTTGCGGATGATCTCCCGTACCACCGGGGCGGTGTCGCCGCGGCCGAGGAGCAGGTACCGGAACAGGTGCACCAGGGGACTTCCCTCGGCCCAGGCGAAGTAGCAGTGCGGCCGTACGCCGGTGGCGTCGCGCAGCGCGAGCAGGATCGCGGCGATGGCGTTCGGCGCGGCCGGGGAGCCGGCGCGCAGCACCCGGTACCCGTCGACCTCCACCCCGCGCACGGTCAGCACGTCGCTGAAGTCGGACGGGTCGACCACGTCGATCTCCAGGAAGAGCACGTCGGCACCGCCCGGTACGGGGTTGTTGCCGCGCTGTTCCCGCTCCTTGCCGGCGTACTCGGCGGCGTCGCCGGTCTGCCGCCGGTTGGTGATGATGTTGAGCGCCGCGTCGTGCGCGAGCGAGTCGGTGACGAACCGCCGCGCGGTCGGGTCGAACTCGATACGGTCGGCCCGCAGCTCGGTGGTGCGGGAGACCCGCGAGATCAGCGAGACGGCGATGATGCCGGCGATGAACATGGCCGAGATGGCGATCCCGTCGGGCTTCTCGACGATGTTGCTGACCAGCGCGTAGAGCAGCACCGCGGTCAGCACCCCGAAGCCGGCCGTGGCCGGGCGGTGCCGGCGCCGGAACGCGGAGACCGTGACCGCGAAGGCGCCGGAGACCATCATGGCCAGGATGCCGGTGGCGTACGCGCCGGCCTGGGCGTTGACGTCGGCGCCGAACGCGATCGTGATCACTACGCAGATCGCGGTGTAGACCAGCACCACCGGGCGTACGGCCCGACCCCACTCGGGGGCCATTCCGTAGCCGGGCAGGTAGCGGGGCACGATGTTGACCAGTCCCGCCATCGCCGAGGCGCCGGCGAACCAGAGGATGGCGATCGTGCTGAGGTCGTAGGCGGTGCCGAACACCTCGCCGAGCTGTTCGTGGGCGAGCCACGCCAGGGCGCGGCCGTTGGCGCCGCCGCCGGGCTGGAACTGGTCCGCCGGGATCAGCACGGTGGTGACGAGGCTGCTGGCCAGCAGGTACCCGCTCATCACGACCGCGGCGGTGGTCAGCAGCCGGCGAGTGTTGCGGACCCGCGCGGCCAGCCGCTGTTCGGCGTCGGCGCCGTCCGCGGCGACCAGCGGCATCATGCTCACCCCGGTCTCGAAGCCGGAGAGGCCGAGCACCAGCAGCGGAAAGGCGAGCACCGCCGGTCCGACCAGCCCGCCGATCCCCCCGCCGCCGTCGCCGAGGGCGGAGACCCAGGTGGCGAGTGCGCCCGGGGTGGTGAAGACCTCGACCAGCCCGACGACCACCACCACGGCGTTGAGGCCGAGGAAGACGGCAACGAGCGGGATCGCCACGCCGACCGCCTCGCTGAAGCCGAGCAGGAAGACCCCGCCGAGCACCAGCAGCAGCGCGACCGTGAGGGCGACCTGGTGGCCGTGCAGGAACTCCGGCAGGTACGGGTTCTCCACCACGTGCACGGAGGCGTCCGCGGCGGAGAGGGTGATCGTGATGATCCACGAGGTGGCGACGAAGCCGAGCAGGACCAGCACGAAGAGCTTGCCCCACCAGAACGGCAGCAGGTCCTCCAGCATCGCGACCGAGCCGGCGCCGTGCGGGCTCTCCCGGGCCACCCGCCGGTACATGGGCAGCATCCCGAGCAGCGTCAGCGCCACGATCAGCAGCGTCGCCAACGGGGAGACGGCCCCGGCCGCCAGCGCCGCGATCGCCGGTACGTAGGCCAGGCTGGAGAAGTAGTCCACGCCGGTGAGGCACATCACCTTCCACCAGGCGTGCGGCTCGGCGTGGGCCTCCCCGGCCGCCGGCCCGACCGGCTGCACCTGGTGCCGCAGCAGCCACCGGGCCAGGGGGCCGTCCGGTTGGGGCGGGCGGGGAGTCTCCACCACCGCCGGTACCGCGAGGTCCTCCGTGGTCTCCATCGATCCTCTCCCCGGTGGCACCGCCGAACTCGCCCGTCCCGACGGCGGGACGCCGCGGACCGGCCTGATCACAGCCGCACCAAGCTACGCCCCCGGTACCCCGGGGCGCGCTCCGCGCCTCCGTGACGCGGGCCACTGCGCCGGAGCGCGCGTCCATCTGGATCCCCGTCAAGGGGGCGTCAAGAAGCCGGCCACGGGCGTAGCGAGAACGTCAGAACACGTCACCGCCACAGGTCGGGCGCGCTTCCATGAATCCGTGGCCGCCAGCCGGCCGCTGCTGTCGCCCCTTCCGACTTCGAGGAGACGTTCGGTGATCGACGTCCTGTTCGTGCTGCTGACAGTGGGACTGTTCGCGGCCATGGCACTGCTCGTCCGGGCGGTGGAACGGCTGTGAACGTGGTCAACCTGGTCGGCCTGATCGTGGCGGCCGTCCTGGCCGTCTTCCTGGTCGCCGCCCTGCTGTTCCCGGAGCGTTTCTAGATGAGTACGACAACCGCGGGCGTGATCTTCATAGTGGTGCTGGTCGCCCTGGTCGTGGCGGCCTACCGGCCCTTCGGCGACTACCTGTACCGGGTGGTCTCCGGTACCCGGCACAGCCGGGTCGAGCGGGGGATCTACCGGCTGATCGGCGTCGACCCGGCCGGCGGGCAGACCTGGGGCGGGTACGCCCGCGGCGTCCTGGCCTTCTCGCTGATCTCGGTGCTGTTCCTGTACGCGTTCCTGCGGCTGCAGGACAAGCTCTGGCTCTCGCTCGGCTTCGACCCGGTCACCACCCACGTCGCCTGGAACACGGCGGTCTCGTTCGTCACGAACACCAACTGGCAGGCGTACTCAGGTGAGTCGACCCTGGGCCATCTGGTGCAGATGGCCGGCCTGGCGGTGCAGAACTTCGTCTCCGCCGCGGTGGGCATCGCGGTCGCGGTCGCCCTGGTACGCGGCTTCGCCGGCAGCCGCAGCGAGCGGCTGGGCAACTTCTGGGTGGACCTGACCCGGATCACGATCCGGATCCTGCTCCCCGTCGCGGTGGTCGGCGCGATCGTGCTGATCGCCGGCGGCGCCGTGCAGAACCTCTCCGGCGGTACCGACGCGGCGACGGTGGCGGGCGCGACCCAGCACCTCACGGGCGGTCCGGTCGCCAGCCAGGAAGTGATCAAGGAACTGGGCACCAACGGCGGCGGCTTCTACAACGTCAACAGCGCGCACCCGTTCGAGAACCCCACCACCTGGACCAACCTGTTCGAGATCTTCCTGATCCTGCTGATCCCGTTCAGCCTGCCGCGGGTCTTCGGCCGGATGGTCGGCCAGAACCGGCAGGGGTACGCGATCGCGGCGGTGATGGCGATCCTCGCCATCGGCAGCATCGCGCTGATCAACGTCTTCGAGCTGTCCGGCCACGGTACGGTGCCGCAGGCCGTGGGCGCGGCGATAGAGGGCAAGGACGTCCGGTTCGGCGTGTCGAACTCGGCCACCTTCGCCTCGGCCACGACGTTGACCTCGACCGGCGCGGTGAACTCGTTCCACGACTCGTACACCGCGCTCGGCGGCATGATCACGATGCTCGACATGAAGCTCGGCGAGATCGCCCCCGGCGGTGTCGGCTCCGGCCTCTACGGCATCCTGATCATCGCCGTGATCACGGTCTTCGTCGCCGGCCTGATGGTCGGCCGGACGCCGGAGTTCCTGGGCAAGAAGATCGGCGCTCGGGAGATCAAGTTCGCCTCGATCTACTTCCTGATCACTCCGGCGCTCGTCCTGATCGGTACCGCCGCCGCCTTCGCCACCGGCAACAACTCCACGGCGCTCAACGTCGGGCCGCACGGGCTCTCCGAGGTGCTCTACGCGTTCACCTCGGCCAGCAACAACAACGGCTCGGCCTTCGCCGGCATCACCGTGAACACCCCCTGGTGGGACACGGCGCTCGGCCTGGCCATGCTCTTCGGCCGGTTCCTGCCGATCATCTTCGTGCTCGGCCTGGCCGGTTCGCTGGCCCGGCAGAAACCCGTACCCGCCACCGACGGGACGCTGCCGACCCACAAGCCGCTCTTCGTGGGCATGGTCGTCGGCGTGGTCCTGATCCTCGTCGCGCTCAGCTTCCTGCCGTCGCTCGCCCTCGGCCCGCTGGCCGAGGGCCTGTGAGAGCACCGCTGCGGAAACAAGATCTGAGGAAAGAAGAAATGACTGCTACTCCCCTGGCACCCGCCCCCTCCGGCGGGCCCGCCGGCGGCAGATCCCTCGGGCGGGTCGGCGGCGGACTGCTCGACCCCGGACAGATGCTCCGCTCGCTGCCCGACGCGCTGCGCAAGCTGGACCCGAGGACGCTCTGGCGCAACCCCGTCATGTTCATCGTCGAGGTCGGCGCGGTCTTCACCACCGTGCTGGCCGTCGCCGACCCGACCTTCTTCGCCTGGGCCATCACGGTCTGGCTCTGGCTGACCGTGCTCTTCGCCAACCTGGCCGAGGCCGTCGCCGAGGGGCGCGGCAAGGCGCAGGCGGCCACCCTGCGGCAGGCCCGCAAGGACATCGTCGCCACCCGGCTGGTCGGCTGGTCGCCCGGCGCCCGGCCCGGGGCGTACCGGGAGGAGGCCGTCGCCGCCCCCGAGCTGGCGATGGGCGACGTCGTCGTGGTCGAGGCCGGCCAGTTCATCCCGGGTGACGGCGACGTGGTCGAGGGGATCGCGAGCGTCGACGAGTCCGCCATCACGGGCGAGTCGGCACCGGTGATCCGGGAGTCCGGCGGGGACCGCAGCGCGGTCACCGGCGGCACCAAGGTCCTCTCCGACCGCATCGTCGTACGGATCACCCAGCAGCCCGGCAAGAGCTTCATCGACCGGATGATCGCGCTGGTCGAGGGCGCCAACCGGCAGAAGACGCCGAACGAGATCGCCCTCAACATCCTGCTCGCGTCGCTGACCATCATCTTCCTGCTGGCCGTGGTGACGCTCCAGCCGCTGGCGATCTTCTCGAAGCACTTCCAGGCCGCCGCGCCGGACACCGCCGCCATCAACGGCGACGGCGTCACCGGCATCGTGCTGGTCTCGCTGCTGGTCTGCCTCATCCCGACCACCATCGGCGCGCTACTCTCCGCGATCGGTATCGCCGGGATGGACCGGCTGGTGCAGCGCAACGTGCTCGCCATGAGCGGCCGGGCGGTCGAGGCTGCCGGCGACGTGAACACCCTGCTGCTGGACAAGACCGGCACGATCACGCTCGGCAACCGGCAGGCCGCCGAGTTCGTCCCGGTCGAGGGGGTCGAGGCGGCCGAGGTGGCCGACGCGGCCCAGCTCTCCAGCCTCGCCGACGAGACCCCCGAGGGGCGCTCGGTCGTGGTGCTCGCGAAGAACCGGTACGGGCTGCGGGAGCGCGAGGCGGGCCTGATCCCGCACGCCACCTTCGTACCGTTCACCGCGCAGACCCGGATGAGCGGCGTCGACCTCGGCCCGGAGACGGTCACCGTCGACGAGGGCAGCGAGGGCTCGCTGCGGCAGATCCGCAAGGGCGCCGCGGCGGCGGTGATGAAGTGGGTACGCGACAACGGCGGCCACCCCACCGAGCAGATCGGCGACATCGTCGACGGGATCAGCGGCAGCGGCGGCACCCCGCTGGTCGTCGCCGAGCGCGTCGACGGTCGGCCGGCCCGCGCGCTCGGGGTGATCCACCTCAAGGACGTGGTCAAGTCCGGCATGCGCGAGCGCTTCGACGAGATGCGCCGGATGGGCATCCGGACCGTGATGATCACCGGCGACAACCCGCGTACCGCCAAGGCGATCGCCGACGAGGCGGGGGTGGACGACTTCCTCGCCGAGGCGACCCCGGAGGACAAGCTCGCCCTGATCAAGAGGGAGCAGGAGGGCGGTCGGCTGGTCGCGATGACCGGTGACGGTACCAACGACGCGCCGGCGCTGGCCCAGGCCGACGTCGGGGTGGCGATGAACACCGGCACCACGGCCGCCAAGGAGGCCGGCAACATGGTCGACCTCGACTCCGACCCGACGAAGCTGATTGAGATCGTCGAGATCGGCAAGCAGTTGCTGATCACCCGGGGCGCGTTGACCACGTTCTCCATCGCCAACGACATCGCGAAGTACTTCGCGATCATCCCGGCGATGTTCGCCGGGGTGTACCCGAGCCTGGACACGCTGAACATCATGCGGCTGCACAGCCCGGAGTCGGCGATCCTCGCGGCGGTCATCTTCAACGCGATCATCATCATCGCGCTGGTCCCGCTCGCCCTGCGGGGCGTGCGGTACCGGCCGAGCAGCGCCTCGGCCCTGCTGGGGCGCAACCTGTGGGTCTACGGGCTCGGCGGCATCGTCGCCCCGTTCATCGGTATCAAGATCATCGACCTCGTCATCCAGTTCATCCCAGGGATCTCCTGATGCGACTCCCCAACTGGCTCAGCCAGCATCTCGCCGCGTTCCGCGCCATCCTGGTCGCCACCGTGGCGCTCGGGCTGGCGTACCCGCTGGTCATCACGGCGGTGGCGCAGCTACCCGGCCTGCATGACCGGGCCCAGGGCTCGCTGGTCCGCGCCGCCGACGGCACCGTGGTCGGCAGCCGGCTCATCGGCCAGTCCTTCACCGACGCCGACGGCAACGCCCTGCCCGGGTACTTCCAGAGCCGACCCTCGGCCGCCGGGGACGGGTACGACCCGACCTCGACCGCCGCCAGCAACCTCGGCCCGGAGAGCGTCGTCGACACGCTCGCCGAGAACCCGGACGACGCGACCCAGAGCCTGCTCACCCAGGTCTGCTCGCGGAGCAAGGAAGTCGGCGAACGCGAGGGGGTCGACGGCAGCCGGCCGTTCTGCACCCCGGACGGCGTCGGCGCGGTGCTCGCGGTCTTCCACCGGGACGGCCTGACCGGCCCCGTCACCCGCGCGGTCAGCCTGAACCAGGCCTGCCCGGCGACCCCGTTCCTGGCGACCTTCGACGGCGTGCCGGTCGAGTGCGCCAGGATCGGTGATGACCTCTCGGCCGGGGTGGTCACCCCGGTCCGGGGCAACGCGCCGGCCGACCCGGCGGTACCGGCCGACGCGGTGACCGCCAGCGCCAGCGGGCTCGACCCGGACATCAGCCCCGCCTACGCCGATCTCCAGCTGGCCCGGGTCGCCCGGGAGCGGCACACCGACGCGGCGGCGGTACGGCGGCTGGTCGACCGGTACACCGCCGGCCGGGCGCTCGGCTTCATGGGCGAGCCGGCGGTGAACGTACTGGAGCTCAACCTCGCCCTGGACCGTGATTTTCCACTGCCGGCGCGAGGCTGAGAACGGTCGGGAAGGGGCCCCTGTGGTACAGAGGGCGAGGACAGGGCCCCTTCCCCCTGGACGACGACGGGATACGACGTGACACGCGGTCAGCTGCGGATCTACCTCGGGGCGGCCCCCGGCGTGGGCAAGACCTACGCGATGCTGGAGGAGGCACACCGCCGCCGGGAGCGCGGCACCGACGTCGTCGTCGGGTTCGTCGAGACACACGGGCGCAAGCACACCGCGCAGATGCTCGGTGACCTGGAGACCGTGCCCCGCCGCCCGGTCACCTACCGGGGCGCGGAGTTCACCGAGATGGACCTCGACGCGGTGCTGGCCCGCCACCCCGAGGTGGCCGTTGTGGACGAGCTGGCCCACACCAACGTGCCCGGCTCGCGCAACGCCAAGCGGTGGCAGGACATCCACGAACTGCTCGACGCCGGCATCGAGGTGCTGACCACGGTCAACATCCAGCACCTGGAGTCCCTCAACGACGTGGTCGAGCAGATCACCGGAGTGGCGCAGCGGGAGACGGTACCGGACGAGGTCGTCCGCGGCGCCGAGCAGGTCGAGCTGGTCGACATGACCCCGGAGGCGCTGCGCCGGCGGATGGCGCACGGCAACGTCTACCGTCCCGACAAGGTCGACGCGGCGCTGGGCAACTACTTCCGGGTCGGCAACCTCACCGCCCTGCGCGAGCTGGCGCTGCTCTGGCTCGCCGACAAGGTCGACGACCAGCTCGACCGCTACCGGGCCGAGCAGGGCATCGGCGAGACCTGGGAGGCGCGCGAGCGGGTGGTGGTCGCGCTGACCGGCGGCCCGGAGGGCGAGACGCTGATCCGCCGGGCCGCCCGGATCGCCGCCCGTACCGCCCGGGGCGCCGAGCTGCTCGCCGTGCACGTGGCCCGCAGCGACGGGCTCGCCGGACCCGACCCCACCCAGCTGACCCGCCAGCAGGCGCTGGTGGAGAGCCTCGGCGGGACGTACCACCAGGTGGCCGGCGACGACATCCCCGCGGCGCTGCTGGAGTTCGCGCGCGGGGTCAACGCCACCCAGATCGTGCTGGGCGCCAGCCGCCGGGGTCGGGTCGCCCAGGTCCTCTCCCCCGGCGTCGGGGTCACCACCGTGGCGCACTCCGGGCCGATCGACGTGCACCTCGTGACGCACGAGCAGATCGGCCGGGGGCGGCGACCGCTCCGGCCCACCAGCGCGCTCTCCCGCCGCCGCCGCGTCGCCGGCTTCGCGCTGGCGGTCGGCGGCATCCCGCTGCTGACGTACCTGCTCCGGCTCGCGGCGGACAGCCTCTCGCTGACCAGCGACATCCTGCTCTTCCTGGCCCTGGTGATCACCGTGGCGCTGGTCGGCGGCCTCTGGCCGGCGCTACTCGCCGCGCTCGGCGGGTCCCTGCTGATCAACTACTTCTTCACCCCGCCGGTGCACGCCTTCACCATCGCCGAGCGGGAGAACCTGCTGGCCCTGGCGGTCTTCCTCGTCCTCGCCGGTGCGGTCAGCGCCGTGGTGGACCTCGCCGCGCGGCGTACCCGGGACGCGGCGCAGGCCGGCGCCGACGCGCAGACACTGGCCAGCGTGGCCGGCAGCGTGCTGCGCGGCGGCCGCCCGCTGACCGCGCTGCTGGAGCGGCTCCGGGAGACCTTCGGGCTCACCTCGGTCACCCTGCTGGAACGGGTGCCCGAGGCGCAGTCCGGGCCGGACCGGCAGCGCGACCCGCGGGCGTGGCGGATCGCGGCCGGCGTCGGCGCCGAACAGTGCGGCACCCCCGCCGCCGGGGACGTGACGGTACGCGTCGACGAGGACCTCTCGCTGGTGCTGCGGGGCGGGGTCCTCGCCGCCGGGGACCGGCGCATCGTCGAGGCGTTCGCGGCGCAGGCGGCGGTGGCCCTGCGGCAGGAGCGGCTGGCCGAGGAGGCCGCCACCGCCCGGCCGCTGGCCGAGGCCGACCGGATGCGTACGGCCCTGTTGGCGGCCGTGAGCCACGACCTGCGTACCCCGCTTGCCTCGGCGAAGGCGGCCGTGACCAGCCTGCGCAGCCCCGAGGTCGAGTTCGACGAGGCCGACCGGGACGAGCTGCTCGCCACCGCCGACGAGTCGCTGGACCGGCTCGCCCGGCTGGTGGCGAACCTGCTGGACATGAGTCGGTTGCAGGCCGGCGCGCTCGGGCTGTCGCTGGTGGCGCTCGGGCTCGAGGACGCGGTGTCGCACGCCCTGGACGAACTCGGGGAGGCGGCGCGCCCGGTGCGCGTGAGCCTGGCCACCGACCTGCCGGCGGTACGGGCCGATCCGGGGCTGCTGGAGCGGGTGCTGGTGAACCTGGTCGCCAACGCGCTGCGGTTCAGCCCGCCGGACCGGCCGCCGCTGGTGACCGCGAGCGAGCACGGCGGGCAGGTCGAGCTGCGCGTGGTCGACCAGGGGCCGGGCATCCCGCCGGGCGAGTGGGCGCAGGTCTTCCTGCCGTTCCAACGGCTCGGCGACCGGGACAACCACGCCGGCGTCGGTCTCGGCCTGGCGCTGTCCCGGGGGCTGGCCGAGGCGATGGGGGGCGGCCTCGTGCCGGAACAGACCCCGGGCGGCGGGCTCACCATGGTGCTCAGCCTCCCCTCGACCGAGCCGTCCGAGAACGCGGGAGGCAGCAGATGACGCGGGTACTGGTGGTCGACGACGAGCCGCAGATCCTGCGGGCGCTACAGATCAACCTGCGCGCCCGCCGGTACGAGGTCGCGGTGGCCGGCGACGGTACGGCCGCGCTGCGCCTGGCCGCCAGCCATCCGCCCGACCTCGTGGTGCTGGACCTCGGCCTGCCCGACATGGACGGCGTCGAGGTGATCCGGGGGCTACGCGGCTGGACGAACATCCCGATCATCGTGCTCTCCGGCCGGGCCGGCAGCCAGGACAAGGTGGCCGCGCTCGACGCGGGGGCGGACGACTACGTGACCAAGCCCTTCGGCGTCGACGAGCTGCTCGCCCGGGTCCGGGCGGTGGCCCGGCGGACCAGCGGCTCCGGCGAGACCCCGCCCGTGGTGACCGTCGGTCGGTACGCGGTCGACCTGGCCGCCCGTACCGTGCGCGGGGACGACGGGCGGGAGGTACGGCTGACGCCGACCGAGTGGCACCTGCTGGAGATCCTGGTCCGCAACCCCGGCCGGCTGGTCAGCCAGCGCCAACTGCTGCACGACGTCTGGGGTCCGCAGTA
The DNA here is from genome assembly GCF_040676675.1 of Micromonospora sp. NPDC049559. NCBI lineage: Bacteria > Bacillati > Actinomycetota > Actinomycetes > Micromonosporales > Micromonosporaceae > Micromonospora > Micromonospora sp. NPDC049559. Next base: position 12,070 of record NZ_JBFAPK010000044.1, on the reverse strand, counting down.
CCAGTCGGAGACCAACTACCTGCGCCAGTACCTGGCCCAGCTGCGCCGCAAGCTGGAGGACGACCCGGCCCGGCCGCGCCACCTGCTCACCGAGCCGGGCATGGGGTACCGCTTCCAGCCGTAGCCCCCCGGCGATCTAGGGCAAATCCTCGTGAGTTGATCTCCAATCACGAGGATTTGCCCTAGATCGCGGGGACGGGCCGTGCTGCCCGTCGTTACCCGGCCGCCGCCGATCGCGTGGCGGAGGCGGCCGCCTCGGGCCGAACCCGGCACGCGCACCGGCGACCGCGCCGCCGGTTCGTCGCGGCGCCGGCCCGAGGGGCGGGCCGCGCGCGCGTTCGTCCGCGGTCGACGGGGTGTCGGCACTCGTGCTGGTATTAAAATACCGGGCATGGTCGAGCTGAAATCAGAAGCCGAGATCGCGGTGATGCGCGAGGCAGGCCGGATCGTCGCCCGTACCCTGGCGGCCGTCGCCGCGGCGGCCCGGGCCGGCGTACGGCTGAGCGACCTCGACGCGCTCGCCGACGAGATGCTCACGAGCGCCGGGGCGAAGTCGTCGTTCCGCGACTACCACCCGTCCTGGGCGCCGACGCCGTACCCGGGCGTGCTCTGCCTCTCGGTGAACGACGCGGTCGTGCACGGCATCCCCGACCGACGGGTGCTGCGCGACGGCGACCTGCTCTCCATCGACTTCGGCGCGGAACTCGACGGTTTCCACGGCGACGCCGCGATCACCGTGGGAATCGGCGAGATCGACGGATCCGCCCGGCGCCTCACCGAGACGACCGAGCGGGCGCTCGCGGCCGGCATCGCCGCCGCCCGGCCCGGCGCCCGCATCGGCGACATCTCGCACGCCATCGAGACCGTCGCCCGCGAGGCCGGGTACGGGCAACCCGACGGGCTCGGCGGGCACGGCGTCGGCCACGCCATGCACGAGGAGCCGTTCGTACCCAACACCGGCCGCCCCCACCAGGGCTTCGAACTGCGCCCGGGCCTGGTCATCGCGATCGAGCCGATGTTCGTCGAGGGCGGCGACCGGCGCTGCCGTACCGCCCCGGACGGCTGGACCGTCGTCACCGCCGACGGCAGCCGGGCCGCCCACGCCGAGCACACCATCGCCGTCACCGCCGACGGCCCCGTGGTGCTCACCGCGCCGTAGCCCGCCGCGCGGTCCGGCCCGTCGCGAGATCGTGCCCGTCGCGAGATCGTGCTACCGCCCGGAAACAGGGCCTTCCCCGGCGCGCCGAGGCCCCTGCATGCGGGCAGTAGCACGATCTTCGTCGCGCGAGCCCGACGTGACGAGACCTCCGAATTGGCGGGACCTTCGGCGTGGCGGGACCGGCGTCGGCCGCGCGGGCTCGTGACCTGGCTACAGCCGGCGGAGCCGGGGCAGCAACTCGCGGCCCGCCCAGTCCAGGAACTCGCGCTGGCCGCCGTTGCCGACCTGGACCAGGCCGACGTGGGTGAAGCCGGCGTCGACGAACTTCTTGAACGCGGCCACGTGCGCGTCGACGTCGGGCCCGCAGGGCACCGAGGCGGCCACGTCCTCCTCCCGGACGAACTGGCTGGCGGCGGCGAAGGAGTGGGGTTCGGGCAGCTCGGCCATGACCTTCCAGCCCAGCCCGAACCACCGCCACTGGTCGTACACCACCTGGCGGCAGTGGGCCTCGTCCGTGCCGTAGCAGACCGCGAGCTGGCCGTACCGCGGCTTGCCGGCGCCGCCGGCCCGGTCGAACATCTCGCCCAGTCGCGGCTCGGGCTGCACGGCGATCAGCCCATCGGCGTACTCGCCGGCGAGGCGGCACGATTCCGGCCCCGAGGCGGCCATGGCCATCGGTACGGGCCGCTCCGGCCGGTCCCAGAGGTACGCCTCGGGCACCTCGTAGTGGTTGCCGGAGAAGCTGAGCACCTCGCCGTCGAGCAGCGGCCGGATGATCTGCACGGCCTCCTCGAACATCTCGTGCCGCTGCGCCACGTGCGGCCAGGCGCCGACCACGTGCTCGTTCAGGTTCTCCCCGGCGCCGAGGCCGAGGGTGAAGCGCCCCTGGGAGATGACTCCGATGGTCGCGGCCTTCTGCGCCACCACGGCCGGGTGGTAGCGGCGGATCGGGCAGGTCGAGTACGTCATCAGCTCGATCCGGCCGGTGGCGTGCGCGACCGCGCCCAGCACGGACCAGGTGTACGGGCAGTGTCCCTGCTCCGTCAGCCACGGGTTGTAGTGGTCGGAGATCAACAGTTGGTCGAAGCCGGCCTCCTCGGCCCGTACCGCGTAGTCGATCAGTTCCGTCGGGCCGCTCTGCTCGCAGAGCAGCGTGTAGCCAACGGCAACCATCATCCGTCCCCTCCGGACGCGCGCCCGCGACGCCCGCCCCCGCCAACCTCGGGCCTGAACATATCGCGCATGGCCGGGCAAAACGCTCGAACCCGATTTCTCCCTGGCAAAACCGCCGTAGGCCTCCTCCGGACCGGCTATTGCCGCCGCGATGAACACTGTGGTCATCTGTTAAGTCACGCTCGGCCACGGTGGAGGTGTGCGATGACGGGCCTCGCCGCCCAGGATCAGCCGGCGCCGGACCGGATCCGGCTCCCCGCCGGCGGGCAGGAGTTCTTCGCCCTCCTCGCCCGGCTGCTGCGCCGGCCCCGGCGCACCGACCGGCGCCTCCCCCTGTTCTGGCTGGTCCGCTCCGGCGACGCCGCCGACGTGACCACCCTGCTGCGCCGGGCCGCGACCCAGGGCCACCGGCGCCGGGTACCGCACGTACTGATCGACGTGGCGGCGCAGCCGGAGAACGACGTACCGACGACGCTGCGGGCGATCTACCGGCAGCTGTCGCTGGAGGCGTTCGGCGGGGAGCGGCTGCGGTTCCGGCACTACCCGCTGGCGGACTGGCTGATGCACCAGTCGCTGGTCTACGGCCTCGACCTGGACGACAGCCGGGCGGCCCTGGTCCGGCGCCTGCGCGACCGGCACGGGCCCCGGCCCGCCACCGATCCGCTCGCGGCCACCGCCGGCGGTGGTGGCGGCGACATGGTCGCCACCGCCTCCCAGTTCCTGCTCTGGCTGGTCCGCCGGGCCATTCCCAGCGTCCTGTTCCGCGCCGCGATCTCCGGCCGGATACCGCTGCTCGGCCGCCACTACCGCTGGTTCATGCGCCAGCAGTACCTGGCGCCCCGGCAGTCGGCGACCTTCCTCGGCTTCGCCGAGCGCCTCACCGCCGGCTGGCGCGACGGCGAGCAGCCGGAACAGGTCAACAAGCTGCTGCTGCACGCGTTCCTGGAGGACCTGCGGCAGGCGTACCGGCGCCCACCGTGGCGGCTGGCCGGCTGGCGGCGTACCGCCTATCCCATGCTGGTGCTGGCGAACGTGGCACCCGGCGACGCCGGGCACACCATCGTCCGGCTGCTCGGCGACGTACGCAACGAGACCGGGCGCAACGACCCGCTGCTCGTGGTCGCCGTGGGCGATACCGCGCCGCCGGAGCTGCCCCAGTCGCGCCCGCTCACCGACGCCGACGAGGCGTACGACGAGTGGGCCGACGTACTGCCGGAGACCCGCCGGCTGCGGCGGCCCGGCGCCTGGCTGATCGTGCTGGGGCTCGACGGGCCGGTGGCGGGGCCGCAGCCGCGCGGCGGCCCCGTCGGCTTCGTCGCGCCCGACCCGCCGTGGTGGGCCCGGCGCGTCCTGGCCGTGGCGCTCGCCCTCGTCCTGGTGGCGACCGGGGCGCTCTGGGTGGGCGCCCGCTGGGGGGTGGGCTGTCATCCGCGACCGTTCGCCGGGCGGATCTCGGTCGAGCTGGTCGACGGCGAGTGCATCGGCTACAGCGACAGCGCCGCGCACGTCTTCAATCCGGGCCAGCCCCGGTTGCGCAGCGTCCAGGAGCGGATCTTCCAGCAGAACGCCGCCGCCGAGAAGGAGTGGGAGGCCAGCGAGCGGCGCCGGCCGTACCTCACCCTGGTCTACTTCGGCACGCTGACCGGCACCCTCACCGGTCCCGGCGAGGAGTCGTACGTCTCCGAACGCGAGGAGTTGGAGGGGATGGCCGCGGTGCAGTACGCGCTGCTCAAGGAGTCGGCCGGCGCGGAGGGGGCGGCGCTGCTCCGGGTGGTGGTCGCCAACGGCGGCCGGCAGATGCGCTACGCCACCCGGACCGTACGGATGCTCGCGGAGCTGGCCCGGGACGACCCGACGCTGCTCGGCGTGGTCGGGCTGGTGGACAGCCGGCGGGCCACCGTCGACGCGCTGCGGGACCTCAACCGGATCGGCCTGCCCGCCCTCGCGCCGACGCTCTCGGCCGACGGCATCGACCAGCAGTCCAAGCTCTACCTCCAGATGTCGGCGCCGAACGCGGACCAGGCGACGCTCGTGGCGGAGTACGCCCGCAAGGTGCTGCGGGTCGGCGAGGCGCACGTGTACTACACCACCGGGGAGGGCAGCTCCCGCGCCGACGACCTCTACGTGGACACCCTGGTCGACGCGCTGCGACAGCGGTTCGGCGACGGCCTGGCGCCGCCGCAGCCGTGGCAGACCGGCGGCCACCTGACCCAGGAGTGCGGCTACCCCGGTCTGCTCTTCTTCGCCGGCCGCTGGTCGGAGTTCGACGGGTTCCTGCGCGAGCTGGAGAAGTGCGGCGCCAACCCGCCGCGCCACCTGCTCGCCGACGACTCGGTCAACCGGTACATGGCCAACCCCGGGCTGCGCGCCACCGCGCCCGGCAACATCCCCCTCACGTACGTGTCGAAGGCGTCCCTGGCCACCTGCGCGGCGCTGGCCCGGGCCAGCGCGGCCGGCGACAACGGCCGGGGCAGCTTCCTGAACTGGATCCGCGCGGCCGACCTGCTCGACCCGCCGCGCTGCGTCGACGGTACGGCGCCACCGGTGGGCGAGCGGGTCAGCCTCGCCTACGACGCCGCGATGATGGTGGTCCGCGCGGTGGAGAGCCTGGCCGCGCGGCTGCGGCACGCCAGCCCGCAGCAGCCGTGGGAGCCCCGGGCCGTGAACCCGGTGGGGGTCCACGCCGAGGTGCTGCGGCAGAACGCGGGACAGGGATATCCGGGCGTCTCCGGCCTGATCCGGTTTCCGCCCGACTCGGGGCGGCCGGAGGCCAAGCGGATCGCGTTGATGCGGGTGGAGCGGATCCCCGACGTCGCCGGTGAGGTGCGGGAGGTCTACCACTGTGGCCGGGCCGACGACCCGGCCGGACCGGCCGGCTGCGGCGGGTGAGCCAGCCGGCCGAGCGGGGCGGGCGCGGCGGGTGAGCCCGCCGGGCGGGACGGGTGAACCGGCGACCGGGACGGGCCCGGGATCCGCCGCACGGGTACGCCTCCGGTGCCGCGCCGGTCCGGTCGGATCGACCGGCCGCGTACGACACCGGAGGCGGTTACCCGTTATCTGCTGCTCGTTGCCCCACCGTCAGGCGGTCGGGTCAGCCGAAGCAGTTCGGAATGGCGAAGGCCGTCAGGCAGTTGGTCGACCGGTTCTTGACGATGACGGTCTCGTGGTCGGCCGTCACCGTACCGGCGCCCGAGATGCCATCCGCGGGAACCGTCGAGGTGTTCTCGATGACCCGGGACTTGGTCAGGGTGACCGACCCGGGGGCGGTGTTGAAGCTGCCGCCGCCGGACGAGGCCGGGCCGAGCGCCCGGTTGAAGATGACCTCGCTGCCCCGCAGCACGATTCCACCACCGCCGTTGAGCAGGCCGCCGCCGTTGCCGGTGGTCGCCGTGTTCGAGTCGATCTCACTCTCGTCCGCCACCACCGCGGTCGCCGTCCCGGTCGTGGCGACGCCACCACCGGCACCGGCGCTGTTCAACCGCACCTTGGTACGCCGCAGCGTGGTGCTGTCGGTGCCGGCGGTGTTCACGCCACCACCGTTGCCGGTGGCCGTGTTCTCCGAGATCGCGCTGTCCTCGACCGTGGTGGTCGTCGTGGCTCCGGCGACACCGCTGGCGACACCGCCGCCGTTGCCGGCCGCGTGGTTGCCCTTGATCTCGGACTTCGTGACGATGACCGTGCCGGCGAGATTCTGCACCGCGCCGCCGTTGCCCGTGGCGTTGTTGTAGTTGAGCTGCGAATCATCGATCTTCAGCAGCCCCTGGTTGTTGATCGCGCCACCGGCGCCGGTGGCGCTGTTGCGGGCCAGCAGGCTCTTGCTGATGGTCGTCGTGCCGAAGTTCTGGATCGCCCCGCCGGGACCCTGGGCGGTGTTGTTGGCGAGCGTGGTCTCGACCAGGTTCAACTCGCCACCGGCCTGCACGAGGATCGCTCCGCCGCCGGCGGCGGGGGCGGGCCCAACCTGCTGGCCACCGAGGACCGTCAGGTTGCAAAGGGTCAGCTCGCCCCCGTTGGCGACCTGGAAGAGCCGGGTCGGGAACTGGGTCAGGCTGACCGAGCGAACGATCTTGGTTGCCTCACCACCCGCGATGGTGATCGGCTGCACGATGGGCGGCAGCGAGGTGACCAGGTTGTTCGCCGCCAGGTTGTAGGTGCACTGCGACGCGAGCTCCAACGTCCCACCCCTGTCGGCGTTGGCAAGCACGATCTCCGTGATCAGCTTGTCCGGGTCGCAGGGCACCTTCTTCACCTGGTCGTCCTTGGCCTGGCCGTCCTTAACCTTGTCGTCCTTGGCCTTGTCCTTGTCCTTCCGGCCGGCCTGGTCCTGCCCCGGGTAGTAGCTCCGGCCCTTGTCCTTGTCGGACTTGTCGCCCTTCGGGTCGTACTTGCCCTTGTCCTTGTCGGACTTGTCGCCCTTGCTGGACGGGTCCTTCGGGTCGTACTTACCCGGATCCTTCGGGTCGTCCTTGCCCTTGGGGTCGTCCTTGCCCTTCGGGTCCTCCTTGGCCTTCGGGTCCTCCTTGGCCGGATCCTTGGACTCGTCCTTGCCCTTCGGGTCCTCCTTGGCCGGGTCCTTGGACTCGTCCTTGCCCTTCGGGTCCTCCTTGGCCGGATCCTTGGACTCGTCCTTGGCCGGGTCGACCTTCGGGTCGCTCTTGTCGCCACTGACCACCATCGTGGAAAGGCCCGTCAGATCCAGGTCCGACACGCCCCCGCCCACGCCGGCCACGGTCGCCCCGCCGGCCACCAGGCCGCCGACGACGACCGCCCCCGCGACCACCAGCCGCGTCCGCCGTCTCTTCTTCCGCGCCGGCTTTTCGCCGGGATCGGTTTGATTTCCGTAGTACTCGGACATCGAGTTAGCCTTTCCCTCTTTCGATACAGGACATGGCTACGCGGCCCCGAACAATACGAATGGCCGCAATCGGCTACTGCCGTCGAATGTCACAGTAGATGCGCAGGTCAGGGCTGGGGCGGCATACGTGAAACAAGTACACACCCGGGTTGATCCGGGCCCCTGAGGCCGCTCGGGACAGGCGTGAAGGGGGTGGTCCACGGGGCGGGGCGGCGCCCGCCTCCTACCCGAAACGGCCGCTCCCGTACCGTCACCGCGCTCGGCGAGGCTTTCGCTCGCTATGCCCGGCAAGGGTAGCGCCGATGCCGCTCGCGTGCCCAGCGCCCGGCCACGCCGTACGCGTGGTTGCTGCCGGTTCGGACCCCCGGGGTGCCGTTACCGCCGGTACCGGCACGACCCGCGCCAATGCCACCGTCCGGCCCGCTACGGCGTTGTTCGCACCCGTACCGGCGACCGCGGCGCAATTGTTCCGCCCGGTCCCGGAGGCGAAAATCCGATTGCCGCTATTCGAAGATCAGATGGTCGAAGGCGAATTCCGTCTCCATCTCGTCGCGCCGCTGTCGGAGCAGTTCGAATTCGCGGCTCAGCTCCTGGCGCGGTACCAGCTCCGGTTCGGCCAGGTCGAGCAGCATCAGCCGCTCGCCGATCGCGGCGGCGGCGAGGTCCTCGGCGAGCCGGGCCGGATCGACTCCGCAGGAGAAGCGGTGCTGCCAGATCCGGACCCGCTCGAAGAGGCAGTCGCCGTCGCGCACCTCCGCCCAGCCCCAGCCCTCGGCCGGCCCGTTCTTCCAGGTGGCGTGCAACCCACGGATGATCGGATCGGCCAGGCGCCGGCTCGCGTACGCGTCGACGGCGGCGGCCCGCGCGACCGCGCCGAGGTCGTTTACGAAGCCGGTACGCCCGTCGGGCAGCCGGCCGATGATGTCGCGGTAGCCCAGCGCCCCGCCCGGCGACAGCTCGTCCGGGTAGGCCGGCTCGTCCGGGTCGAGCAGGCCCGCGTTCCGGTAGCCGACCGCGTCCAGCAGATACTCGACGATCCGCCGCCCCTGCGCGGCGGCGGTCAGCGCGGTGGACTCGATCCGCACCAGCGCCAGGCCGACCGCCTCGCAGACCGCGTTGGTCATCCGGTCGCCACGCTGGTCCCCGGCCGTACGCCGGGCCGGGTCGTCGAACCCGACCACGAAGGACGGTGTGTAGTCGGTGGCGTCGCAGACGACGAAGTCGAAGCGGGCTCGGATGGCGGAGCTCCACTGGTGGGCGGTGATGCCCTCCGGCCGCCGGTGCACGAGCTGGCTGAGCTTGCATCCGGGCCACACCAGGTAGCCGCCACGCTCGAAGATGTCGCCGCGGGCGAGCCGGGTCTCGTGCTCATCCGGCGTGAGGATCGGCCGCAGCCGAGAATCCCCGCGGTTGCCGCTGTTCGCCATATTCTCTTTTGTCCATCGCCTCGGGTGCTCGCCGCCCCCCGGTCGCCCATCGAGCCGAGGGTCGCTGGCCATGTTAGGTGCATCCGTCCCGACCCGGGCCGGGAGAAACGATCATGTTACCGGCGGGCCAGCACCTCGGCGATCTCGGGCGAGGCGGCCCGGTAGTCGGCGACGAGCCGCTCGGCCACCGCCGGCCCGACCAGCGGGTGCGCGGCGAACGCCTCGGCGGCCAGGCTCCGGGAGCCGGTACGGGCCGCCTCGATGGTCAGCCGCTCGGTCGCCTTCACCCGCCGGACCAGCTCCAGTTCCGGCTCGCCGAGCGGGGCGGCGGCCAGCGGCTGCGCGCCGTTGCTGTCGACCAGGCAGGGCAGCTCCACCACGGCACCGGCGTCGAGGCCGGGCAGGGCGCCGCCGCCGCGCACGTTGAGCACCAGCCGGGCCGGGGCGGTACCCCGCAGCGCCGCGAGCAGCGGCACGGCCACGTTCTCGTACCCGCCGGCCACGACGTCGTCCCGGTCCCGCTCGCCGCCGCCGGTGGCCCGGCGCACCTCGGCCGAGTAGCTCTCCTCCCGCCGCGCCAGCGCGTCCCGCCAGAGCGCCAGCGCGGCATCCGGCCGCGCCGCCGCGGCGGCGTAGAAGCGCTCCTGCTGGTCGCGCAGGTACTCGCCCCGGGTCTGCCGCGCGGCGCGGACGGACCGCAGCGCGGCCTCGGTGTCGTAGTAGTAGTGCAGGTACTCGTTGGGCACGGCGCCGAGCCGGCGGAGCCGTTGCGCCCCGAAGACCCGGCCCTCCTCGAACGAGTCGAGTGCCGCGTCGTCGGCGAGCAGTTCACCGAGCCGGTCCACCCCGTCCACCAGGGCCCGCCGCGCCCAGCCGAGGTGGTTCAGGCCGGCGTAGTCGACCCGCAGCCGCTCCGGTACGACCCGCAGCGCGCGGGCCAGCCGGCCGGCGAGCGCCGACGGGGAGTCGCAGATGCCGATCACCCGGTCGCCCAGCACCTCGGCCATCGCCTCGGTGACCAGGCCGGCCGGGTTGGTGAAGTTGATGGTCCACGCCCGGGGCGCCCGCTCGCGGATCAGCTCGGCGAGCCGGCGCAGCACCGGCACGGTACGCAGCCCGTACGCGATGCCACCGGCACCGACCGTCTCCTGCCCGAGGACGCCGGCTCGCAACGCCACCCGCTCGTCCACGGTACGGCCGCGCACCCCGCCCACCCGCAGCGCAGCGAAGACCACGTCCGCACCGGTCAGGGCGGCCGGCAGGTCTCCGGTGGCCGTCACCTCCGGCGCCGCCCCGCCCACTCCCGCCGCCCCGTCCGCTTCCAGCGATCCGGCCGTTCCCGTGGACTCGGCCGAGAGTTGGCGCAGCACCGCGGTGATGACGGAGAGCCGGACCGGGTCCGGGTCGTAGAGGACGACCCGGGTCGGCCGCGCCGGGCCGCGCTCGCGCAACAGGGCCCGATAGATCAGCGGTACCCGGAACCCGCCACCGCCGACGATCACCAGTCGCACGTCGCACTCCCTCCCCGATCCGACGGCCGAGCATATTTGCACTGGTCGTCCCGCCGATGGATGATCGCCGAATGTCCGACCGCATCGACCGCGCGAGCGACGACCGTCTCGACCTCTTCGTCGCCGGTACCGTCTACCTGGACATCATCTTCACCGGCCTGGACGCGGTACCGGCACCGGGGACCGAGGTCTTCACGCTGGGCATGGGCTCCTGCCCCGGGGGGATCGCCAACCTGGCCGTCGCCGCGAGCCGGCTCGGCCTGCGGACCGGGCTGGGTACCCCGCTCAGCTCCGACGTCTACGGCGACTTCTGCTGGCAGACGCTGAAAGAGGAGAACATCGACCTGTCGGCGTCGCGGCGCTTCGACGACTGGCACTCCCCCGTGACCGTCTCCCTCGCGTACGACCGGGACCGGAGCATGGTCACGCACGGGCATCCGGCGCCGCTCAACGCCGACGGCCTGGTCGGCGAGCTGCCCCCGGCGCGCGGCGCGTTCCTCGGGCTCGGGCACGAGCCGATGCCCTGGGTACGGCGGGCCCGCGAGGCGGGCACTCTCGTCTTCGCCAGCGTCGGCTGGGACTCCACCGCCACCTGGCCGGCCGAGGCGCTCGCCGTGCTGAGCGACTGCTACGCGTTCCTGCCGAACTCCGTGGAGGCGATGCGGTACACCCGCGCCGACACGCCGCGCGAGGCGCTGCACCGGCTCGCCGAGCGGGTACCGGTCGTCGTGGTCACCTGCGGCTCCGACGGCGCGATGGCGGTGGACTCCGGCACCGGCGAGACCGCCTCGGCGCTCGGCGTACCGGTCGACGCGCTCGACCCGACCGGCGCCGGCGACGTCTTCGGCGCGGGCTTCGCCACCGGTACGCTCGCCGGCTGGCCGCTGGACCGTCGGCTCGCCTTCGCCAACCTGGTCGCCGCCCTCTCGGTGCAGCACTTCGGCGGCTCGCTGTCGGCGCCCGGCTGGGGTGACATCGCGGACTGGTGGCGGGCGACCCGCGCGCGGGCCGAGCGGCACCACGCCGAGTCGACCGAGGCCGAGGTGGCCCGCCGGTACGGCTTCCTCGACGACGTGATTCCGGCCGGTCCGATGCGGACGGTACGGCGGGCCACGGCGACGATCGCGCGGCTCTCGGACGCCAACGTCGGCGGCGGTGCCACCGGCGCGGCCGACCCGCACTAGCCGGGGACCGGCCCGGCGGCGACCCCGGCCCGGGCATGCGGCCGGGCCGGCAGCCGAGCCCCGGCCGCCTGCCGGGCCTGGGACTTGCTGCCAGGCGCGACGGCCGCGCATATTCGCGGACGGGCGAACTGCCCGTACCGACCTACACTCCGCGCATGACGAGCGTTCGCGTTCCCGGCCTACCCGTGATCGAAGCCGGCGAGCTGATCTCCACGCACCCGGCGACCGGGGTGGAGGTGGGCCGCTTTCCGGTGGCGACCAGGGCGGACGTGGAGCGCGCGGTCGAGCGGGGCGCCGAGGCCGGGCGCTGGTGGGAGGGGCTGGGCTTCGCCGAACGGCGCCGGCGCCTGCTGCGCTGGCGGGCGGTGCTGGCGCGGCGGATCGAGGAACTCGCCGACCTGTCCCACCGGGAGGGCGGCAAGCCCGTCGCCGAGGCGATCGTCGAAACGGCGGGAGCGATCGAGCACATCGACTGGGCGGCCCGCAACGCCAGGCGCGTCCTCGGCCCGCGCCGCGTGCCGTCGCGCCTGGTCGTGGCCGAGTTCGCCGGGCGCCTCGAATACCGCCCGTACGGAGTGGTCGGCGTGATCTCGCCGTGGAACTATCCGGTGAAGGGGCCGATCGCGACCGTGGCGTACGCGCTGGCCGCCGGGAACGCCGTCGTGCTCAAGCCGAGCGAGTACACCCCCGCCGTCGGTCAATGGCTCGTCGACACCTTCACCGAACTCGTCGACAACCAACCCGTCCTCCAAGCCGTACAC
>NZ_JBFAPK010000043.1:0-75445 GCF_040676675.1 Micromonospora sp. NPDC049559 | reverse complement strand
TTGGATCTGTTGCGTCCGGTGTATCGGCAGACGGCGGCCTATGGTCACTTTGGTCGGGAGTTGCCGGAGTTGACGTGGGAGAACACGGACCGGGCGGCGGACCTGAAGTCGGTAGCGGGGGCCTGAACAGTTCTCGGCGTGGCGATCGGCAGCCGGCGGTTGGGCTGCCGATCGCCCGCGTCTGTGTGGACGTACCGCTCGCGCACCTCGACCGCCCGTTCGACTACCTCGTCCCCAGCGAACTGGCGGAGACCGCCCAGCCCGGCACCCGGGTCCGGGTGCGCTTCGCCGGTCAACTCGTCGACGGTTGGCTGCTGGAGCGCGCCGAGACCTCGGCGCACGACGGCCGGCTGACCTACCTCGAACGGCTCGTCTCGCCGGAGCCGGTGCTCGCACCGGAGATCGCCCGGCTGGCCCGCGCCGTCGCCGACCGGTACGCCGGCAACCTGGCCGACGTGCTCCGGCTGGCCGTACCGCCCCGGCACGCGCGTACCGAGTCGCAGGTCGCGGCACGGCCCGCTGCCGCCGTACCGCCGTCCGACGCCGCCGCCGGATCGCGGCCCGATGCCGCCGTAGCGCCGTCCGAGGTCGCCGCCGGATCGCGGCCCGATGCCGCCGTAGCGCCGTCCGACGCCGCGGGAGCGCCGGCCGACGTCGGCGCCGGGCCGGGCCCGGCGCCCGCCTCGGCAACGCGGGCCGGCGCCGCGCCGGAGCGCGCCGACGGACCGGCCGAGCCGGCCGGGGAGCCGGCGTCCCGGCCGGACCACGCCGGCGTGGACGCCGGCCCGGACGGGCGCTGGCGCGACTATCCCAGCGGCCCGGCGTTCCTGCGCGCGCTGGCCGGCGGCCGGGCCCCCCGGGCGGTCTGGTCGGCGCTGGCGGGGGAGGACTGGGCCGCCCGGTATGCCGAGGCGATCGAGGCCACCGTGCGCGGCGGGCACGGCGCCCTGGCGGTGGTCGCCGACGCCCGCGACCTGGACCGGCTCGACGCCGCGCTCACCGCCGTGCTCGGTCCGGGGCGGCACGTCACGCTCTCGGCCGCACTCGGCCCGTCCCGGCGCTACCGGGCCTTCCTCGCCGCGCGGCGCGGCCAGGTGCCCGTGGTGATCGGCACCCGGGCCGCGATGTTCGCCCCGGTGGCGCGCCTCGGACTCGTCGCCATCTGGGACGACGGCGACGACCTGCACGCCGAGCCCCGGGCGCCGTACCCGCACGCCCGGGAGGTGCTGCTGACCCGGGCCCAGCTCACCGGCGCGGCGGCGTTGGTCGGCGGGTACGCCCGCAGCGCCGAGGCGCAGCTGCTGGTCGAGACGGGATGGGCCCGGGAGATCGTGGCGGACCGGGCGACGGTGCGGCGACGTACCCCGCTCGTCACACCGACCGGCGACGACCCGCAGCTCGCCCGCGACCCGGCCGCCGCGACCGCGCGGCTGCCCAGCCTCGCCTGGGAGGCGGCCCGCGCCGCGCTGCGCGCCGACGCGCCGGTGCTCGTGCAGGTGCCCCGCCGCGGCTACGTCCCCGCCGTCGCCTGCGTGCAGTGCCGCACCCCGGCCCGCTGCCCGCACTGCTCCGGTCCGCTCGCGCTCGCGGGCGCCCGCGCCATCCCCGGCTGCCGCTGGTGCGGCCGGGTCGCCGCCGCGTACGCCTGCCCGCAGTGCGGCGGGCGGCGGCTGCGCGCGGCCGTCGTCGGCGCCCGCCGCACCGCCGAGGAGCTGGGCCGGGCCTTCCCCGGCGTGCCCGTGCGCACCTCCGGACGGGACGAGGTGCTCGGCGAGGTACCGGGCGGCGCGGGCCTGGTGGTCGCCACCCCGGGCGCCGAACCGGTGACCGCCGGGGGGTACGGGGCCGTGCTGCTGCTCGACTCGTGGGCCCTGCTCACCCGGGCCGACCTGCGCGCCGGCGAGGAGGCGCTGCGCCGTTGGCTGGCCGCCGCCGCCCTGGCCCGCCCGGCCTCCGACGGCGGCCGGGTCGTGGTGGTCGCCGACGGCGCGCTGTTGCCGGTACAGGCGCTGCTGCGCTGGGACCCGGCCTGGTTCGCGGCCCGGGAACTGGCCGACCGGCGCGAACTCGGCTTCCCGCCGGCGGCCCGGATGGCCAGCCTCACCGGTACCCCGGAGGCCGTGGCCGACCTGCTGGCCGCCGCCCGCCTGCCCGACGGGGCCGAGCTGCTCGGTCCGGTCCCGGCCGCCGAGGAGCAGGAGCGGATGCTGGTACGCGTGCCGCGCTCCCGCGCCGCCGCGCTCGCCGGCGCCCTGCACTCGGCCGCCGGGGTCCGTACCGCCCGCAAGGCGGCCCAGCCGGTACGGGTGCAGGTGGACCCGCTCGCGCTCTTCTAGGCCGGGCCCCTCCGGCTTCTAGGCCGGGCCCCTCCGGCTTCTAGGCCGGGCGCCTCCGGCCGTAGCCTCCGTCCCACAGGACGCGTTGGTACCTGTGGCATCGGTGTTTCCCGGCCGCCCCGCGGGGGTACCGGGGCGGTATGCCGGCGGCGGACGACGGGTCCGGCGGACCGGTTGCGCCCGCGTGTTAGCATCGCTCCTCATGTCTGGCGTCCCGGCGACGTGGGGATGAGGGGTCGTGTCAGCCGATCCCCAGCTATTGGTGTTGATCAGGGGTGTGTGAGCCGTGACGGTTCGTCAGTCGATCGTTCTCAACGGTGATCTCGGCAGCGGCAAGAGCACCGTTTCCATCGAGCTCGCCCGCCGGCTGGAACTGCGTCGGATCAGCGTCGGCGACCTCTACCGCGAGATGGCGCAGCAGCGCCAGATGACGGCGTTGCAGCTCAACCTGCACGCCGAGCTGGACCAGGCGGTGGACGGCTACGTCGACCAGCTCCAGCAGGAGATCGCCGCCTCCGGCGAGCAGCTGATCGTGGACAGCCGGCTCGCCTGGCACTTCTTCAAGGACGCGCTCAAGGTCCACCTGATCACCGAGCCCACCGAGGCGGCCCGGCGGGTGCTCGCCCGCCCGTCCGGCCCGGCCGAGAGCTACACCTCGATCGAGGAGGCCCGGGAGAAGCTGCGCGAGCGCAGCGAGAGCGAGCGGGGCCGGTTCATCGTCCGGTACGGCGTGGACAAGGCGCAGCTGCGTAACTACGACCTGATCTGCGACACCACCCGGGCCTCGGCGCTGGAGGTCGTCGACCACGTCATCGCCGCCTACGAGGGCGCGTTCGGGCAGGAGATCCTGCGGGAGTCGCCGCCGCTGCTGCTGCTCGACCCGGCCCGGATCTACCCGACCCAGTCGATCCAGACGCTGCGCGGCCTCTGGGGTTCCGACGAGGTCGCCGCCGCCGGCCAGGCCGGTGAGGAAGGGCTGGAGCCGCTGAGCATCGGCTACACCGGCGAGTACTTCTTCGTCATCGACGGGCACCGCCGGCTCAGCGCCGCCCTGCAGAACGGCTTCAAGCTCGTACCCGCCCGGCTCGCCGCCGAAGTGGCCGAACCGGTCGTCGGCGGTCTCAGCGCCGTCGAGTTCTTCCAGTCCGAGGTCAGCCTCAGCACCGTCTACGACTGGGAGGCGGCGCACGGGATCAGCCTGCCGCTGCCGGGGCACGTCCTCGAGCCGGCCGACCCGGTCCTGACCAGCGAGGCCCGGCTCGCGTAGCTGCTGAGCTGCTGAGCTGCTGCGCTCGCGCGCTTCGCGGCGCCTGAGAGGCGATCGTCCTTCGCCTGCGGGGCGTGACGGCTTCGCCGCACGCTCCTCGGCTGCAGGACGACGCCGGCGCCGCTGCGCGCACTCGCTGAGGGAGCCTGCGGGGCGCGACCGCTTCGCGGCGCGCTCCTCGGCTCAGGACGACGGCCGGCGCCGCCGCGCGCACTCGCTGGGAGTGACGGCTTCGCGGCGCGCTCCTCGGCTCAGGACGACGGCCGGCGCCGCCGCGCTTGCTCGCTGGTGGTGGCCGGAGCCGCTCGGCGGGGGCGCCCGTAGACTGGTACGGCACGAGATCTTCCGTTCGCGAAGGAGCGACCCCGCGTGACCGTCCAGCCCATCCGCCTTTTCGGTGATCCGGTGCTGCGCACGCCGGCCGAGCCGGTGGTCGACTTCGACGCCGAGCTGCGCCGACTGGTCGCCGACCTGACCGACACCATGCGCGAGAAGAACGGGGCCGGGCTCGCCGCTCCGCAGCTCGGCGTGGGGTTGCGGGTCTTCACCTTCGACGTCGACGACGTGCTGGGGCACCTGGTCAACCCGGTGCTGGAGTTCCCCGACGAGGAGGACCAGGACGGCCCGGAGGGCTGCCTCTCCATCCCCGGGCTCTACTTCGACACCAAGCGTCGCCTCAACGTCGTGGCCAAGGGCTTCAACGAGTACGGCGACCCGCTGCAGATCGTCGGCACCGGGCTGATGGCGCGCTGCGTGCAGCACGAGACCGACCACCTCGACGGCGTGCTCTTCGTCGACCGGCTGGACCCCGAGCGGCGCAAGGAGGCGATGCGGGAGATCCGCCAGGCCGAGTGGTACGACCAGGCCGCCCCGCCGGTCGTGAAGCTGAGCCCGCACTCCGCCGGGAACCCGTTCGGGCTGGGGCGGTGACCCGGATGCGCCTGGTCTTCGCCGGTACGCCGGCCGTGGCGGTTCCCGCCCTGGACGCCATCGCCGCCTCGGGGCACGAACTGGTCGCCGTGGTGACCCGTCCGGACGCGCCCGCCGGACGCGGTCGTGGCCTGCTCCGCTCCCCGGTCGGCGCCTGGGCGGACGAGCGCGGCGTCGAGGTGCTGACCCCGGCCCGCCCGCGCGAGCCCGAGTTCCAGGCCCGGCTGCGCGAGCTGGCGCCGGACTGCGTCCCCGTCGTGGCGTACGGGGCGCTGGTGCCGCCCGAGGCGCTGGAGATCCCCCGTTACGGCTGGGTCAACCTGCACTTCTCCCTGCTGCCGGCCTGGCGCGGCGCCGCACCCGTGCAGCACGCGGTGCTGCACGGCGACGAGGTCACCGGGGCGAGCGTCTTCCAGCTCGAACAGGGCCTGGACACCGGTCCGGTCTTCGGTACCGTGACCGACGAGATCCGCCCCACCGACACCTCCGGTGACCTGCTGGAGCGGCTGGCCCACTCCGGCGCGGCCCTGCTGGTGGCCGTACTCGACGCGATCGGGGAGGGCGCGGCGCACGCGGTGCCGCAGCCGGCCGACGGCGTGTCGCTCGCGCCGAAGCTGAGCGTGGAGGACGCGCAGGTGCGCTGGTCCGAGCCGGCCTTCGCGGTGGACCGGCGGGTGCGCGCCTGCACCCCCGCGCCCGGCGCCTGGACGACCTTCCGGGACGACCGGGTCAAGCTCGGGCCGGTCCGCCCGGTTTCCGACGGACCCGACCTCAAGCCCGGTGAGCTGCTGGTCGAGCGCGGTCGGGTGCTGGTCGGCACCGCCACCACCCCGGTGGCCCTGGGCGAGGTGCGCGCCGCGGGCAAGCGGGCCATGGCCGCCCCGGACTGGGCGCGCGGCGTGCGGATCGAGTCCGGCGAGGCGCTGGTATGACGGCGCCCCGCGCGGGCAGCCGCGACGACCAGACCCGCCGCGACGACCAGACCCGTGGTGGGCAGGGCCGCCGCGACCAGAGCCGCGGCGGCCGTCCGCCCCGGTCGGCCCGGCCGTCCGTCGACCCGGCCCGGCAGGCGGCGTACGAGGCGGTCGAGGCGGTGCACCGCGACGACGCGTACGCGAACCTGGCCCTGCCGGCGATCCTGCGCGAGCGACGGCTGCACGGCCGGGACGCGGCGTTCGCCACCGAGCTGACCTACGGCACGCTGCGAAACCGGGGCACCCTGGACGCGATCCTCACCGCCGCGGCCGGCCGGGACGTGGCGCGGATCGACCCGCAGCCCCGCGACGCCCTGCGGCTCGGTGCCTACCAGCTCCTCTACACCCGGGTGCCGGCGCACGCGGCGGTCTCCTCCACGGTGGACCTGGTGCGCGCGGTCGCCCCGGGCGCGACCGGCTTCGCCAACGCGGTGCTGCGCGAGGTGGCCGGCAAGGACCTGGACACCTGGGTCGGCGAGCTGGCCCCCGCCTTCGAGGCCGACCCGGTGGGGCACCTCGCCCTCGCGCACAGCCATCCCCAGTGGATCGTCCGGGCGTTCAACGAGGCGCTCGGCGGGGACTTCGGCGAGACCACCCGGCTGCTGATCGAGGACAACGAGCGCCCGCCGGTGCACCTCTGCGCCCGGCCGGGACGGGCCGACGCGGTCGAGCTGGCCGACGAGGTCGGCGGCGCCCCGGGCGCCTTCTCGCCCTACGCCGTGTACCTGCCCGGGGGCGCCCCGGGCGAGCTGGCCGCGATCGCGCAGGGCCGGGCGCACGTGCAGGACGAGGGCTCCCAACTGGTGGCGACCGCGCTGACGCTGGCCCCGGTCGAGGGGTCGGACGCCCGCTGGCTCGACCTCTGCGCCGGGCCGGGCGGCAAGGCCGGGCTGCTGGGCGCGCTGGCGGTCGGGCGCGGCGCGACGCTGACCGCGGTCGAGGTGGCCGAGCACCGGGCCCGGCTGGTCGCCCAGGCGGTACGCGGGCTGCCGGTGACCGTGCTGAACACCGACGGCCGTACCGTCGGCGCCGACCCGGACCTGCCCGAGTCCGGCTTCGACCGGGTACTCGTCGACGCGCCCTGCACGGGCCTCGGTTCGCTGCGCCGTCGGCCGGAGTCGCGCTGGCGGCGCCAGCCCTCCGACCTGCCGCCGCTGACCCGGCTGCAGCGCGAGCTGCTCACCGCGGCGCTGCACGCGGTGCGCCCGGGCGGGGTGGTCGCCTACGTGACCTGCTCGCCGCACGTCGTCGAGACCCACGTGACGGTCACCGAGGCGGCCCGCCGTTCCGGCGTACCGGTCGACTTCGTGGACGCGCGTACCCTCCTGCCGGCCGGCATGCCGGGGCTCGGCGACGGGCCGACGGTGCAGCTCTGGCCGCACCGGCACGGTACCGACGCGATGTTCCTGGCGGTGCTGCGCCGCGGCTGACGCCGGCCGCCACCATCGGGCGGCCGGCCGAAGGACGCGGCCCGCGGGTCAGGCGGCGGGGAGACCCTTGGCGCCTGCCCCGCGTACCGAGCGCTTGAGCGTCCGGTCACCGACCCAGAGGAAGCAACGGACGCCCCGGTCCCCGGCGAGCCACTCCTCCCGCGACGGCGGGTAGTAGATCGACCCGGCGCGGTACTGCAGGTCGCCGTCGTCCGGGACCTTGGCGAAGCCGGCGATGACGCCGAGGCAGGCGCGGTGGGTGCCCTTGCCGTCGCGCTGGAACTCCTCCCAGCTGCGGTCGGGGGCGATGTAGATCCCGGCGAACTCGGCGTGGTGCGCGCTGGTGCAGGGGACCGGCTCCAGGTAGTTCAGTTCCTCTTTGATCATCTTGGGGTCGAAGCAGGTGTGCGCCAGCGGGGAACCCGGGCGCAGCGCACCCGCGAGGCTGCCCCGGCGCCCGACCGCCTTGGTGTTGTCGAGGCTGTCGGTCTCGCTGACGTCGCAGCGGTACCAGCGCGCGCCTCCGGCCCAGGCCGGCCCGGAGGGGAGCACCAACGTCAGGGCCAGCCGGCCGGCGTGCCAGTCGCCACCGAGGAACTCGTTGACCTTGGTTTCGCACTGCGTACGGGCGGCGCGCCCGGCCGGCGAGTCGGTCTCCGGTACGGCGGGCAGCGCGGCGTCGGAGCCGGTGAAGGCGAGCACGTCCACCGTCTCGGCCAGGTGGACCTCCGCGCAGTCCACCGGCTGGTACGTGCTGGCGTGCCCCACGTCCTCGACGGCGAGGTGACAGGTGCCGGCGGCCGGTACGAACGGTGCCGTGGGCCGGGCCACGGCCGGGGACCACCCGTCGGCCACGTCGTCCTGGCGGCCGCTGGAGCCGTGGCAGCCGGCCACGCTCGCGGTACCGACACCGGCCAGGACGATCGCCGCCAGCCATCGCCGTCGCATCGGCACGTCCTCCCAGGGTTACGGCGGCCGGGGCCGCCACCGGCCATGGTCGACCATCGAGGCGGCCCTCACTCTACCCGCGCCGGCTCCCGGCGCCTGCCGTCCAGCCGCACCCGCTGTGCGGCTGCCGCGCCGCCGCGTCCGGTCCGGCGCGGGTCGGGGACGCGCCGGCGGGCACCGGCCGGCGGCTCAGGTGACGGGCAGGCCCTTGGTCCCGGCGCCCTTCATGGACCGGGTCAGGTCCCGGTCGACCCAGAGGAAGCACTGGACGCCGCGGTTGCCGTCCGCCCACTGGAGCGCGCCGGGGTAGAAGTAGATCAGCCCGGTGCGGTACTTCAGCTCGCCGTTGTTCGGCACCTTGGCGAACGCGGCGATCACCGCCGAGCAGCCCTTGTGCGCCTGGGCGGAGTTCTTCTCGAAGGCGGCCTGGGTCACGTCCGGGGCCCGGTAGATCCCGGCGAACTCGGCGCGGTGCTTCGAGGTGCACGGCACCGGCACCATCTGGTCGACGTCGTCCTTGACGATCTTGGGGTTGAAGCAGCCGTACGCCAGCGGGGAGCCGTTGGCCAGCGCGCCCTTGAGGCTGCCGGTCCGGGTCACCGGCTCGTCGTCGTCCAGCCCGCCGACCTCGCTGACGTCGCAGCGGAACCACCGGGCGCCGCCGGACCAGGCGGCGGCGGTCGGCGGTACGACGGAGACCGAGAGCCGGCCGCCCCGCCAGTCGCCGGCGAGCCACCCCTCGGCCTGCTTGTCGCACTCGGCTCGCGCGGCCTTGCGGCCCGGGGAGGCGGGCGGCGGCGGGTTGGTCCGCGCCGCGTCGGCGCCGGTGAAGGTGCCCAGGTGGAAAGTCTCGGTACGGTGCGCCTGGCCGCAGTCGACCGGCGCGTAGTCGTCCAGGTTGGACTCGGCATCCGCCGTCTCGTGGCAGGTGCCGGCGGCGGGCGTGAAGGCGACCGGCTGGGCCACCGCGGGCCAGTCGTCGGTGAGGTCGCCGTCGACGCCGCTCGGGCCACCGCAGCCGGCCAGCGCCAACACCGCCACGCATCCGAGCGTCGCCGCGGTAACCCACCGTCGCATCGTTCGCCCTCCCCACGATCCGCCGGACCGCCGGAGGCCCCGGCGTCGACCACCGGTCGAGCAGCCTACGGCACGTGCCCGGGCGGCCGGGTGCGCCCGGGCGGGTCTCGCGCGGGGCCGCGGCTCACCGGCGGCGGCGCGGGCGGACGAGACCGCGCGGCCCGTGCCCCGTGCCCCGAGCCGTCCGGGCGAGATCGTGCGGGCGCCGGCAGCCCGGACACGCGAGATCGTGACGCGGGTGCCCGGGGTCGTCGGGCGAGATCATGATGCCCGTGCCGTGGGCCGTCGGGGCGTTCGTAGACTGGCCCGGTGACCGCACCCGCGCCGATCATCGCACCGAGCATCCTGGCCGCCGACTTCGCCCGCCTGGCCGACGAGGTCCGCGCGGTCGAGGGGGTCGCGGACTGGCTGCACGTCGACGTGATGGACAACCATTTCGTACCGAACCTGACCATCGGGCTGCCGGTGGTGCAGAGCCTGTTGGCCGCGACGGAACTGCCGTTCGACGTGCACCTGATGATCGAGGACCCGCGGCGCTGGGCGCCCGCCTACGCCGACGCGGGCGCGTACAACGTCACGTTCCACGCCGAGGCGAGCGACAACCCGGTGGCGCTGGCCAAGGACCTGCGGGCCGCCGGGGCGAAGGCCGGGCTGGCGATCGACCGGGACACCCCGCTCGAACCGTACCTGGAGCTGTTGCCGAGCTTCGATACATTGCTCATCATGACAATCAAGGCGGGCTTCGGCGGCCAGCGGTTCATTCCCGGGCTGCTCGACAAGGTCCGCCTCGCCCGCCGCCACGCCGACGCCGGGCACCTGGAGCTGCGGATCGAGGTCGACGGTGGGATCGCCGCCGACACGATCGAGGCGGCGGCGCAGGCCGGTGCGGACGCCTTCGTCGCCGGCACCGCCGTCTACGGCGCGTCGGACCCGGGCGCCGCCGTCACCGCCCTGCGTGGCCTCGCCGAACGGAGTGTCCGGACGACATGACCGTGGAACCGGCCGAGGAGCGGCCCGACCAGATTCTCGTGGTCGACGACGACGAGGACATCGCCCGGTTCGTGGAGTTCAACCTCCGGTTGCACGGTTTCGACGTGGTCATCGCCTCCGACGGCCAGGAGGCGCTCGACCTGATCGAGCGGCAGCGCCCCGACCTCGCGGTGGTCGACCTGATGATGCCGCGCGTCGACGGGCTGGAGCTGACCCGCCGGCTGCGCGCCAACCCGCTCACCTCGGCCCTGCCGGTGATCATGCTGACCGCCAAGGGGATGACGGTCGACAAGGTGCACGGGCTCACCGCCGGGGCGGACGACTACCTGGTCAAGCCCTTCGACACCGCCGAGCTGATCGCCCGGGTCAGCTCCACGCTGCGCCGGAACAAGGAGTTCCGGGAGGTCTCGCCGCTGACCGGACTGCCCGGCAACAGCCGGGTCCGCCGCGAGATCACCGACCGGGTACGCAGCGGCGTCGACTACGCCGTCGGCTACGTCGACATCGACCGTTTCAAGAGCGTCAACGACCGGTATGGCTTCGTCCGGGGGGACGAGTTCATCAGCGCGCTCGCCCGCAGCCTGCACCGGGCGGTCGTCTCGGTCGGGCTGCCGCCCGCCTTCCTCGGCCACATCGGCGGCGACGACTTCGTGATCGTCTGCGCCCCCGAGCAGGTACGCCCGCTCACCGAGCTGGCCGTGGTCGACTTCGAGCGCACCGCCGACGAGCTGTACGACCCGTCCGACGCCCAGCGCGGCTACGTCGAGCTGCGCGACCGGCGCGGCAACCTCCAGCGGGCGGCTTTGGTGACCCTCTCGATCGGGGTCTCCCTCTCCACCGCCGAGCGGCGCTTCACCGACCCGCTGGACGCCATCGCGGTCGCCTCGGAGATGAAGAGCGTGGCCAAGCACCAGCCCGGGTCGTACGTGGCCGTGGACCGGCGGCGCCCCAGCTGACCGTGGACCGGCGGCCCCCAGCTGACCGCGGGCCGCCCGGTCGCCGTACCACACCCGTGTGACGTCTGGGCTAACTCCCGGCGGTGTGAGGTACCTCGCCTCCGTACCGCCGGAGACCGCGCCGCGTGTAAGACTCGGTCCGTACCCACCACGCGCTGGCGGGACTCGGTGTAATTCCGAACCGGCGGTGATCCACGGGCAACCGTGGTAAGCCCGCGACCCGGTCGACCCGGTCGACCGGTGGACCTGGTGTGACTCCAGGGCCGACGGTTGGGGGCGGGCTCCACCCGCGCCCAGACAGTCCGGATGGGAGTTCAGCGCGCGGGACGGACGGAGCCTCGCTGGCGCCTGCGCGCCGGTCGGGCCGCTCCGTCGGGGTCGGCTCCGCCGTCCCCGGACCTCCGCCGCCGCACGCCCGGCCGTACCCGGCCGGCCCCGATCTCCCGCCCCGCCCGCGCGCCGACCGGCGAGCGAAGGAAGCAGGGGCACGGGAATGGCGAGCGTCTCCGTCGACCAGGCGATGGGCCGCGCGATCGAGTTGGCCGCCCGCGGCCTCGGCACGACCAGCCCCAACCCGGTGGTCGGTTGCGTGCTGCTCGACCCGGCCGGCGAGGTCGTCGGGGAGGGCTTCCACGCGTACGCGGGAGGCCCGCACGCCGAGATCGTCGCGCTGGCCCAGGCCGGCGAGCGGGCGCGCGGCGGTACCGCCGTGGTGACCCTCGAACCCTGCGATCACCGGGGCCGGACCGGACCCTGCACGGAGTCGCTGATCCGGGCCGGCGTGGCGCGGGTCGTCATCGGCGTGCGCGACCCGAACCCGATCGCCACCGGCGGGGTCCGGACCCTGACCGAGGCCGGCGTCGAGGTGGAGATCGGGGTACGCGCCGACGAGGCCGAGGCCGGCAATCTCGCCTGGCTGACCGCCGTGCGCCGGGGCCTGCCGTACGTCACCTGGAAGTACGCCGCGACCATCGACGGGCGCGCGGCGGCCGCCGACGGCACCAGCATGTGGATCACCTCGGAGGCGGCCCGGATCGACGTGCACGCGCTGCGCGGCACCGTCGACGCGGTCGTCGTCGGGGTCGGCACGGTCCTCGCCGACGATCCGCGGCTGACCGCCCGCAACCTGCGCGACGGCACGCTCGCGATCCGGCAGCCGCTGCGGGTCGTGGTGGACAGCTTCGGGCGTACCCCGCCCGACGCCCAGGTCCGCGACGGCGCCGCCCGCACCT
Source organism: Micromonospora sp. NPDC049559 (assembly GCF_040676675.1). Taxonomy (NCBI): domain Bacteria; kingdom Bacillati; phylum Actinomycetota; class Actinomycetes; order Micromonosporales; family Micromonosporaceae; genus Micromonospora; species Micromonospora sp. NPDC049559. The sequence goes on along the minus strand of NZ_JBFAPK010000043.1, from coordinate 63,305 downwards.
GGGTGGCGACCGCGGCCGAGGTGGGCGCCGGCGAGGACGGCCGGGTCGACCTCACGGCGCTGCTGCGCGAGCTGTACCGGCGCGGCATGCGCTCGGTCCTGCTCGAGGGCGGGCCGACGCTGGCCGGCGCGTTCCTCCGGGCCGACCTGGTGGACCGGGTCGTCGGCTACGTCGCGCCGAAGCTGCTCGGCGGCGGTCCCGCGGCGCTCGGCGACGCGGGCATCCGCACCATCTCTGAGGTCGTCGACCTCGAATTCGTCGACATCACGCAGGTCGGACCCGATCTGCGCGTCATCGCGCTGCCCCGGAAGAGAGAGGGCTGAGAACATGTTCACCGGGATCGTGGAAGAGTTAGGCGAGGTCGTCCGGCTGACCGGGACGAGCGGTGATTCCGCCCTGGTCGCCGTGCGCGGCCCGGTGGTGACCTCGGACGCCCGGCACGGCGATTCGATCGCGGTCAACGGCGTCTGCCTGACCGTGGTCGACGTCGACGGCGACGTCTTCACGGCGGACGTGATGGGGGAGACGCTGCGGCGCTCCTCGCTCGGGGTACTGCGCCCCGGCGACCCGGTCAACCTCGAACGGGCCGCCACGCTGGGCAGCCGGCTCGGCGGCCACCTGGTGCAGGGGCACGTCGACGGCGTCGGCGAGATCCTCGGCCGGGAGCCGGCCGAGCTGTGGGAGACCGTCCGGTTCTCGCTCCCGCCGGCCCTCGCCCGGTACGTGGTGGAGAAGGGCTCGATCACCGTCGACGGGGTGTCGCTGACCGTCGTCGAGGCGACCGGGACCTCGCTCTCGGTCGGGTTGATCCCGACCACCCTCAAGCTCACGACGCTGGGGCACAAGGGCGTCGGCGACCCGGTCAACCTGGAGGTCGACGTGTTGGCGAAGTACGTCGAGCGGCTGCTCGCGGCCGGTACCGGCGCGGTCGCCGGCGCCACCGCGGCCGGTACCGCCGACCCGACCGGTACGGGCGCGGCCCGGACGGGTGGTGAGCTCTGATGGGGTTCCTGCACTGGCTGCTCGACGCCGAGCTGCACGTCGGCGGTTCCACCGTGCTCTGGCGCGAGATCGTCGGTAACGCCTTCGGGCTCGCCTCGGTCCTGCTCGGGCTGCGCCGGGCGGTCTGGACCTGGCCGGTCGGCATGGTCGGCAACGTGCTGCTCTTCACCGTCTTCCTCGGCGGCGCCTTCACCACCCCGCAGGCCGTCGACCTGTACGGGCAGGCCGGCCGGCAGGTCTTCTTCTTCTCCGTCAGCGTGTACGGCTGGTGGCGCTGGTCCCGCAACCGGCGGGTCGGCCAGTCGCCCGACCACGGCGCGGTGGTGCCGCGCTGGGCGAGCTGGCGGGAGCGGCTCTGGCTGCTGCTGGCCGCGGCGGTCGGGACGGCGCTGGCGTACCCGCTGCTCGCCGCGCTCGGCTCGTGGGGCCCGCTGCCGGACGCCTGGATCCTGGTCGGCAGCCTGCTCGCCACGTACGGCATGGCGCGCGGCTGGGTGGAGTTCTGGCTGATCTGGATCGCGGTCGACGCGGTGGGCGTACCGCTGCTGCTCGACGGCGGCTTCTACCCCTCGGCGAGCATGTACGCGCTGTACGGGCTCTTCTGCGTCTGGGGCTTCGTGAGCTGGCTGCGCACCTCGCGCACGCTGCGCCGGGCCGCCCGCGGCCCGCTGGTCGCCGGGTACGCGGAGGCGGTCGCATGAGCGCGGAGCAGGCGCCGGCCGACGCGACCGGCGAGGAGCGCACGGACAGCATCGAGCTGGCGCTGGCGGAGATCGCCAAGGGGCGGCCGGTGGTGGTGGTCGACGACGCCGACCGCGAGAACGAGGGCGACCTGATCTTCGCGGCCGAGCTGGCCACCCCGGAGCTGATGGCCTTCACGGTGCGCCACACCTCGGGCTACATCTGCGCGCCGATCACGGAGCAGGACGCCGACCGGCTCGACCTGCCGCCGATGTACCACACGAACCAGGACCGGCGCGGCACGGCGTACGCGGTCACGGTCGACGCCCGCGAGGGGGTCAGCACCGGCATCTCGGCGGCGGACCGGACGCACACGGTACGGCTGCTCGCGGACCCGGCGACCGGTCCGGCCGACCTGGCGCGTCCCGGGCACGTGGTGCCGCTGCGCGCCAAGGCCGGTGGCGTGCTCCGCCGGCCCGGCCACACCGAGGCCGCGATCGACCTGACCCGGCTGGCCGGGCTCCGGCCGGCCGGCGTCCTCTGCGAGCTGGTCAACGACGACGGCACCATGATGCGCCTGCCGCAGCTGCGGCGCTTCGCCACCGAGCACGGGTTGGCGTTGATCACCATCGCCGACCTGATCGCCTACCGGCGGCGTACCGAGAAGCAGGTGGAGCGGGTGGCCGAGGCGCGGCTGCCCACGCCGCACGGCCTGTTCCAGGCGGTCGGCTACCGGGCCAGCCAGGACCAGACGGAACTCGTCGCGCTGGTCTACGGCGAGCTCGGCGACGGGCGCGACGTGCTGGTGCGGGTGCACTCGGAGTGCCTGACCGGGGACGTCTTCGGTTCGCTGCGCTGCGACTGCGGGCCGCAGCTCAACGTGGCCCTGGCCCGGGTGGCCGCCGAGGGGCGCGGGGTGGTGCTCTACGTGCGCGGTCACGAGGGGCGCGGCATCGGCCTGCTGCACAAGCTGCAGGCGTACCAGCTCCAGGACCTGGGTCGGGACACCGTCGACGCGAACCTGGAGCTGGGCCTCCCCGCCGACGCCCGCGACTACGGCACCGGCGCCCAGGTCCTCTACGACCTCGGGATCCGCTCGATGCGGCTGTTGACCAACAACCCGGCCAAGCGTGCCGGTCTGGAGGGGTACGGGCTGACCGTGCTCGGCCGGGAGAGCCTGCCGATCCGGCCGCACCCGGAGAACGTCCGGTACCTGCGGACCAAGCGCGACCGGATGGGCCACCTGCTGGACGAGCTGGAGGAGCTGCCCGACGGGTTGGTGGCGGCCGGACTGGACGAGCCGGAGATCGGCGCGGGTGACAACGGAACGACCGTCGGCGTGCGGGGCACCACCGCGCGCCGGGCGGGTGACGACGAAAGCGGAGTGTGAGATGGCGGGCTTCGGAGAACCGGAACTTTCCACCGTGGACGCGGCGGGGCTGACGGTCGGCGTGGTCGCCGCCCGTTGGCACGCCGAGCTGACCGACCACATGCTCGACCGGGCCGTGGCGGCGGCGAAGGCGTGCGGGGTGAACGAGGTGGTCACCGCGCGGGTGGCCGGCTCGGTGGAGCTGCCGGTGGTGGCGCAGGCGCTGGCCCGCCGCTGCGACGTGGTGGTGGCGCTCGGGGTGGTGATCCGAGGCGCGACCGCGCACTTCGACTACGTCTGCAAGTCGGTCACGGAGGGGCTGACCCGGGTGGCGCTCGACGCCGGCAAGCCGGTGGCGCACGGGGTGCTCACAGTGGACAACCTCGACCAGGCCCGGGACCGGGCCGGTCTGCCCGGCTCGGCCGAGGACAAGGGCTGGGCGGCCACCGTGGCCGCGCTGGACGCCGCCCTGGCGATCCGGCACCTCGCCTGATCCCGTTCCATCTGTACCAAGGACCATCTCGGTCCCGATCTGGACGAAGGTCGCGGAAATCCCGCCTAGAGCGAGTACCGCAGGGGCTGGGGACGCGCAACGGCGCACCGGGCCTGGAGAAGATCCAGCCCGGGCGCTGCTTGACCCCGCGCAGCGCGGACCGGCGCCGCGCTACCTGGCGATCCTGGTGACCCGGGCCCGGTGAGCCGTCTTCTCCGGCGGGGTCGTCGAAGAGCGGGTCCGTCGAAGAGCGGAGCCGTCGAGGGGTGGGGGGCGCGACCGATGCTGGTCGACGCGGGCGGGGTGCGGCTGAGCTGCGAGGTCACCGGCGATCCGGTCGCCCCGCCGGTGGTGCTGCTGCACGGGCTCGGCTCGGACGGGTCGAGCTGGCACGCGGTGGCCGCCGCGCTCGCCGACCGCTGGCGGGTGTACGTGCCGGACCAGCGCGGCCACGGCCGCAGTGACCGGCCCGGGGAGTACTCCTTCGAACTGCTCCGCGACGACCTGCTCGGGCTGCTGGACGCGCTGGGCCTGGCACGGGCGGCGCTGGTCGGCCACTCGATGGGCGGCGTGGCCGCGTACCTGCTCGCCCAGGACCACCCGGAGCGGGTCGAGCGGCTGGTGCTCGTGGAGACGCCACCACCGGTCCCGCGCGGCCGTCCCGAGCCGGTACGCCCCGACGAGCCCACCCCGTACGACTGGGCGGTGGTGCCCGCCATCGTGGCCCAGCTGAACGCCCCCGACCCGGCCTGGTCGACGCGGCTGCCCGAGGTGACCGTACCGACGCTGGTGGTGGCCGGCGGGCCGAGCAGCCAGCTGCCGCAGGAGAAGATCGCGTGGATGGCCGAGCGGCTGCCGGATGCCCGGCTTGTCACCATCCCGGCGGGGCACCGGGTGCCGACCGAGGCGCCGGCCGACTTGGCCGCCGCCCTGCGCACCTTCCTCGCCGACTGACCCGTCGATCTAGGGCAAATCCCCTTGAGTTGACCTCTATTCACGAGGATTTGCCCTAGATCGACGTGTGGAGGCGGCCGGCCTCGATGATGCGGCGCAGGAACTGCCGGGTACGCGGCTGCGTCGGCTCGCCCAGCACCTGCTCGGGCGGGCCCTCCTCCAGCACCCGCCCGCCGTCGAGGAAGCAGACCCGATCGGCCACCTCGCGGGCGAAGCCCATCTCGTGGGTGGCGAGCACCATGGTCATCCCGTCCGCCTTGAGGTCGCGGATCATCGACAGCACCTCGCCGACCAGCTCGGGGTCGAGCGCCGAGGTGACCTCGTCGAGCAGGAGCAGGCGGGGCGAGTTGACCAGCGCCCGGACGATCGCCACCCGCTGCTGCTGCCCGCCGGAGAGCTGGTCGGGGAAGGCGTCCGCCTTGTCGGCCAGCCCGACCCGGTCGAGCAGCTCGCGGGCCTGCGCCTCGGCCTGCGCGCGGTCGCGGCGGTGCACCCGGCGCGGGGCCAGGGTGATGTTGTCCAGCACCCGCAGGTGCGGGAAGAGGTTGTACGACTGGAACACGATGCCGATGCGGCGGCGTACCAGGTCGGGGTTGGTCCGTGGGTCGGTGATGTGCTCGCCGTCGAGGTGGATGGTGCCGTCGTCGATCTCCTCCAGCAGGTTGACGCAGCGCAGCAGCGTCGACTTGCCGGAGCCGGAGGCGCCGATCAGCGCGACCACCTCGTGCTCGGCGACGTCCAGGTCCAGCCCGTCGAGCACCACGCTCCCGGCGAAGACCTTGCGCAGCCCACGGCAGGACAGCAGCGGCATAGTCATCGTCCCGTCTGCCGGCGCGCGGCGCGCAGCGTGACCCAGTCCGTCACCGCGATCAGCGGGATGGCGAGCAGCACGAACAACACGCCGGCGACCAGGTACGGCGTGTAGTTGAAGGTCTCGGCGGTGGAGATCTGCGCGGCCCGTACCGCGTCGATCGGTCCGGCGAGCGAGACCAGGCCGACGTCCTTCTGCAGCGCCACGATGTCGTTGAGCAGGGGCGGCGCGACCCGGCGGACCGCCTGCGGCAGCACCACGTGGCGCATGGTCTGCCGGTACGTCAGCCCGAGCGACCGGGCGGCGGCGAGCTGGCTCGGGTGCACCGACTCGATGCCGGCGCGGAACACCTCGGCCAGGTACCCGCTGTACGTGATCACCAGCGCCAGCGCGCCGAGCACGAGCACCGACGGCGTCCCCTGCAACCGCAGCCCCGGCACGCCGAGCGTGAGCAGGTAGATCATGATGATCAGCGGCAGCCCGCGGAACGTGTACGTGTACCCGGTGGCCAGCGCCCGGACCGGAAAGAAGATCGGCCCGCGCAGGGTACGCAGCAGCGCCACCACCAGCCCCAGCACGAGCGCCCCGAGCGCGCAGTAGACCAGCAGCTGGACGTTGAGCCAGAGACCGGCGAGCACGTCGGGCAGGGCCGCCCGGGCGATCCGCGGATCGAGGAACGACTGCCGGACCCGGTCCCAGCCGGGGGCGCCGGTGACCGCGACGACCAGCAGCACGCCGACCACGCCGGTGGAGGCGGCGGCGAGCAGCACCGACCGTACCGTCTGTCGTCGGCGGTGCCGGGCGCGTTCCCGGGCGACCGGTGAGGGGTGGTGGTCGAGCAGGGTCACGTCAGCGTCGCGGTCACGTCGAAGGTCGGGTCGCGTAGAAAGTTCGGTTCACGTCGGGGTTCGGGTCACGTCAACTCGGTGGCGCCGGCCGACTGGGCGAGCCACTTGCGCTCCAGCTCCGTCAGCGTGCCGGCGTCCCGCAGGGCGGTGACGGCCTGGCTGACGCAGCGGGTCAGCCCCGAGTCCTTGTCGAGCAGCAGGCCGAACGCCTCCGGCACGCCGACCTGCGGCACCTGCCCGACGATGGTGGCCTCGGGGATCTCGGCGCCGGTGATGTAGAAGGCGGTGGGCAGGTCGACCACGAGCCCGTCGATCTGGCCGTTCTGCAGGGCCTTCTTGGCGTCGTCGTTGCTGTTGTAGACCTGCGGCTTGCCGGCAGGCTTGATCACGTCGGTGATCGCCTGGTAGCTGGTGGTGCCGACCTGCGCGCCGAGCTTCGCGTCACGCAGGTCGGCCAGCGAGGACTTGCCGGCGATCTTCGAGGACTTCAGCGCGATCACGGTCTGCCGTACCAGGTAGTACGGGGCCGAGAAGTCGACCGCCTGCTTGCGCTCCTCGGTGATGGAGAACTGGTTGATGTCGAAGTCGAACGCCTTCGGCCCGGGGGCGACGGCGTTGTCGAACCGCACCCGGGCCCAGGTCACGTCGTCCCGGGCGTACCCCAGCCGCTCCGCGACCGCGTACGCCACGGCCGACTCGAAGCCCTGGCCGTTCTCTGGCTTGTTGTCCTGGAACCACGGCGCGTACGCCGGGTCGTCGGTACCGACGGTCAGCTTGCCGGCCGTCTTGGTGGGCAGGCTCTCCTTGGTGCAGCCGGCCCCGGCCGAGGGGGTCGGGGCGGCCTCCTGCGGCGCGCAGCCGGCGACGGCGGCGAGCAGGACGGTCGCGGTCGCGAGCGCGAACGGCAGGGATGGGCGGGACATGACGCACAGCATAGGCGTGCCGGGGCCGCCGGATGAATACCCCAGCGGGTCAGTAGGGATCTTCGCCACGTCCAGGCGGGCCGACGGGGCGTACCCGGGAGTCCACCTGGTGGGTGGCGGTGACCCGGTGGTGGGGGTGGGCCGGGACGGCTGGGAGAATGGGCGCCCGTGAAGACGTTCGAGGAGCTGTTCGCCGAGCTGCAGGCCAAGGCCGCGGCCGGCACCCCGGGCTCGGCGACCGTGGCCGCGCTGGAGCGCGGCGTGCACGCGATCGGCAAGAAGGTCGTCGAGGAGGCGGCCGAGGCGTGGATGGCCGCCGAGCACGAGGGGCCCGAACGGGCCGCCGAGGAGATCTCCCAGCTGCTCTACCAGGCGCAGGTGCTGATGCTCGCCACCGGCCTGGAGCTAAAGGACGTGTACCGACATCTCTGATCGCCCCGACCGGGCACCGGCCGGTCCGCCACGGTCCGGCCGGGGCCGCCCGTTGATCCGCTTCCCCCGATCAGAGGAGCACACCAGAGATGTTGCGTATCGCCGTTCCCAACAAGGGCACCCTCTCCGCCCCGGCCAGCCAGATGCTGCGCGAGGCCGGCTACCAGCAGCGCACCGACCCGAAGGACCTGGTCTGCCGGGACGAGCCCAACGACGTCGAGTTCTTCTACCTGCGGCCCCGGGACATCGCCACCTACGTCGGCTCCGGTGACCTGGACCTCGGCATCACCGGCCGGGACCTGCTGCTCGACGCGGGCAGCCCGGCCGAGGAGGCCCTCGACCTGAACTTCGGCGGCGCCACCTTCCGCTTCGCCGCCCCGCCCGAGACCATCGCGTCGGTCGAGGAGATCGCCGGGCGCCGGGTCGCGACCGCGTACCCGGGCGTGGTCGAGCGGTACCTGAACGAGCACGGCCTCAAGGCCGACGTGATCCGCCTCGACGGGGCGGTCGAGAACGCGGTACGCCTCGGCGTGGCCGACGTGGTCGCCGACGTGGTCGAGACCGGGGCCACCCTGCGCCAGGCCGGGCTGATGGTGCTCGGCGAGCCGATCCTGCGCTCCTCGGCGGTACTGATCCGCCGGGTCGGCGCGCCCACGGGCGCCCGGGAGAACCAGCTCGTCCGCCGGCTCCAGGGGGTGCTGGTGGCCCGGCGGTACGTGATGCTCGCCTACGACGTCCGCGCCGACCTGCTGGACCAGGCCACCGCGCTGACCCCCGGGATCGAGTCGCCGACCATCTCGCCGCTGCACCGGGAGGGCTGGGTCGCCGTGCAGGCGATGGTGGTACGCGCCGACGTACACCGGATCATGGACGAGCTGTACGACCTCGGCGCGCGGGCCATCCTGGTCACCGCCATCGACGCCTGCCGGCTCTGACCGCTCACCGCCCGGCGGTGTGACCGGCCGAGCCACGGGTCGTGGCCGGGTACCCCTGGTCCCGGCCCGTGGCCGTCGAGCCGCCGCGCGGCATCTCACCGGAAGAGACTGACGGCCTCCGGGCCGGTGGCGGCGACGATGCCGCCCCCGGGATATACCGTCCGACTTCGCAGCGGCAGCTCCCAGCTCTTCTCCCCGGACCGCAGGTCGTATCCGACCGTGACGTACGGTGATTCCTTACCGTCCTCGGCGTAGGTGTAGACGAGCTTGATGCCATCCGACTCGATCCAGTACGGCTCCACCGAGGACTTCCTCGTCATGTCGATCGTCGGCGACAGGAGTTCGCCGGTGAAGCAGTCGTACACGCGAACGAAGTCCCGGTTGGTCGGCTCCGGCTCGCCCGCTGGGTCGCCGGATGTGCCCGGCTCGGCGACCTTCATGACCAGCTTGTCGTCCACCGTCGCCATGTTGGTCGACAGATCCGTCCCGGATATCCGCCACAGCAGGTGTCCGGTCTTCGGATTCGCGGCGGCGACCGTGTGCCGGTCCGGGTAGTGGGGGGCCCGGGCGCCGAGCCGGGTGAGCAGCGGCAGTGGAGAGATTGGCGCGTAGCGGTTCTGGTAGCCCGCCGGCTCCCAGCCCGCCACCGACGACGTCTTCTTCCCGTCCAGGTCGTAGATGTCGGTACCGGTCCAGTCCTGGTTCTGGATCGCGATGCCGCCACGGAAGACGTTCCAGGTCATGTCGCGTTTCTTGGTGGCCCGCTTGGACCGGAGCACCTCGCGGCCGTCCGCCGTGCTGAGGAACACGACCTCGTCGGCGTCGTACGCGCCGTCGACCAGTATCTGCTGACTGGCCGACACGTACATGCCGTCGTGCCCCTCGCGCGTCCACACCTGCTCGCCCTCGGTGGTGTACCCGACGGCGAAACCCTTGTCCTTGTCCAGGTCCTCCGCCATGGCGATGAAGCGATCGCCGGAGACCAGCATCGAGCGCAGCTCCCGATTGGGCACCTTCAGCGTCTTCACGATCTGGCCGCTACCGGTGTCCAGGATGAAGACCGTGGAGTCCGAGCCGTTCCCGGCGGGTGACACGCACCCGATCCGGTTTTCCCGGACGGCACACGACGTGGCGGTGTCGTGCAGATCGACGTTGGGCCAGCGTGGCGCGCCCGTGTTCATGTCGAGGCCCACCAGGTACGTCCCGAGCTGGAGCAGGACGATGCGGGAGCCGCCGCCGACGACCTCGGCTCGACCTCCCCTGATCGGGGTCGTCCAGATCGGGCTCGGCGGACCGGAGAGCGCCTGGAGGAGTTCGTCACGCGCCGGCGCGCGGAAGATCGACGGAATCTCCTGTGGGTAGAGCCGGTCGTCCCACGCCGAGATCTCCTTCGGACGGGTCAGGGTGACGACGACGACCGCCGCCGCGACGAGGACGACGCAGGCCGCCAGCGCCGCGCCGGCTATCACCCACTTGAGCCGCCGCGAGATGCCCGGCGGGCCCGGCTGACCCGGCTGACCCGGTTGGTGGGCGGGCACGGGTTGCGGCGCGACCGGCGCCGGCGCGACCGGTTGTGCTGGCCCGTCCGGTTGTGCTGGCCCGGCCGGTTGTGCTGGCATGGCCGCGTCAGGGCCGGGCATGCTGGTGGCGGGGGCGGGCATGCTCGCGGCGAGGCTCGCCGAGAGGGCGTTGGCGAACTCGACGCAGGAGCCGTAGCGGTACCCCGGGTCCTTTGCCATGGCGCGCCCGATGACAGCATCGACCGCCGGAGCCAGGTACGGATGGAACCGCCGCAGGGACGGCACCGGCTGGCCCAGATGCGCGGCGATGACGGCGACGGGATTGACGTTCTCGTACGGAGCGTGGCCGGTGAGCAGGTGAAACATCGTGCACGCCAGGGAGTACTGGTCGGACCGTCCGTCGAGGTGGCCACCCTGAAGCTGCTCCGGCGAGGAGTAGCGCACCGTCTCCAGCATCACCCCGGCGTTCGCCGGGGTCGCGCCGTCGGGCGACAACCGGGCGAGGCCGAAGTCGGTCAGCGCGACCTGCCCCTGCGGACCGACCCGAATGTTGGCGGGTTTGACGTCGCGGTGCAGCACGCCGCGGCTGTGGGCGTAGTCGAGCGCGCCGGCCACCGCCACGGCGATGTGGCCGACCTGCGCCGGGGGGAGTCCGGCGGGCGAGCTGCGGATCAGCTCCGCCAGCGACGGGCCGTCGACGAGATCTGTCGCAACCCACAGCCGCCCGTCGAACTCGCCGCGATCGTGAATCGCCGCGATGTGCGGATGCCGCAGCTGAGTGACCGCGTCCACCGCCTGCTCGAACCGCTGCCGGTAACCCGACCCACCATCACCGGCCGCGCCCAGCACCTTGAGCGCGTCGCTGCGCGGCAGCCGCGGGTGCCGCGCGGCGTAGACCTCGCCGGTGTCACCGGACCCGATCAGCCGCTCGATGACGTACCCGGCGAAGACCGCCCCCTGTTCCAGCGCCACAGACCCTCCCGTCGGGGAACCGCTCGTGCGGGCGCCCCGACCGTAACGCACGATTCGACCCGGCAGAGCCCCGCAGTGCGTCGTTGGAGGCCAGCCGCGGGTGTCTCGAACGAAGACCGGCCACGCCATCGCCACCACAGCGCGGTCGCGCAGATTGTGGTCGTCCGGGTGGACGCACACCGAATCATGGGCGAGCTGTACGACCTCTGCGCCCGGCCGATTCTGATGACCGCCATCGACGCCTTCCGGCGCTGACCGCTCGCTGCTCGGCGGTTCGGCCTGCTAAGCCACGGGCCGGGGCCGACGTACCTCGGTCCCAGCCCGTGCTTTCCCGCCGAGACGACCCTGCGGGATCCGACGCCTCCGCGACCCGAGCGCCCTAGCAAGACGGGATGCCGACCACCTCTACGTCGAGGCCATCGGCTCGCAGCGACTTCACGGCGCGGTAGAGCGCGACCTGGGCGAACGTGAACAACGAACCGGCGGTGAACGGCCGGCCCGGATCGAGCATGATCGCGTAGACGACCTTTCGCGGCCGGAAATTCAGGTCGATGGGGTGCCCGGGACGCCGCTGCCGGACCGTCCAGACCAGGGCCTCGCGGGCGTCCGCCTCGTGGGTGAGCGCGTCGACCGACACCATGCCCTGCGCGAAGAGGTGACTCAGCGGGGCGCTGCGGTCGGCCCGCTTGACGTGGATCAACTCGTTGTCCGGACCGAGCAGGTCGCACGCCTCGAAGCCCCGGCCGTGCTGTGCCGTTCTGAGCAGCGTCCAGTCCAGCATCACCAGGCCGGTTCCGGCCCGCTCGGCCGACTCGTTGTAGGCGTGTTCGTTGTCCCCGCGCCGCCAGGGCGGCAGCACGATGCCACTCGGCCGGGTCAGGATCTCGTCGATCTCCTTCCGCAGGAACTCGCGGTGCTTGTCGCCGATCTCGAACCAGTGGCCGTCCTGCAGCAGCAGTTGGCTCGACCCGGACGCGAGCTGTGCGGTGATCCACCGGGACGCCGGCGTTTCCGTGATCAGCTCCTCGCCCGCCTGATCGGCGTAGACGGTGAGCGGGGCGGTCCGCAGCGCGTTCCACCGGTCACCGACCGGCACCCTCTGGGTCCGGGCGAGCACCGTGTCGAGACTGACCTCGCCGAGGTGGTGGGTCTTCCGCGACCCCGACTTCGGCACGCGCAGCCGGTACGACCGCACCCCGTGGTAGGACTCGACGACCTGGTCCGGCACGGCCAGGCCGATCTCCGGCGGATCCGGCAGTCCGAGCAGTTCGTCGAGCTGCTTCTCCAGGTCCGGCAGACGCGGATCGCGGGGCGAGACCGGCCGGATCTGGGTGATGAACTCCAGGTCGGCGTAGGGCGGCTCCTGCCGGCATACCCGGTCGATTTCCCGCAGGTCGCTGATCAGGTGTTCCGGCTCGACCGCCAGGTGCAGGCGCAGGGCGTCGCTGCCCTCGACGAGGGTCGGGCGTCCGGTGGACCGGCAGACGGCGAGCCGAGGGTTGTCGGTCGGTCCGCAGAGCTGGCCGACGATTTCGCCCCACTTGTCGATCCCGTAGGTCCGGATGTGGGCGCCGGCCGGTACCAGGTTCCGGTCGACGCGGCCGGAGGTGCCGAGCACGCGGCGACGTACCCGCTTGATCGTCTTGGGCGCGAGCGAGCGGACCGCGAAGCCGATGCCGAACCCCGTGTTGATCCGAGCCAGGTCGATCAGGTGCCGGCCGAGGACGCCGTAGGTCAGCGCGTACACCCGGTCGCCGACCGCGACGAGCAGGGCGGCCCCGGCGTTGCTGTAGCCGAGTGCGACCGGCTCGCCGGTCAACCGGGCGAGCACGTCGCACCACTCGGCCCGCTCCCGCGGCACGGTGCCATGAACCAGCAGGGCCGGCGCGTCGGCCACCAGCCGAGGTTCGATCGAGAGATCGTTTTCCCGCAGGTAGCGATGGTTCAGCGCGTCGTGCAGGCTGTCGGCCGTCGCCGGTACGCCGTCGAGCTGGTAGACCGAGGTCAGGTACGTCTCGACGGGTGGTTTCGGCAGGTCCAGGTCGACCGGCGGGTCCAGGTCGAAGAGCGCGCCCTGCTCGTTCGATGGCCGCCGGTTGTCCCGGCGGGCGGCCGGTCTGCTCGGTGGTCTGGTTCGGGCGCGTTGGGTCGCTTTCGGCATGGTGTTCTCCTTCGCGGCGAGAGTCATGCGGCGTTACGGGGAAGCGGAGGCTCCGAGTGGGAGTTCCGAACCGGACGATGGACCGGGGACGGGTGTCGCGGGCCCGTCCCCGGTCCACGCGGCAGCGGGCAGGGGAGTGCCGGCTGCGGATCAGCTGAGCGTGACGGTGACGCCGCCGGAGAACGGCGAGTCGTGCAGCTCCAGCTTGCTGAGCTTGACGTCCTTCGGGATGTCGAAGACGAGGACGCCGGTCACCTGGTTGCCGGGATTGATGTCGTTGAGGAACGTGTCGGCGTTCTTGTTGGCGTAGATCGCGGCGGCGGTGTCGGTGGAGAACTCGGTGCCCTTGGCGTCGTACGCCTTCTGGCTGCTGTCGCTGAACAGCTGTGACTCCTTGCCGATGTTCTTCACCGTGACGGTGACCAGGCAGAACTGGCCCTGGGCCCGCTCGCCGAGCAGGTCGGTGCCGAGTTTGGCGACGCCGCACTTGCTGGACCTGACGACGAACTCGAACTTGCCGTCCCGGGCCTTGTCGCCGACCTTCGCGGTCTCGGCCGGCTTCTGCTTGTCGTCGTTCTTGCCGACCTTGTCGTCCTGTCCCTGGCTCTGTCCCTTGGTCGTGTCGTCGGAGCCGCTGGTCCCGGTGGTTCCGGCGCCGCAGCCGAGCACGACGGTGGCGGCGAGGATCAGGGCGGGGATCGTCATCTTGCGCATGTCAGTAGGTCCTCCGGAGTTGGGGAAGCGCGCACCGGCTCGATGAGGGATCGGCGGTCGATGCCGATTGATGACAGCAATCAACCCGGGTTAAAGCGAGCTCTTGAGTCTCCAGGCGCTGATAACCCCGGTTATCAGCGTGCCGAGTAGCTTCGGCGCAGAGGGGTCACCTAGTCTCATGGGACCGCAAATCAACGCACGGTACGGGGAGGTGGACCATGAGCGGCGCGAGCGACGTTACGCTCATCTCCCTGCCGGAGATAGCCGAACTCTCCGGCGTACGGCGACCCGTCGTGACCACCTGGCGCCGCCGCCACGCCGACTTTCCCGCCCCGGTCGACACCAACCGCGGCCGGCCGCTCTTCGACGCCGGGCAGGTGGTGGACTGGCTGGTCGCCAGCGGTCGGGTCGAGCGCGCGCAGATCGAGCCGGACCTGCGGCTGTACCTACTCTCCTGCCTCGCGCTCGCCGCGCCCTCGGCCGCTGTCGGGGCCAGACGCCGCGCGTTGACCCCGACCGAGCTGATCGCGGCGATCACCGCGCTGATCTGCCTGCGTCACCTCGACGACGAGCCGTTGCATCCGTCGGGCCAGTCCGCACGCCACGTCATCCCCGCTCTCCGCGAGCGGGCGGCCCAGGTCGACTGGGAGGACGAACTGCTGCGTACGGAGATCGACGCCCTGCCCGGCGACGCCGCGTGGCTGCCGGGCGTGGTCGACGAGCTGGTCGAGGCGGCGTGGGACTGCCCGAGGGCGTACGAGCGGGTGCTGGCCGCGCGGCGCAGGTTCAACGTCCCGGCGCTCTACGCGGACGCGGTTATCCCACCGCTCGCCCGGCTCATCGCCGGCCTGTCCGATGCTCGGGAGCGCGGCGACCGCCACGGACATCTGCACCTCGCGGACGCGGCGGCCGGCGCCGGCGACCTGCTGATGGCGGTACGGGCCGAGTTGGGCGAGGAGGTCTCGTCGACCGTGGTCGCCGCCGAGCCGGACCCCTTCCTGGCCCGGATCACCCGACGTCGGCTCGCCGTGCACGGAGTGCCGTCGGGCGAGCGCCGGGTCGAGATCGGGGCCCACCTGCCGACGGACGCCGACCCGCCCGACGTGCTGGTCGTCCGGCTGCCCTACCAGCCGGCCGAGGAACGTGGCGACAGCGATCCGCTGGCGGCGGTGGCCGAGGCGACGGACTCGCTCACGCCCGGGCAGACCGCGGTGGTGCTCGGGCCGGCGGAACTGCTGATCGACGGGCTGGCCCCGTACCGGAAGGCGGCCCGCACCCGCGACCACCTGCTGCGTAGTGGCCGGGTGGAGGCGGTGGTGAAACTGCCCGGCGGAGTGGTGCCGTACCGGCCCGGCTACCAGACCGCGCTCTGGGTCCTACGCCGGGAGGACCCGTCGCCCTGGCAGGGGCGGGTGCTGCTCGCCGACGTGTCGGACCGGCTGCTGAGCGACGAGGTCGTCGAGACCCTGGTCTGGGACATCACCACCTGGCGGCGCAACGGTCACCGGCCGGACGAGCACCTGCGTGCGTACGCGAGCCAGGTCAAAATCGCCGACCTGGTGGTGCCCCGGCGGCCACTGACCGCACGGCCTCCCGCCAGTATCCGTGACCGGCTGCGCGACGGTCGGGCCGTGGTGGCCGAGGCCACCGAGTTGGAGGTGGCGCTCAACAAGCTCGCCGAGCCCCGCCCACAACTGCGCGCCGATCTGGGGGCCCGGGACGACGGGTCGCCGGCTGCGACGCAACCGATCGGCGTCCTGATCCGGACCGGCCAATTCGTGCTGCTCAAGGGCGCCCGGATTGCGGCGGCGGACGTCACCGCCGACGGGCACCATCCGGTGCTCGGGCCGACGGAGGTGACCGGGCAGGCGCGGATCGGTGCGCGCCGCATTGACCGAGGTGTGCTCGCCGAGCGCTACCCCCGGGTACGGCTCACCGAGCCGGAAGACCTCGTGGTCACCATGACGCCGCACCTCGCGGTGTATCGGGACGAGCAGGGTTTTTCGGTTGTCGAGTTTCCGGCTCGGGTGCTGCGCGTCCCGACCACCGAGCGCGAGCGGTTCACCCCACGGGTACTGGCGGCGCTGCTGGACGCCACGCCGGGTGAACGGGCACCCGGGGCCGTACGGGCCGCCGCCCGCCTGACTGATCTGCAGGTTCCCATCCTGCCGCCGGCCGAGGTGGCCCGGCTCGACGCGCTGCTCGCGGCGGCGGACGCGCGCCGCGACCTGGCCCGGCGCGAAGTGGAACTGCTCGATGAACTCTGCCGGCTCGCCGTGTCGGGCGTCACCGACGGCAAGCTGACGATGACCGGTAGCCATCCGGCGGATGGCTCCCCCCGAGCGAACTCGTAACACTGACTGATCCGCAACACGAACAAGGAGCACCATGCCCCCCAGGAAAAAAGGCAACGGGCAGAGCGCGTTGCCCGGCATGCCGACCATGGCCGACCTGCGCGACACCCTGTGGAAGGCCGCCGACAAGCTGCGCGGCTCCATGGACGCCGCGCAGTACAAGGACTTCGTCCTGGGCCTGGTCTTTCTCAAGTACGTCTCCGACGCGTTCGAGGAGCGCCGGGAGCAGATCCGCCAGGAGGTGCGCGACCAGGGCATCCCCGAGTCGCGGTGGGACGTCTTCCTCAGCGACCCGGACGAGTACGCCGGACACGGGGTCTTCTGGGTGCCGGAGGAGGCGCGCTGGTCGTACCTGGCCGAGCGGGCCAAGGGCGGCGAGATCGGCAAGCTGCTCGACGCCGCGATGGACGCGGTGATGAAGTCCAACGACGCGCTCAAGGGCGTACTCTCGAAGATCTTCAACCGGGACAACGTGGACCAGCGGCGGCTCGGCGAGCTGGTCGACCTCATCACCGACGCCCGGTTCACCGGCCACGGGGACCGGCCGGCCCGGGACGTGCTGGGCGAGGTCTACGAGTACTTTCTGGAGAAGTTCGCCCGCGCCGAGGGCAAGCGCGGCGGCGAGTTCTACACCCCGGCGAGCGTGGTCAAGCTGCTGGTCGGGGTGCTGGAGCCGTACTCCGGGCGGGTCTACGACCCGTGCTGCGGGTCGGGCGGCATGTTCGTGCAGGCCGAGAAGTTCGTGCTCAACCACCGCGGCCGGCGCGACGACATCGCCGTCTACGGCCAGGAGGCGAACGAGCGCACTTGGCGGCTGGCGAAGATGAACCTCGCCATCCACGGCATCGGCGGCGACCTGGCGGCGAAGTGGGAGGACACCTTCTACGCCGACAAGCACCCGGACCTGAAGGCCGACTTCGTGCTCGCGAACCCGCCGTTCAACATGTCGGACTGGTCCCGCAAGGTCGACGACCCGCGCTGGCGCTACGGCACGCCGCCGGCCGGCAACGCCAACTTCGCCTGGCTGCAGCACATCGTCTCCAAGCTCGCCGAGCGCGGTACGGCCGGCGTGGTGCTCGCCAACGGTTCGATGTCGTCGAAGCAGTCCGGCGAGGGCGAGATCCGCGCCGCGATGGTCGAGGCGGACCTGGTCGCCTGCATGGTGGCGCTGCCGCCGCAGCTCTTCCGTACCACGCAGATCCCGGCCTGCCTGTGGTTCTTCGCCAAGGACAAGGGCCCGCAGGGGGCGAAGAAGCTCGCCGACCGGCGCGGCGAGGTGCTCTTCATCGACGCCCGCAACATGGGCACGATGGTCGACCGCACCGAGCGCGTCCTCACGAACGAAGATCTCGCGAAGATCGCCGGCGCCTACCACGCCTGGCGCGGCACCGCGTCGGCCCGGGTGGAGGGTCTGAAGTACGAGGACGAGCCCGGCTTCTGCTACTCGGCGACGCTGGACGAGATCCGCCAGCACGACCACGTGCTGACCCCGGGCCGCTACGTCGGCGCGGCGCTGGTCGACGACTCCGACGACGAACCGATCGCCGACAAGATCGAACGCCTGAAGAAGGAGCTGTACGCCCACTTCGACGAGTCCGCTCGTCTGGAGCAGGAAGTCCGTACGCAACTGGAGCGCCTCGATGCGTGAGTCGTGGCGGAAGGACTCTTTCGAGAATCTGATCCGAGATGGAATTCTCGAGATCGGTGATGGGTATCGCGCGAAGTTAGATGAGTTGGGCGGAACCGGCCCCGTCTTTCTGCGTGCTGCCCTTCTTGATATGTCTCCTGAAAGATTGAGAACTGCAGAGCGCTTCCATGACCATCTGGCTAGCAGGGTCTCAATGAAGCTTAGCCAAGCCGGCGACACCATCGTAACAACCAAGGGGAACAGTGTTGGTCGAACCGGTTACGTCCCGGACGGGCTGCCGCCATTCGTTTACTCCCCGCACCTCAGTTATTGGCGCAGTAAGGATCCTGGCAAACTATCAAGTGGCTACATCCGATACTGGGCGAAGGGGTTAGAGTTTGCATCGCAGTTGTCTGCGCTTGCTCACGGGACTGATATGGCGCCGTATCTCAGCCTCGCTGATCAGCGTCGTCTCCGAATAACGCTCCCCACCATCTCTGAACAACAAGCCATTGCGAACGTCCTTGGGGCGCTGGATGACAAGATTGCGGTCAACGAGCGTATTGTTGGTGGAGTTCACGAGCTGGGTGCTGCAGTCTTTCGGGCAATATTCGATGACGCGTTGCGATTCTTGGCTGAGAACGGATCCCTAGGGGTCGAGTGGCGTATCCGCTCCCTAGGGGAGGCGATCGCTGTTCTTGAGACTGGTACGCGACCGCGTGGTGGTGTTGGTGCGTACACTGCTGGCGTTCCCAGCATTGGAGCCGAAAGCATTGTTCAGCTGGCAAAGTTTGATTATGCTAAGGTCAAGTTTGTCCCAGACGAATTTTTTGCCTCGATGAGGCGCGGTGTCCTTGAGAGTCATGACATTTTGCTCTACAAGGACGGTGGTAGGCCCGGAAAGTTTGAGCCGCATGTTTCGATGTTTGGGAATGGGTTTCCGTTTGAGCGGGCGTGCATTAATGAGCATGTTTTCCGTATCCGCATGTCTAGTCCCTTCACCCAAGCCTTCGGCTATTACTGGTTGTCGTCCGATCCGCTGATGAACGAAATGAGGTTACGGGGGACTGGAGTTGCTGTTCCTGGCTTGAATTCGACTGCGGTTAAGGAACTCCCCTTGATTCAGCCACCTACTCATCTTCTAGAAAGGTTCGACCGTATTGCATTGCCGAATGTGAACAGGGCATTGGCGGCAGCTGCGGAATCGCAGCGATTGGCTGTCCTGCGAGAGATGTTGCTGCCGAAGCTAATGTCCGGAGAGATTCGGGTTCGGGACGCGGAGCGGGAGGTGGAGAAGGCGCTATGACGGGTGACACCCCTCACCTACACAACATGTCCGAGGCGGACTGGGAGGCGTACGCGCTTGAGGCGCTCGGGGAACTGGGCTGGGAGCCCGTACCCGGGTCTTCGATCGCGCCGGGGACGGGGGAGCGCGAGTCGTGGGCGGAGCTGATCCTGCCCGGCCGCCTGCGGGACGCGATCGCCCGGCTCAACCCGCAGCTGCCACCCTCCTGTGTGGACGAGGCGGTGGGCGTGGTGCTCACCGCCCGGTCCCGGGACGCGTTCGCGGAGAACCATCGCCTGCACGAGCTGATGGTCAAGGGCCTCCGCTCGATCGTCTACACCGACCAGCACGGAGCCGAGCACAACCCGACGGTCCGGCTGATCGACTTCCGGGACGACGCGGCCAACGACTACCTGGCGGCCAGCCAGGTAACCGTGACCCAGGGCGACCACAAGCGGCGCTTCGACGTCGTCTGTTACCTCAACGGGCTGCCGGTCGGGCTGATCGAGCTGAAGAAGGCCGGGGACGCGTACGCCGATCTGCAGGGCGCCCACCAGCAGATTCGCGCGTACGTCGAGGATCTGCCGCTCGCCTTCCGGGCCAACGTGGCCAGCCTCGTCTCCGACGGCATCACCGCCCGTTACGGGACCGCGTTCACGCCGTTGGAGCACTTCGCGCCGTGGAATGTGGACGACGAGGGCCGGCCGGTGCCGCAGCCGCCCACGCGCAGCGAGGATGTGGCGCTCAACCTGGCGATCTACGGCCTGTTCACGCCACGCCGGTTCCTGGAGTTGCTGCACGGCTACGTCTCGTTCGGCGAGGCGGGCGGCCGACCGGTCAAGCGGATCGCCAAGCCGCACCAGTATTTCGCGGTGGAGAAGGCGGTCCGCAAGACGGTGGAGGCGACCCGCAGCCACGGAAAGGCCGGCGTGGTCTGGCACACCCAGGGCTCCGGCAAATCGATGGAGATGGAGCTTTACGCCTTCCAGATCGCCACCCACCCGAGCCTCGGCAACCCGACCATCGTGGTGATCACCGACCGCACCGACCTGGACCAGCAGCTCTTCGACTCGTTCGTCACCAGCGAACTCCTGCCGGAGAAGCCTGAGCAGGCGATGAGCCGCGATGTTCTGCGCACCGAGCTGACCAATCGCCGGACCGGCGGAATCATCTTCACCACGTTGCAGAAGTTCGGCCGTACCCGGGAAGAGAAGGAGGCCGGGCGGCACCACCCGCAGCTTTCCGACCGCCGCAACATCATTGTCATCGTTGACGAGGCACACCGCAGCCACTATGACAGCCTGGACGGCTACGCCCGGCACCTGCGCGACGCGCTGCCCCACGCCACGCTGATCGCGTTCACCGGCACGCCGATCTCCGAGACGGACCGGAACACCCGCGATGTCTTCGGCGACTACATCGACATCTACGACCTGACCCGGGCCGTCGAGGACGGCGCGACGGTGCGGGTCTATCACGAGAGCCGGCTCATCCCGGTCGACCTGCCGGAGGATGTCGCTCCGGAGAGTATCGACGAACGGGCCGACACGGTGACGGCCGGCCTCGACGATGCCGAGCGGGCGCGCATCCAGCGCGCGGTGGCGGTGATGAATGCCGTCTACGGCGCGCCGGCCCGGCTCAAGACGCTCGCGGCAGACCTGGTCGAGCACTGGGAGATCCGGTCGGAGCAGATGCGGAAGTTCATCGACGGGCCGGGCAAGGGCATGATCGTCTGCGCCACCCGGGACATCTGCGCCCGCCTCTACGACGAGATCACCGCCCTTCGACCCGACTGGCACGACGACGCCGACGACAAGGGGAAGATCAAGGTCGTCTACACCGGCGGGCCGGAGGACGAGGCGCACATCCGCCGACACGTCCGCCGGCCCTCGAAACTCAAGGCCATGCAGCAGCGGGCCAAGAACCCCGACGACGAGCTAGAGCTGATCATCGTGCAGTCGATGCTGCTCACCGGCTTCGACTCGCCGCCGCTGCACACCCTCTATCTCGACAAGCCCATGCACGGCGCGGCGCTGATGCAGGCGCTCGCCCGGGTCAACCGCACTTTCCGCGGCAAGCAGGACGGCCTGCTGGTCGGCTACGCCCCGATCACCCAGAACCTGCACGACGCCCTGGCCGAATACACCGAGAGCGACCAGGACTCCAAGCCGGTCGGCCGGGACGTCGACGAACTGTTGGGCCAACTGCGCGACCTGCACCGGGTGCTCTGCGAGACCATTCTCGCCGGCTACGACTTTCGGGCGACGCTCGCGGGCAAGAGCAAGCGGCCATGGGTGGACGCCGTGCTCGGAACGGTCAATTACCTGCGCGACCCGAGCCTGCCGGAGAACCAGCCCGAGCCGGGCGAGCTCACCCTCGCCGAGCGCTTCCGCCGGGCCGCCGCGAAGCTCGACCGCCTCTACGCGGTCTGCGCCAGCAGCGGCGAGATCAACGGCCTCCGCGACGACATCCGCTTCTTCCAGGAGGTACGCGCCTGGATGGCCAAGTACGACGTGGAGGATCGGCGTTCCCGGGGCCTGCCCATCCCCGCCGAGATCGCCCTCTACCTGAGGCAGCTCACCGCCGGCGTGATCGAAGCCGGCGGGGTGACCGACATCTACGCCGCCGCCGGGATGGAGAAGCCGGACCTGTCGCACCTGGACGAGGCGTACCTGGAGAAGCTGCGCGCCTCGAAGACCCCGAACCTGGCGATCGAGGCGCTGCGCCGGGCCATCGAGCAGGTCATGCGCCGGGTCACCCGACACAACGTCGTACGCCAGGAGGCGTTTTCCACCCGCCTCATCGAGCTGATGAACCGCTACACGAACCAGCACCTCACCTCGGCAGAGATCATGGCCGAGTTGGTGGCCATGGCCCACGAGGTCAGCGCGGAAGGTGACCGGGGCCGGCGGTTCAATCCGGCGCTGGGCGAGGACGAGTTGGCCTTCTACGACGCGGTGGCGCAGAACGAGTCGGCGGTCACCGAGCTGGGGGAGGGCAAACTCGCGGACATCGCCCGCGACCTGGTCAAGTCCGTCCGCGCGTCCATCACCGTCGACTGGTCGTCCCGCGACGACGTACGCGCCAAGCTGCGCTCCACGATCAAGCGCCTGCTCGCCGTACACGGCTATCCGCCCGATGCCGCCGAGGAGGCCATCAAGCTCGTGCTGCGCCAGACCGAAACCCTCGCCGAAGAGTGGTCGAGCGACGGCGGCCGATGACGTGGCTGACCGAGCGGCCAGTTAACGTATCGCTACAGCCGGGGGAGGGCAGGGCAGATGAATGAGCTGAGGGACGTGCTGGAGCAGTGCGCGACGCGGCTGACGCGGTTCCGACAACAGCATCAGCGTATCGGTGAACAGAATACGAAGAACGCCCTGATCGAGCCCGTCATCGCCGCATTGGGCTGGGACGTGTACGACTTGGACGAGGTTCACCGCGAGTACCGGCGCCGTGGAAGCGACAACCCGGTCGACTATGCCCTGCTATTGCTACGCACACCGCGACTCTTCATCGAAGCCAAGGGGCTGGGCGAGAACCTCGACGATCCACGCTGGGCCAACCAGACCATCAGCTACGCCACCTCGGCCGGAGTGGAGTGGGTGGCCCTGACGGATGGGGCCGAATGGCGGGTCTATAACGCCCATGCACCAGTGCCGATTGAGCAGAAGTTGTTCCGCTCGGTCGGGTTGGAGCGCAGCCTTACGGAGGCTGTCGAGCTGCTGTCCCTGCTCAGCAAGGACAACATGCGCGATAACCGGATCGAAGAGTTGTGGAAGGGCTTCTTCGTCGATCGTCAGGTCCATGCCGAGCTCGTGGAGCTCTTCGGCGGCGGTGAGCCGGCACCGGAACTCGTCGCGCTGCTAGATCAGCGACTCTCCAAGCTCAACCGTGATGACATCCGGGCGAGCCTCATGCGTGCCCGGGCCACGTTCGACTTTCCGTCCGCCACGTCGCCGCAACCGCCACCGCAGCCGAAGTCTCACCTGGCGCCGGCGTCGCCTCCGCCACTGCCAACTACTAGCAGTGCGGTCTCCGATGTTCCCCAGCCACGGTCTCATGCGGCCGGAGGCGCGACTAGACAAGGCCCAAAGAGAAGAGTGAGCGATGAGGAAAGGCGCCTCAAGCTTAGCGACCTAATCAGGGTTGGGCGACTGCGCCCAGGCGCGAAACTATACGGCAGGTATCTCGGGCAGCAGCACACCGCCGAACTTCTCTCGGATGGTCGCATCCGCTATGGCGAAGACGTATACAACTTCCCTTCGGGCGCGGGCGAGGCGGTGAAGATCGCTATCCACGGCGCCGAAATCTCTGATTCCCGGAAGGCGACTGATGGTTTCGAATTCTGGGAGGCCGAGGATGCGAGAGCTGGAGATATTGTGTCGTTGAAGGAGATTCGCCGTCGGGCGGCGACCGGGGCTATCGAATGATGCTAAAACCGCCGATCTGGTCGATAGCTGACTGCCACGGATGAATGGGAGATGGTCCTGTGAGGCGATTAGGCGCGCAATTCGGTTTGACTAATGGGCAGTGGGACGCTGCGAAGAGTCAGGTCCGTGCGGCAATTCTTGATGCCGCATACGAGCGCCGTATGACGTGGTACGGCGAAGTGGCTGCGAAGGTCGACGTAATCAACCTTGACCCCTATTCGGCTCTAATGAACCATCTTCTCGGGGCGGTGTTCGAAGACGAGAACGAAGCTGGGCGACCTGCACTCACATCTATTGTCACGCATAAAAATGGTGACAAGGAGCCCGGCTCGGGCTTTTATGTCGAGGCGCGGGCTTTGGGATACCGATTCACGGAACCGTTCATTTTCTGGGCTGAGCAGGTCCAGAACGTTTTTAAGGAACACGGGCGGTCGGGTCGACGTCCGTAGGTTGACAATTTCCCCTTATGTGGCTTGTTGCGGGCTGCTCGGATTAGACAGATTCGATGACATGCCCCGATACGTGCGAACGAACGTGCCGTACGCTGGATGGCTTGGCTGTTTCGTGTGATGGTCTCCAATAAAGAAGGTGATCCGATGCCCGCTATCTTCATCGATCATCAAGCGTCAAGTCGCATCGCCTTCAATGGGAGGCTCATCCGCGACAGCAGCTGGGCCTGCCGGCCGACGCGACCGACGAACTGGTCGTCGCCGCGGACCACCACCATCCGCTGATGCAGGCCAGCCCACCCCAGCCCGCCGTGGGCTCGGCCGGTCTGCTCGACGCGGTGGAGTCGAGCGGCCGGGTGCCGCGCCAGGCCCGGATGCTGGTCTTCCAGCGCGCGGAGCGGGCCGAGGCGCGCCGGCGGCGGCCGGACGCGTACGAGGAGACCGACGAGGAGTACTACCCGGCGGCCGAGCGTCGGTGGCGGGAGCTGACCGACCGGGGCGTGCCGGCGGTCCGGGTGGTTCCGGTGACCGTGGCGGGGCTCTGCGCGTTCGCGGAGGAGACCGGCGACGATCCGCTGGACCCGGCGGTGAAGTCCCGGTACAGCGAGACGCTCTCCGAGGAAGGCGTGATCGTGTGGCCGCCGCCGCGCAACGCCCCCTGCTGGTGCGGTTCCGGGACCAAGTACAAGAAGTGCTGCGGCCGCCCCTCCTGACGTACCGAACGCGGGCCGGATCACCATGTCCGGACATTTGGCCTCAGCTTGGCTCACGCGTTTTACGCGTTGTACGCTCGCTTCGTGTTGGAGCGCGAGTACGGGTGGACGGACGCTGGCAAGGCCAGCGCGACACGGCACGGCGTCTCTGAGCAGGAGGCGATCGAGGCGCTCTACTCGCCACAACGGATCGAGAATCATGTCGGGACGTTGCTGCTGGCCGTAGCCGGCCTAGCTGACACCGCCCGGGTGATCATGGTGCTGTGTGAGCGCGTCGGAAAGGTCAGCAGCTACGCGATCCTGGCGGTACGGCCGGCCACGCCCGAGGAGATCAAGCAGTGGATGGAGGGGACGCGATGACCACGAACCGGGACCCGCGGACGATGAGCCGCGAGGAGCTTGTGGCGTACTTCGATCGCGGCGGGGACATCTCCGAGCTGCTGCGCGACGCAACGCGCGGCCCCGACCTGGGCCCGGCGCCGGCTGCGGAGGGCGTACCGATGATCGTGACCGGAGTCCGATTGTCCTCGGCAACCGTGCGACGGCTGGACGAGCTGGCGGGCAACGACAAGGGAGGCCGCTCCGGTCTCATTCGCCAGGCGATTGACGAATTTCTCGCCCGACACGCCGGTGAAGCGGCCTGAACTCACCCGGTCCGGCGTCGCCGTCTCCGGCCCGGTTCGGCAGTGGCAGACTGGGCGGGTGACCGATACGGACGTGGTACGCGTACGGCCCCGGCGCATCCGGCTGATGTGCTGGCCGCTGGCGGGCGCCCTGGTCGTGCTCTTCACCCTGATCGGCATCGGGCTGCGCGGCCCGACGGGCGAGGGTGACGCGACGTTCCAGCGCGGCGACCAGTGGGCGATGATCGGGCTGGGTGTGCTCGGCGCGCTCGGCGTCCTGCTCTTCACCCGGCCGCGGGTCGAGGCCGACGCGCGGGGCGTACGGGTCCGCAACGTGGTCGGCTCCTACGACCTGCCCTGGGACGTCGTCCGGTCGGTACGGTTCGACCGTGGCTCGGCCTGGGCGAGCCTGGAGCTGCTGAACGACGACCAGATCTCGGTGCTCGCGTTGCAGGCCGTCGACAAGGAGCTGGCCGTGGCCGGGGTACGCCGGCTGCGCGCCCTGCTCGCCGCGCACCAGTCGGCCCAGCCCGCCGACGGCGCGAGCGCGACGCGACGATAGTCACGTCTGCCCGTTTCGCGGTGGGCGCTCCCACCTGCTAACCTTTCTTGCGTCGACCATGCTGTCACCACGCGTGTCAGCCATGAAGCGGAGCGCCTGCTCCCACCCGAGTCGCCCCGAACCGGCGGCCGGGTCCGGTCACCGAGGCGGGGGAGACCCCGTCGCGGAGCGTGCGGCCCTGTGCCGTGCCGACCGGTCGAGCGGGCCCTGGCGTACGCCGGGGCCTTCTGCTTTCCGGGCCGGCTCCCACCGTGGGGGCCCGCCGGGGTCGATGGATGACCGAGAAACAGACTCGAGGAGGCCCCATCAGCGTCGAGCCACGCGTGAACGAGCAGATCCGGGCACGTGAGGTCCGACTGGTCGGCCCTGAGGGTGAGCAGGTGGGCATCGTCCCGCTGGAGCGCGCCCTGCAGCTGGCCGCGGACGTCGACCTGGACCTGGTCGAGGTTGCGCCCATGGCGCGCCCGCCGGTGTGCAAGCTCATGGACTTCGGCAAGTTCAAGTACGAGAGCGCACTCAAGGCGCGCGAAGCCAGGCGGAACCAGCAACAGACCGTCATCAAGGAGATGAAGCTCCGGCCGAAGATCGACCCGCACGACTACGAGACCAAGAAGGGTCACGTGGTGCGGTTCCTCAAGGCGGGTGACAAGGTCAAGGTGACGATCATGTTCCGCGGTCGGGAGCAGAGTCGGCCGGAGCTGGGCTACCGGCTCCTGCGGCGACTCGAGTCCGAGATTTCGGAGCTGGGGTACGTCGAGGCCGCTCCGAAGCAGGACGGTCGAAACATGATCATGGTGTTGGCCCCGCACCGAGCCGTCAAGGCATCCGCCACGGCGGCGAAGGCGGGCGCACCGCGCGAGCGGGAGGCCAGCGCCGAGGCGCAGCCGGCCGGTGAGGTACCGCCGGCGGCAGCGGCCGGACCCGCCGGGACCACCGGCGAGTAACAGGGGAGAGACGTTTCACATGCCGAAGATGAAGAGCCACACCGGAATGGGCAAGCGGGTCAAGGTGACCGGCCGCGGCAAGATCGTTGCCGAGCAGGCCGGCAAGCGTCACCTGCTGGAGGGCAAGGCCTCCACCCGTACCCGCCGGCTGACCGGCACGGTCGAGGTGGCCAAGGCTGACGTCAAGCGCATCAAGAAACTGCTTGGCCGCTGACGCGCGCCACTTGACCTGAAGGAGAAGTTGAGATGGCACGCGTCAAGCGGGCTGTAAACGCCCAGAAGAAGCGCCGTACCCTGCTGGAGACCGCCAGCGGCTACCGCGGTCAGCGCTCGCGCCTGTACCGCAAGGCCAAGGAGCAGGTGCTGCACTCGATGCAGTACGCCTACCGGGACCGGCGCGACCGCAAGGGCGACTTCCGCCAGCTCTGGATCACCCGCATCAACGCGGGTGCCCGGGCCAACGGGATGACCTACAACCGGCTCATCCAGGGCCTGAAGCTGGCCGGCGTCGAGGTGGACCGCAAGATCCTCGCCGACCTCGCGGTCACCGACGAGGCCGCCTTCGCGGCCATCGTCGAGGTCGCCCGCGCCGCCGTGGCGGCCGAGGGCACCGGCGGCGCCGCGGCCCAGGCAGCCTGAGCAGCAGCAACGAATCGATCGAGGCGCCCACCATGTTGTCCGGACAACACGGGGGGCGCCTCGACCGTGTCCGGGAGCCCGACGTGCCGCTCTTCACCCCCCGTACCCCGCGCGTGGTCGCCGCCCGGCGGCTGCAGCGCCGGCGGGACCGCGAGAACACCCGACGCTTCCTCGCCGAGGGCCCGCAGGCCGTCCGGGAGGCGCTCACCCGGCCCGACACGGTCGTCGAACTCTTCGGCACCCCGGCCGCGCTGACCCGGTACGCCGATCTCGCGGCCACCGCCGAGGACGCCGGGGTACCCGTCTCGCCGGTCACCGACGACGCCCTCGCCGCGCTCGCCGAGACGGTCGCGCCGCAGGGGCTCGTCGCCGTCTGCCAGCACCTGGACGTGCCGTTGGCGACCGCGCTCGCGGCCCGCCCCCGGCTGGTGGCGGTGCTCGTGGAGATCCGCGATCCCGGCAACGCCGGTACGGTGCTGCGCACCGCCGACGCGGCCGGTGCCGGCGCGGTGGTTTTCGCCGGCGACGCCGTCGACCCGTACAACGGCAAGTGCGTGCGCGCCTCGGCCGGCAGCCTCTTCCACCTGGACGTGGTCCGCGCCGGCGACCCGGCGGACGTGGTCGCGCGGCTGCGCGCGGCCGCCCTCGCGACGCTGGCCGCCTCCGGCTACGGCGAGACCGACCTCGACGACCTCGCCGACCGAGGTGAACTGTCCCGCCCGACCGCGTGGCTGTTCGGCTCGGAGGCGCACGGGCTGCCGGCGGAGCTGGCCGACGCGGCCGACGCGCGGGTACGCGTGCCGCTGCACGGGCGCGCCGAGAGCCTAAACCTGGCTGCCGCGGCGGCCGTCTGCCTGTACGCTTCGGCCAGAGCACTGCGGTGAGACATCCACGCCACCGCGACCGAGGGAGATCCGAGACCATGAGCGAGACCGGCGAGCGCCTTCCCCGCGCCGCGCGGCACTCCTTTAGCCAGCCCGCCGGTGTCGGCGGGCGGCAGGGCTGATCCTTCCCCTGTGCACCTCCCACCCGGCGGGCTGCGGCCCAGCCGCGCGTCATTCTGCCCTGCGGCGCGTCACCAGGTCCCACGGCGCGTCGTCGTGCTGCACGGCGCGTCACTAGACTCTGGTGGCCGTCCGTGCAGGGCTGCCGCCGCTGAACCAGTCCGGTGTCGCCCGGCGCCCCGGCGCCGCCGCGACCCGCCGCAACCCGAGTCACCCACGGCGTCGCTGGCGCGGTACCGCCAGACCGACTCCGACGCGAGGGAGAGAGTGCCCGTACGCCATGAGCTACCGCAACGATCCATACGATCCGAAACAGGTCGCGCTGCTGGACCAGAGTGCCCTCGACGAGGCCGTCGCCGCCGCCGAGCGGGCCTTCGCCGCGGCCGGTGACCCGGACGCGCTGACCGCGCTGCGGCCGGCGCACCTCGGTGACCGGGCGCCGATCTCGCTGGCCCGCCGCGAGATCGGGGCGCTGCCGCCGGCCGCGAAGTCCGACGCCGGCAAGCGGGTCAACGAGGCCCGCCGGACCATCGAGGCCGCCTTCGCGGCGCGGCGCGAGCAGCTCGACCGCGAGCAGGCCGAGCGGGTCCTCGCCGAGGAGCGGGTCGACGTCACCCTGCCCACCGACCGCCGGCCGCGCGGCGCCCGGCACCCGCTGACCACGCTGATGGAGACCATCGGCGACCACTTCGTGGGGATGGGCTACGAGGTCGCCGAGGGGCCCGAGGTCGAGCTGGAGTGGACCAACTTCGACGCGCTCAACATCCCGCCGGACCACCCGGCGCGCGGCCTGATGGACACGTTCCACCTGGACCTGCCGGGGCTGGTGCTGCGTACCCACACCTCGCCGGTGCAGGCGCGGACCATGCTGACCCGGCAGCCGCCGATCTACGTGGTCTGCCCGGGGCGGGTCTACCGCACCGACGAGCTGGACGCCACCCACAGCCCCGTCTTCCACCAGGTCGAGGGCCTGGTGGTGGACAAGGGCATCACCATGGCCCATCTGCGCGGGACGCTGGAGCACTTCGCCCGGGCCATGTTCGGCCCCGAGGCGCGGATCCGCTGGCGGCCGCACTACTTCCCGTTCACCGAGCCGTCCGCCGAGTTCGACGTCTGGTTCGCCGAGCACCGCAACGGCCCGCAGTGGGTCGAGTGGGGCGGCTGCGGGCTGGTCAACCCGCGGGTGCTGCGCGCCTGCGGCATCGACCCGGAGGTCTACTCCGGCTTCGCCTTCGGCATCGGGATCGAGCGGACCCTGATGGTCCGGCACGGCGTGAGCGACATGCGCGACATGGTGGAGGGCGACGTGCGGTTCACCCGCGCGTTCGGGGTCGAGGTCTGAGCGCGGATGCTCCGAGAAGCTTCAGAAATGGATGTCTGAGTCATGCGAGTTGCTATTTCCTGGCTGCGCGAGTACGTCGACCTGCCGGCCGGCCTCGGCGCCGAGGAGCTGGAGCGGGCCCTGACGAACCTCGGCCTCGAGGTCGAGTCCATCGTGGACCAGCGCGCGACGGTCAGCGGGCCGCTGGTGGTCGGCGAGGTGCGCGAGATCGAGGAGCTGACCGGCTTCAAGAAGCCGATCCGCTTCTGCCGGGTGGACGTGGGCGACGCCAACGGCACCGGCGAACCGCAGGAGATCGTCTGCGGGGCCACCAACTTCGTACCGGGCGACAAGGTCGTGGTGATCCTGCCCGGCGGCGTACTCCCCGGGAACTTCGCCATCTCGGCCCGCAAGACGTACGGGCGGGTCTCCAACGGCATGATCTGCTCCTCCCGGGAGCTGGGCCTCAGCGACGAGCACGAGGGCATCCTGGTGCTGCCGGCCGACACCCCGGCCCGCCCCGGCGACGACGCGCGCCCGGTGGTCGGGCTGGACGACGTGCTGGTCGAGCTGGAGATCACGCCGGACCGCGGCTACGCGCTGTCGGTACGCGGCATCGCCCGCGAGCTGTCGCACGCCCTGGAGCTGCCGTACCGGGACCCGGCCCAGCTGCCGGCGCCCGGCGCGACGGCCGACCCGGCGTACCCGGTCGAGATCCGGGACACGGTTGGCTGCGACCGGTTCGCCCTGCGCCTGGTACGCGGGGTCGACCCGGCCGCGCCGACGCCGGAGTGGATGCAGCGACGGCTGGTACAGGCCGGCATCCGCACCATCTCGCTGCCGGTGGACATCACCAACTACCTGATGCTGGAGCTCGGCCAGCCGATGCACGCCTTCGACGCCGACCGGCTGGGCGGCGCGCTGGTGGTCCGCCGGGCGGTGGCGGGGGAGCGGCTGACCACGCTCGACGGGGTGACCCGCGAGCTGGACGCCGAGGACATGGTGATCTGCGACGCCGGGCTGCCCAATCCGGTGGCCGGCGACGCGGCCGGCGCGCCGGTCTCGCTCGCGGCCGTGATGGGCGGGGAGACCAGCGAGGTCATCCCCGGCACCACCACCGACGTGCTCTTCGAGGCGGCGCACTGGGACCCCGTCATGGTCGGGCGTACCGCCCGGCGGCACCGGCTGTTCAGCGAGGCGGCGAAGCGCTGGGAGCGCGGGGTCGACCCCGCGCTGCCGCTGGTCGCGCTCGAACGGGCGGTCGAGCTGCTCACCCGCCACGGCGGCGGTACCGCGACGCCGGAGATCACCGACATCGACCACGTCACCCCGCGCGGGCCGATCATGTTCGACCCGGAGCTGCCCACCCGGCGCGCCGGCGTCGAGTACCCGGCCGCGCGGGTGGCCGCCCTGCTGGAGCGGGTCGGCTGCGCGGTCGTCGCCGGACCCGAGCGGCTCGCCGAGGACCCCGGCACCGTCGCCACCGCCGCCGGCGGCCCGACCCGCCTCTCGGTCACCCCGCCCAGCTGGCGGCCCGACCTGGTCGAGCCGATCGACCTCGTCGAGGAGGTCGTCCGGCTCGACGGCTACGACCGGGTACCGTCCGTGCTGCCGCAGGCGCCCGCCGGCAACGGCCTCACCGCGCAGCAGCGGCGGCGCCGCTCGCTCGGGCGGGCCCTGGCCGAGCAGGGCTACGTCGAGGTGATCTGCTACCCGTTCGTCGCCCCCGAGCTGCTCGACGGGCTCGGCCTGCCCGCCGACGACCCGCGCCGGCAGGCGGTACGGGTGGCGAACCCGCTCTCCGACGCCGAACCGCTGCTGCGTACCACGCTGCTCGGTCCGCTGCTCGCGAGCCTGCGCCGCAACCTCAGCCGGGGCCAGCGCGACGTGGCCCTCTACGAGGTCGGCCTGGTCTTCGAGCCGCGCCCCGGCGCGGGCGAGCCGCCGAAGATGAGCGTCGACCACCGGCCGTCGGAGGCCGAGTTCGCCGCCGCCGACGCGATCGTGCCGCACCAACCCTGGCACGTGGCGGCGGTACTCGCCGGCGAGGTGGAGCCGACCGGCTGGTGGGGCTCCGGCCGGCGGGCCGAGTGGTCCGACGCGGTCCAGGCCGCCCGGGTGGTGCTCGCCGCGGCCGGCATCGACGAGGAGCGGATCCGGGTACGCTCGGCCGAGCGGGCGCCCTGGCATCCGGGGCGCTGCGCCGAGCTGCTCGTCGACGAGCGGATCGTCGGGTACGCGGGCGAGCTGCACCCGGCCGTGGTGAGCGCGCTGGAGCTGACCCGCCGTACCGCCGCCATGGAGCTGGACGTGGACGCCCTGCCGGCGCCCTCGGTGGCTCCGGCGCCGCGCATCTCCGGCTTCCCGCCGGCGCTGATCGACGTGGCGCTGGTCGTGGACGACGCGGTCGCCGCCGCCGACGTGCAGCGGGCCCTCGTCGCGGGCGCGGGCGAGCTGCTGGAATCGGTGCGGCTCTTCGACGTGTACGTCTCGGAGCAGCTCGGGACCGGCCGCAAGTCGCTGGCGTACAAGCTGACCTTCCGGGCGCCGGACCGGACGCTGACGGTCGAGGAGGCGGTGGCGGCTCGGGACGCGGCGGTGGCGGAGGCGTCGGCGCGGGTCGGGGCGGTGCTGCGCGGGGCGTGATCCCGGGTCGGGCCTGGTCTGGCCCGGGTCTGGCCTGGCCCGGGTCGGCCCGGGCCTGGTTCGGGGCGGGTCCGTCGTGGGTGCGGTGCGGGGGCCGGGTCGCGGTGCGGGGGTTGGGGGGGGGGGCGGCCCCGCGGGGGGGGGGGGCGGGGGGGCCGGGGGGGGGGGCGGGGGGGGGGGGGGCCCGCATCGCCCACTCTGGGCGGTCAGGCTTGATCCCGTCGTGGGCGACCCGGCCCCCAACCCTGTCGTGGTCCGGGCGGTGGCGCGTCTCGCGGTGCCGGGCTCCGCGGTGGTCCGGGTGGTACCGGGACTCGCGGTTTCCGGTGCGGCCACGTAGGGCCTCGCGGTTGCCGGAGTTCGCGCTGGCCGTCGGGCGGCGCGGGCCTCAGGCGGAGCCGGCGGGGCGGGCGGCGCGGCGGGACAGCACGACGGCGCGGCCGGCCAGACCGACGGCGAACATGGCGGCGCCGGCGATGACCGACTGCCAGGGCAGGGTGGCGACCAGGACCAGGCAGCCGGCGGCGCCGAGCAGGTTGAGCCAGCGCGGCCAGCGTCGCTCCTCGGCGGGCTGGGTGAACGCGGCGGCGTTGGCGATGGCGTAGTAGACCAGCACGCCGAACGACGAGAAGCCGATCACCCCGCGCAGGTCCACGGTGGCGACCAGCGCGCCGACCACGACCGCGAGCGCGACCTCGGCGTGGTGCGGTACGTGGTACCGGGGGTGGACGGCGGCCAGCCAGCCCGGGAGGTCGCGGTGGCGGGCCATGGCGAGCCCGGTGCGGCCGATGCCCGCGATCAGGGCGAGCAGGGCGCCGAGCGAGGCGAGCGCGCCGCCGACGCGTACGACCGGGGCCACCGAGCCCGCTCCGGCGGCGTGTACGGCGGTGCTCAACGGCGCCACGGCGGCGGCGAGCCGATCGGGGCCGGCCGCCAGCAGGGCCGCGACCGCCACCACCAGGTAGACGGCGACGGTGATGAACAGCGCGAGGGGGATGGCGCGGGGAATGGTGCGCCGCGGGTCGCGGACCTCCTCGCCCATGGTGGCGATCCGGGCGTACCCGGCGAACGCGAAGAACAGCAGGCCGGCCGCCTGGAGGATGCCGTAGGGGCCACCGGTTGCCAGCGCCGACCAGCCGCCCAGGTTCGCGGTACCGGCGTGCCCGCCGAGGGCGATGGCGACCACGACGACGGTCAGCGCGGTCAGGCTCGCGGCGACCAGGACCCGGGTCAGCAGCACCGTGCGGGTCACGCCCCGGTAGTTGAGCGCCGCGAGCCCCGCCACGCCCGCCACCGCGACGGCGCGCTGCATCCACCAGGGGCCGGGTACGGCGTAGGAGGCGAACGTGAGCGCCATGGCCGTACAGGAGGCGGTCTTGCCCACCACGAAGCCCCAGCCGGCGGTGAAGCCCCACCAGTGCCCGAGGCGCTCGCGCCCGTAGACGTACGTGCCGCCGGAGGTCGGGTACCGCGCCGCCAGTTGCGCCGAGGCCACCGCGTTGCAGTAGGCGATCAGCGCGGCGACCAGCAGGCCGATCAGCAGCCCGGTGCCGGCCGCGCGCGCGGCGGGGGCGAAGGCGGCGAAGACGCCGGCGCCGATCATGGACCCCAGGCCGATGAGCACCGCGTCGGCGGTGGTCAGCCGCCGGGCCAGTCGGGTGGTGCCGCTGCCCTGGTCCGGGGTCGGTTCGGCGGGCGGCCGTCGTTCGGACTGCATCGCGGTTCTCTCCAAGCCGGTCAATCCATCAAATGAGCTTGATGCATCATTCTCGCTTGAGGTATCTTCCGGTGGTGGTGATGTCGAGTCAAGCCGCCCCGGCGTTCCTCCGCCTCGCCTCCCATCCGCTGCGGTGGCGGCTACTGACCGAGCTCGCGGGCGGCGACCACCGGGTACGCGAGCTGGTGTCGCTGGTGGGCGAGCCGCAGAACCTGGTCTCCTACCATTTGCGGCTGCTGCGCGACGGCGGACTGGTGACCACGAGCCGCAGCAGCTTCGACGGCCGCGACACCTACTACCACCTGGATCTGGACCGCTGCGCCGAGGCGCTGGCCGAGACGGGCACGGCGCTGCACCCCGCGCTGCGCCGAAGGGCCGACGCGTCGCGGGTACCCCCGGTGGAGCTGCGACGCTCGCCCCGCATCGCGGTGCTCTTCGTCTGTACCGGCAACAGCGCCCGCTCGCCGATCGCGGAGGCGCTGCTGCGGCACCGTACCGGTGGGCAGGTGGAGGTGGTCAGCGCGGGCGGGCGACCCAAGCCCGAGCTGCACCCGAACGCCGTACGGGTGCTGCGCGAGGAGTTCGGCCTCGACGTCGCCGACCAGCGCCCCCGGCACTGGGACACGTTGACCGGCCGCCGGTTCGACCACGTCGTCAGCCTGTGCGACAAGGCCCGCGAGGCGTGCCCCGAGTTCCCGGAGCACCCCCGGCGGGTGCACTGGAGCATCCCCGACCCCGCGCTGGCCGGCGGGACCGACCCGGGCGGCTACGCCGTCTTCCAGCGCACCGCGGCCGAGATCGACACCCGGGTCGGGCACCTGCTGCCCGTCCTCGACCCCGCCGGGTCCTGAAGGGAGAACCACCGCCATGAGCGAGTCCGACCAGTACGCCAGCGCCGCGCCCGCCTTCGCGGACGTCGTACGCGGCCCGCTGCGGCTGCTGCTCTCCGGACCCGGCGGACACCAGATCCTGCTCACCGATCCCGCCGGCAACCTCGTGGAACTGTTCCAACCCGCACGCCGGCCGGACGCGCGCTGATCCGCACCACGAGCGTCGTCGCACCCGATCGGGGGCCGGTGCCGGCGGTGGGCCCACGCACCGCAGGACGGCTCAGCGCCCGGGTTTGCTGGCGGCGACGAACATCTGCCGGCCGAGCAGCCGCCAGGCCGGGCGCAGGCGCAGGTAGAGCCGGACCAGGCCGCCGCGCACCCGGACCGGCGAGTCCTTGACCGTGTACGGCAGGAAGCGCGGGATCACCTCGTCGGGGTGGAAGCCGGTCAGCCGGAGCCCCTCGACCAGGCTGTGGTGGGTCAGCGGCAGGTGGTGGTCCAGGTAGTCCCAGTAGCGCTGGCCGACGTAACGTAGGTTCGGCATCAGTACGAGCAGCCGGCCGCCCGGGCGCAGCACCCGGTGGCACTCCCGCAGGGTGCGCAGCAGGGTGCGCTTGTCGGGCAGGTGCTCGAAGAAGTTCGAGGTGAAGACCACGTCGACGGTGCCGGAGGCGACCGGCGCCATGTTGTCGGCGGGGGCGAGCACCACCTCGGCGTCGGTCGCGTACCGGGCCGTGTCGGGGTTCAGGTCGACCGCGATCTTCCGCCCGGCCCGGCAGGCGTTGCTGAACTCGCAGGTGCCGGCCGCGAGGTCGAGCACGGTGTCGTCCGGGCCGACGTATCGGTCGAGGAAGCCCCGGCAGAGCGCCGTCCACAGTTCACGTTTGCCCGCCAGTTCCGCCGCCGTGAATCTGTTCTCGTAGAGCCGGGCCAGCTCGGGTCCGGAGTAGTACTCGGGATCGGATAATTGGCTCCGGCCCGGCGGGTAATCCGCTTCCGCGGAGGATTCCGGGCCGATGGGGGATTCGCGGTGGGCGGAGGTTTCGGGGCTGGCGGGGGTTGCGGGTCGGGCGGGATCGGAATCGCGGGTAACCGTCACGCCGGAGAGACTATGACCTGGTAGGCCGGCTGTCGATGGGCGAGAGCGGAGGTATAGACAGATTTTTTGATCGATTTCCGCTGCCGGTCGATCAGCGAATTTCGTTGCTGGACCTCGGCGCGGTGCGGCGCTAATCTGCTGGCAGCCCCGTTGCCGCGGTGGTCGGCAGGTTTCACCATTCTCGAATCATTTTCGTATCCGTCGTGGCGTAGTCCGTCGCGACCGTCCGTCATGGAATCGACAGTCCATGACCAATCGTGCCCGGGTGGTTCAACTGAGTGGCGTCTGCATAATCGGGGGAGGTGGCCGCGTCGGCCTCCCCCTCGGAATCGCGCTGGCCTCGCGCGGCCTCACCGTCGCGCTGTACGACATCAACCGCGCCGCCGTCGAGCGGATCAACGCGGGCCGGCTGCCGTTCGCCGAGCCCGGCGCGGCCGAGCCGCTCGCCGAGACGGTGGCCGCCGGACGGCTGCGCGCGACCACGGATCCCGCGAGCGTGGCCGGCGCGGAGTACGTGATCGTGGTGGTCGGTACGCCGGTGGACGAGCATCTCAACCCGGACCTGGCCGCCGTACCCCGGGCCTTGGAGCGCTGCGTCGGGCACCTGCGCGACGGTCAGCTGATCGTGCTGCGCAGCACGGTCTATCCGGGCGTGACCGCGCTGACCGAGAAGATGCTCGCCGGTCGGGGCGTCGCCGCCGACGTCGCGTTCTGTCCCGAGCGGATCGCCGAGGGGCGGGCCATGACCGAGCTGTTCGCGCTGCCGCAGATCGTCGCGGCCCGTACCGAGGCGGCGGCGGCCCGCGCCGAGCGGCTGTTCCGGCACCTTACGCCGAAGATCGTGCGGCTGGAGCCCGAGGAGGCGGAGCTGGCGAAGCTCTTCACCAACAGCTGGCGCTACATCAAGTTCGCGGCCGCCAACCAGTTCTGGATGATGGCCAACGACTCCGGGTTGGACTTCGCCCGGATCCGGGACGCGGTCGCCCACGACTACCCACGGGCGGCGGACCTGCCGATGCCCGGGTTCGCCGCCGGGCCGTGCCTGTTCAAGGACACCATGCAGTTGGCCGCCTTCAACCGGAACAACTTCGTGCTCGGGCACTCGGCGATGCTGATCAACGAGGGGTTGCCGCTGTACCTGGTGGCGCGCCTGGAGGACCGGTTCGACCTGGCACAGCGCTCGGTGGGGATCCTCGGCATGGCCTTCAAGGCCGGCAGCGACGATCCGCGCGAGAGCCTGGCGTACAAGCTCCGCAAGATCCTGCTACTGAAGGCGAAGGCGACCCTCTGCACCGACCCGTACGTGGCCGACGAGCGGCTCCGGCCGCTGGCGGAGGTCGTCGAGCGGGCCGACCTGCTGATCATCGCCGCGCCGCACCCGGAGTACGCGCGGCTGCGCACGAAGAAGCCGGTGATCGACATGTGGGGGCTGACCGGGCGGGGGGTGCTGGTGTGACGCCCCGAGTCTCGGTGATCGTCCCGGTCTACAACGAGGGCGCGGCGATCGTGCGCTGCCTGGAGCGCATCCTGCGCGAGGTGCTGCTCCCGGCCGAGGTGCTGCTGGTGCACGACATGCCGGAGGACACCACGGTGCCGTACGCGCGGCGGGTCGCCGAGTCCGACCCGCGGGTGCGTACCGTGCTGAACACCTTCGGCCCGGGACCGGCGAACGCGATCCGCTACGGCATCTACGCGGCCGAGGCCCCCGTGGTGGTGGTGACCATGGCCGACGGCTGCGACGACCCGCGGCAGATCGACGAGCTGGCCCGCCTGGTCGACCGGGGCGTGGTGGTGGCCGCCGCGTCGCGGTACATGCCGGGCGGGCAGCAGGTGGGCGGTCCCCGGCTGAAGCGGACCCTCTCCCGCTGGGCCGGGCGCACCCTCTACGCGTTCGCCCGGGTCGGCACCCGCGACGCCACGAACAGCTTCAAGGCGTACGACACGCGGTTCGTACGCGACGTCGGCATCGAGTCGCGGACCGGGTTCGAGATCGGGCTGGAACTGACGGCCAAGGCGACCCGGCTGCGGCTGCCGGTGGCCGAGCTGCCGACGATCTGGCTCGACCGCGAGCTGGGCGAGTCCCGCTTCGACCTCGGCCGGTTCCTCCCCGGCTACCTCTACTGGTACGCCTTCGCCTACGGCCGCCGGCTCACCCTGGACCGGCTGCGCGCCCGTCGGCGCGCGCTGGCGGCGGCGGTGGACCCGGCGCGGCTGCCCACGCCCCGGCGGTCGCCCGTCCATGGCGGCGCCGAGACAGACCACCGGATGAAGGAGAACGCGTGAAGGTACTGGTGACCGGCTCGGCCGGCTTCATCGGCGGGTACGTCGTGGCGGAGTTGCTCGGCCGCGGCCACGAGGTGGTGGGGTTGGACAACCACTCCAAGTACGGCCCGGTCGCGCACGCCTACGACGACCACCCGGGCTACCGGTTCGTCGTCGGCGACGCCCGCGACGTCGACCTGCTGACCGAGCTGCTGGCCGACTGCGACCACCTGATCGCCGGCGCCGCGATGATCGGCGGGATCTCCTACTTCCACACCTACGCCTACGACCTGCTCGCCACCAACGAGCGGATCATGGCCGCCACCTGCGACGCGGCCATCCGGGCGCAGCGGGAGCGCCGGCTGCGCAAGGTCACGTACCTCTCCTCCTCGATGGTCTTCGAGTCGACCGACCGGTGGCCGAGCCGGGAGGGCGACGAGCGGACCGTCCCGCCGCCGCGCTCGTCGTACGGCTTCCAGAAGCTCGCCGTCGAGTACTACGCCCGCGCCGCCTGGGAGCAGTACGGCCTGCCGTACACGATCGTGCGGCCGTTCAACTGCGTCGGCGTGGGGGAGGGGCGGGCGCTGGGCGAGGTCGAGGTGCTCTCCGGCAACGTCAAGCTGGCGATGTCGCACGTCGTACCGGACCTGGTGCAGAAGATCGTCAAGGGGCAGGACCCGCTGCACATCCTGGGCGACGGCGGGCAGGTCCGCCACTACACGTACGGCGGCGACCTGGCCCGGGGGATCGTGCTGGCGGTGGAGCACGAGGCCGCGCGCAACGAGGACTTCAACCTCTCCACCGCCGAGTCGACCACGGTGCTGGAGCTGGCCCGGCTGATCTGGCGCAAGGTCAAGGGGCCGGACGTGCCGTTCCGCCACGTCTGCGACGAGCCGTTCGCGCACGACGTGCGCCGGCGCGTGCCCGACGTGGGCAAGGCCCGGTCGGTGCTCGGCTTCACGGCGACGACCAGCCTCGACGCCATGCTCGACGAGGTGATCCCGTGGGTGGTCCGGGCGGTGCGGGACGGGCGGTTGTGACGGACCCGCGCCGCCCGGTGGGGGTGCGGGACACCCCGGTACGGGCGGCGGGCGACCCCGCCGGGCGGGAGAGACCGGCCGGGGTGGGGGACCGGCTCGCCGCGCTCTTCGACCCGGTGCCGCCGGGGGAGACGGGTGACCGGGGCCGCGCCGGCCGGCGCCGGGCGGTGCCGCTGGCGTTGGCGGCGGTGCTCGCCGCGACGGCGGTCAGCCTGGGCCGGGTCGGCGGTCCGGGACCGTTCAACACGGTCTGGGCCGAGGACGCGACGGACTTCCTGACCGGGGCGCTGAACCGGCCCGCCACCTCGACCATCCTCCTGCCGGTGAACGGGTACTTCCTGGTCGTACCGCGGCTGCTCAGCGAGGCCGCCGCGCTCGTGCCGGTCGCCTGGGCGCCGGCGGCGCTCACCACCTCGGCCGCGCTCTGCGCCGCCGCCCTGGGCCTGCTGGTCTACCACGCCGCCGCGGCGACGCTGCCGCACCCGCTCGCCCGGGCCGTGGTCGCGGGCGGCGTCGTGGCCGCGCCGGTGGGGGAGAACAACTTCACCAACGTGCTCAACAGCGTGGCGCCGTTGCAGTTCCCGATGCTCTTCGCGCTCTTCTGGTGTGCGCTCTGGGCCCCCCGACGCCGGCTCGTCCGGGCGGTACAGGTGGGGGTCGTCGGGCTCTGCGCCGTCAGTACCTTCCTGGCGGTGGTCTTCATCCCGCTCGCGCTGCTCCGCCTCGGGCTGCGGCGGGACCGGCTCAGCGCCGCCCTGCTCGCCGCCTTCCTGGCCGGGGCGGCGCTACAGGCGTACGGGCTGCTCGCCGGGGTGTCGACCCGGGGCGACATCTCGCATCCCCGGATCGACCCGCTCTGGGCGCTCCGGTCGTTCGTGACCTGGGCGGTGCCGTTCGGGCTGTTCGGCCCGGAGGGGGTGCCGGGCGCCGGCACCACCGGGAACGGCCTGACCCACACCGGCTCCGGCTCGGGCGCCGGCTACCTCGCCGCCGTCGCCGGGGCCTGGCTGCTGGTCGGGGCGGCGGTGCTGGTCGCCGCGCGGGGCCGGACCCGGCCGGCCTGGTCGCTGGCCGGGGTGGCCGGCGCGCACGCGCTCGGGATCCTCGCCCTGGAGGTGATGGTCCAGGGGGAGTTGGTGCTGCGGTACGTCTTTCCGTG
This sequence comes from Micromonospora sp. NPDC049559, assembly GCF_040676675.1. Classification (NCBI taxonomy): domain Bacteria; kingdom Bacillati; phylum Actinomycetota; class Actinomycetes; order Micromonosporales; family Micromonosporaceae; genus Micromonospora; species Micromonospora sp. NPDC049559. The sequence goes on along the minus strand of NZ_JBFAPK010000043.1, from coordinate 22,786 downwards.
CTCGCTGCTGCTGGTGACCGCGTTGGTCGCGCTGCTGCTGCCCCGGCCGGACCGGCCGCGCGCCCGCGCGGCGCTGCCCCTGCTGGCGTTCACGCTGGTCCTGCTGGTCGCCGCCGCGGCGAACTACCGGCTGCCGACGCTGCGCACCCGCAGCGCGCCCTGGGACGTCAAGGTCGCCGAGGCCCGCGCGTACTGCGCCGCGCACCCCGGTGCCGGCTCGGCGCGGGTACGCATGCTGGCGCCCTACCCCTGGTCGGTACGGATCCCCTGCCGCCGCCTGGGCTGAGGCCCGGGTCGCACCGTTGGCGGCCGAGAAATGAATGATCATGCTGACGGTGGTATGTGATTGCGAAGAAAGGAGGGCGCTGATAATCTTCTCCGCATAGTCATGCGGAGGTAGGAATGGGAATTCGGGTAGCGGTCGCCGGGGCCAGCGGGTACGCGGGCGGAGAGCTCCTGCGCCTGCTCGCCGGGCACCCCGAGTTCGACCTCGTCGCCGCCACCGCGCACAGCCAGGCCGGCGCGCCCGTGGCCGCCGTACACCCGCACCTCACCGGCCTCGACCTGGTGCTCGGCCGGACCGAGCCGGCGGCCCTGGCCGAGGCGGACCTGGTCTTCCTGGCCCTGCCGCACGGCGAGTCCGCGGCCCTGGCCGCCCAGCTGCCCGAGACGGTCAAGGTGGTCGACCTCGGTGCCGACCACCGGCTGGTCGACGCCGCCGCCTGGGGGCGGTACTACGACGGCCCGCACGCCGGGGCCTGGACCTACGGGCTGCCCGAGCTGCCCGGGCAGCGCGCGGCGATCGCGGCGGCGGACCGGGTCGCCGCCACCGGCTGCTACGCCGTGGCGACCACGCTGGCGCTGGCCCCCCTGATCGCGGCCGGTGCGGTCCTGCCCGAGGACGTGGTCGTGGTCGCCGCCTCCGGCACCTCGGGCGCGGGTCGCGCGGCCAAGCCGCACCTGCTCGGCAGCGAGGTGATGGGGGACCTGTCGCCCTACAAGGTCGGCGCCCACCAGCACGTACCGGAGATCAAGCAGGCCAGCGGCGCGACCGGCCTCTCCTTCACGCCCGTGCTCGCCCCGATGCCGCGGGGCATCCTGGCCACGGTGACCGCGCGACCGGCCCCGGGCGGTACGGCCGACCCGCGCGCCGTGCTCGCCGCCGCGTACGCCGACGCGCCGTTCGTGCACCTGCTGCCGGAGGGGCGGTGGCCGCACACGGCGGCGACCGCCGGCTCGAACTCCTGCCACCTCCAGGCGACCGTCGACGTCGACTCGGGCCGGGTCATCGTGGTCAGCGCGATCGACAACCTCGGCAAGGGCGCCGCCGGGCAGGCCGTGCAGTGCGCCAACCTGATGCTCGGCCTACCCGAGACCACCGGCCTGCCGGTCTACGGCGTGGCCCCGTGAGCAGCCGCACCCGAGTCGGAGACGGAGACATTCGATCATGAGCGTTACCGCGCCGAGGGGCTTCCGCGCGGCCGGGGTGGCCGCCGGGCTCAAGGCCGGCGGCGCCACCGACGTGGCGCTGGTGGTGAACGACGGGCCCGACGCCACGGCGGCGGGCGTCTTCACCGCCAACCGCGTCAAGGCCGCGCCCGTGCTCTGGAGTCAGCAGGTGCTGCGGGGCGGCGTGGTCCGCGCCGTGGTGCTCAACTCCGGCGGCGCCAACGCCTGCACCGGCCCGCTCGGCTTCCAGGACACCCACGCCACCGCCGAACAGACCGCCGCCGCGCTGACCGGCTCCGCCGCCCGGCTGATGGTCGGCGCCGGTGAGGTCGCGGTCTGCTCGACCGGCCTGATCGGCGAGCGGCTGCCGATGGAGAAGCTGCTCCCCGGCGTCCGCTCGGCGGTACGGGGGCTGTCCCGCGAGGGCGGCCCGGCCGCCGCAGAGGCGATCATGACCACGGACACCCGGCCGAAGACCACCGTCGTGGCCGGCACCGGCTGGACCGTCGGCGGGATGGCCAAGGGCGCGGGCATGCTCGCCCCGGCGTTGGCCACCATGCTCTGCGTCGTCACCACGGACGCGGTCGCCGGACCGGCCGCGCTCGACGAGGCGCTGCGGGCGGCCTGCCGGGTCACCTTCGACCGGGTCGACTCCGACGGCTGCATGTCCACCAACGACACCGTCCTGCTGCTGGCCAGCGGCGCCTCCGGGATCGAGCCGAGCCAGGCCGAGCTGACCGCGGCGGTCACCGCCGCCTGCCACGACCTGGCGCAGCAGCTCGTCGCCGACGCGGAGGGCGCCACCAAGCGGATCGCCGTCGACGTGGTCGGCGCCGCCACCGAGGACGAGGCCGTCGAGGTGGGGCGCGCGGTGGCCCGCAACAACCTGGTAAAGACCGCGCTGTTCGGCAACGACCCGAACTGGGGCCGCATCCTCGCCGCCGTCGGCACCACCGGCGCCGCGTTCGAGCCGGACCGGCTGGACGTCGCGGTCAACGGGGTCTGGGTCTGCCGCGCCGGCGCCGCCGCCGAGGACCGGAGCAAGGTCGACCTGACCGGCGCGGACGTCACCGTACGGATCGACCTGCACGCGGGCGAGGCCACGGCGACGATCTGGACCAACGACCTGTCGCACGCGTACGTGCACGAGAACTCGGCGTACTCGACGTGACCGCGCCGACCCACGACCTGACCGAGGCGCAGCGCAAGGCCAGCACGCTGATCGAGGCGCTGCCGTGGCTGGCCCGGTTCTCCGGCGCCACCGTCGTCGTCAAGTACGGCGGCAACGCGATGGTCGACCCTGAGCTGCAACGGGCCTTCGCGGCCGACATGGTGTTCCTGCGGCTGGTCGGGATCCGGCCGGTCGTGGTGCACGGGGGCGGCCCGCAGATCTCGGCGATGCTGCGCCGGCTCGGCATCGCCAGCGAGTTCAAGGGCGGCCTGCGGGTGACCACGCCCGAGGTGATGGACGTCGTCCGGATGGTCCTGGTCGGGCAGGTCGGACGGGAACTGGTCGGCCTGATCAACGAGCACGGCCCGTACGCCGTGGGCCTCTCCGGCGAGGACGCGCGGCTCTTCACGGCCGTGCGGCGCACCGCGTACGTCGACGGCGAGGCGGTCGACATCGGCCAGGTCGGCGACGTCGAGTCGGTCAACGTGGCCGCGGTGACCGATCTCATCGCCGCCGGCCGGATTCCGGTGATCTCCACGGTCGCGCCGGACGCCGACGGGGTGCTGCACAACCTCAACGCCGACACCGCGGCGGCCGCGCTGGCGGTCGCGCTGGACGCGCGCAAGCTCGTGATCCTGACCGACGTGCCCGGCCTCTACGCCAACTGGCCGGACACCGGCAGCCTGATCTCCGAGCTGACCGTCGAGGAGCTGGCCGAGCTGCTGCCCCGGCTGGAGTCGGGGATGGTGCCGAAGATGGAAGCGTGCCTGCGAGCGGTGCGCGACGGCGTACCGGCGGCGCACGTGGTCGACGGCCGGATCGGGCACTCCACCCTGCTGGAGGTCTTCACCTCCGAGGGCTTCGGCACGATGATCATTCCGGGTGACGGGGGGAAGGCATGACCTCGCTGGTCGACCGCTGGTCCCAGTCGATGATGGACAACTACGGTACGCCGCAGCTGGGGCTGGTCAGCGGCTCCGGCGCGGTGCTGGTCGACGAGGCCGGCCGCGAGTACGTCGACCTGGTCGGCGGCATCGCGGTCAACGCGCTCGGCCACGCCCACCCGGCCGTGGTGGCCGCGGTGACGAAGCAGGTCTCCCGCCTCGGGCACGTCTCGAACCTCTACGTGGCCGAGCCGCCCGTCGCCCTCGCCGAGCTGCTGCTGGCCCTCGCGGGCCGGCCCGGCCGGGTCTTCTTCGCCAACTCCGGCGCGGAGGCGAACGAGGCCGCGTTCAAGCTCTCCCGCCGCACCGGGCGCACCCACGTGGTGGCGACCACCGGCGGGTTCCACGGCCGCACCATGGGCGCCCTCGCGCTCACCGGGCAGCCGGCCAAGGCCGACCCGTTCCGGCCGTTGCCCGGAGACGTCACGCACGTGCCGTACGGCGACGTGGCCGCGCTGGAGACGGCCGTCACCGACGCGACCGCGATGGTGATCCTGGAGCCGATGCAGGGCGAGAACGGCGTGGTCGTACCGCCGCCGGGCTACCTGGCCGCCGCGCGCCGGATCACCGCCCGGCACGGCGCGCTGCTGGTCCTCGACGAGGTGCAGACCGGGGTCGGGCGTACCGGCCACTGGTTCGCCCACCAGGCCGAGGGCGTCGAGCCGGACGTGGTCACCCTGGCCAAGGGGCTCGGCGGCGGCCTGCCGATCGGCGCCTGCCTCGCCTTCGGGGACGCGGCCGAGCTGTTCGGCCCGGGCAGCCACGGCACCACCTTCGGCGGCAACCCGGTCAGCTGCGCCGCCGCGCTCGCGGTCATCTCCACCATCGCCAGCGAGGGGCTGCTCGACCACGTCAAGCGCGTCGGCGAGCGGCTGCGGCGCGGCGTGGAGGCGCTGGGTCACCCGATGGTGCGCGAGGTACGCGGCGCCGGCCTGCTGCTCGGCGTGGTGCTGGCGGCACCGGCGAGCGCCGCGCTGACCGGCGTGCTGCGCGACGCCGGGTTCCTGGTCAACGCGGTGCAGCCCGACGTGCTGCGGCTCGCCCCACCCCTGATCCTCACCGCCGAGCAGGCCGACGCGTTCCTGGCCGCGCTGCCGGTCGCCCTCGACGCGGTCGCCCCCGCCGCCGCGCCGGGCACCGTCCCCGCCGCCCGGCCGGGCACCGCCTCCGCGACCGGACCGACCACCACCTACGCCACCTCCGACGACCGGGAAAACCTCTCATGACCCGTCACTTCCTGCGCGACGACGACCTGACGCCGGCCGAACAGACGGCGGTGCTCGACCTGGCGGCGCGGATGAAGGCCGACCGCTTCGGCTTCCGCCCGCTGGCCGGTCCCCGCTCGGTCGCGGTCCTCTTCGACAAGCAGAGCCTGCGCACCCGGGTCTCCTTCGACGCGGGCATCGCCGAACTCGGCGGGCAGGCGATGGTGATCGACACCCAGGCGACCCACTTCGGGCGCGGCGAGTCGCTCAGCGACGCCGCCCGGGTGCTCTCCCGCTACGTCTCCGCGATCGTGCTGCGGACGCACGGGGACGACCGGCTGGCCCAGCTCGCCGCCGGGGCGACCGTACCGGTGGTCAACGGGCTCAGCGACGGCTTCCACCCCTGCCAGCTCCTCGCCGACCTGCTCACCGTCGCCGAGCGCCTCGGCGGCACCGCCGGCCGGACCCTGGCGTACGTCGGGGACGCGGCGAACAACATGGCGCACTCGTACCTGATCGCGGGCGCCACCGCCGGCATGCACGTACGCGTCGCCGGCCCCTCCGGGTACGACCCGTCGCCGGTGGTGGTGAACCGGGCCAGCGAGATCGCCGCCTGGACCGGCGGGTCGGTGCAGGTGCTGCGGGACCCGCGGGAGGCGGCCGACCGGGCCGACGTGCTCACCACCGACACCTGGACGTCGATGGGGCAGGAGGACGACGGGCGGGACCGGCTCACCCCGTTCTGGCCGTACCAGGTGAACAAGGACCTGCTGGCGCTGGCCGCGCCGGACGCGATCGTGCTGCACTGCCTGCCGGCGCACCGGGGCGAGGAGATCACCGACGAGGTGCTCGACGGCGCGCAGAGCGCGGTCTTCGACCAGGCCGAGAACCGGCTGCACGCGCAGAAGGCGCTGCTGGCCTGGCTGGTCGAGCGCGCCGGCGCCGGCGATGCCGACACCGCCGGGGAGCGGCCGTGACCAGCCCGGTGACGCGTACCGCTCGGCACGCCCGCATCGTGGAGCTGATCCGGGAGAAGCCGGTGCGCTCCCAGACCGAGCTGGCCGAGCTGCTCGCCAGCGACGGCGTGCAGGTCACCCAGGCCACCCTCTCGCGGGACCTGGAGGAGCTGGGCGCGGTCAAGGTGCGCGGCGGCGACGGCCCGGCCGTCTACCTGATCCCGGAGGACGGCAAGCGCCCGCTGCGCGACGCCGAGCAGGCCCCGGCCCGGCTGGTCCGGCTGCTGCGGGAACTGCTCACGGGCGTCGACGCCAGCGGCAACATCGCGGTGCTGCGTACCCCGCCCGGCGCGGCGCACTACCTGGCCAGCGCGCTGGACCGGGCCGGACTGCCGCAGGTCATCGGCACCATCGCCGGCGACGACACGATCCTCGTGGTGGCCCGCGAGGCCACCGGCGGTGCCGAGCTGGGCCGGCAGCTCGCCGGCTGGGCGGCCACCCAACCCGAGACCACCAATCCATGATCGCGACCGGCCCGAGCGCGCAGCGACCCGGGCCGTGGTGAAGAGAGTTTGTCGAAGGGAGCACCACACCATGACTGACCGGGTCGTACTGGCGTACTCCGGGGGGTTGGACACCTCGGTCGCCATCCCGTATCTGGCAGAGCAGACCGGCGCCGAGGTGATCGCGGTCGCGATCGACGTCGGACAGGGCGGCGAGGACCTGGCGGCCATCCGGCAGCGGGCCCTGGACTGCGGCGCGGTCGAGTCCGAGGTGGTCGACGGGCGCGAGGAGTTCGCGGCCGAGTACTGCCTGCCGGCGATCAAGGCCAACGCCCTCTACATGGACCGGTACCCGCTGGTCTCCGCGCTGTCCCGGCCGCTGATCGTCAAGCACCTGGTGGCGGCCGCGAAGAAGTACGGCGGCACCATCGTGTCGCACGGGTGCACCGGCAAGGGCAACGACCAGGTCCGGTTCGAGGCGGGGCTCGGCGCGCTCGCGCCGGAGCTGAAGGTCATCGCGCCGGCGCGGGACTTCGCCTGGACGCGGGACAAGGCGATCGCGTACGCCGAGGAGAAGGGCCTGCCGATCGACGTCACGCACAAGTCGCCGTACTCGATCGACCAGAACCTCTGGGGACGCGCCGTGGAGACCGGCTTCCTGGAGGACATCTGGAACGCGCCGATCGAGGACGTCTACTCGTACACCGCCAACCCGGCCGAGCCGCGCGATCCGGACGAGGTCGTGATCACGTTCGACGCGGGCGTACCGGTGGCGATCGACGGCGAGACCGTCACCCCGTACCAGGCGATCCTGGAGCTGAACCGGCGCGCCGGGGCGCAGGGCGTCGGCCGGCTCGACATGGTCGAGGACCGGCTGGTCGGCATCAAGAGCCGCGAGGTGTACGAGGCGCCCGGCGCCATCGCGCTGATCACCGCCCACCAGGAGCTGGAGAACGTCACGGTCGAGCGCGACGTGGCCCGGTTCAAGAAGGGCGTCGACCAGCGCTGGGGCGAGCTGGTCTACGACGGCCTCTGGTTCTCGCCGCTCAAGCACGCGCTGGACGCGTTCGTCGACGACACCCAGAAGTACGTCAGCGGCGAGGTGCGGCTCACCCTGCACGGCGGTCGCGCGGTGGTGACCGGGCGGCGCTCCGAGGCCAGCCTCTACGACTTCGGCATGGCCACCTACGACACCGGCGACACCTTCGACCAGTCGCTCGCCAAGGGATTCGTGCAGCTCTGGGGCCTGCCGAGCCGCATGGCCGCGGCCCGGGACGCCCGGTTGGGCGGATCGGCGCAGTGACCCTCAAAATGGTCGGCGTGGACGACAAGGGCTTGACCGAGAACAGCGCCGGCACCAACCGTACGAGCCTGTGGGGTGGCCGGTTCGCCGGCGGCCCCTCGGAGGCGCTGGCACGGCTGTCGGTCAGCGTCCAGTTCGACTGGCGGCTCGCCCCGTACGACCTGGCCGGCTCCCGGGCGCACGCCCGGGTGCTGGCCGCCGCCGGCCTGCTCGACCCGGACGAGCTGGGCCGCATCCTCGCCGCCCTGGACGACCTGGAGGCCGCCTGCGCCTCCGGGGCGTTCCGGCCGACCGTGGACGACGAGGACGTGCACACCGCGCTGGAGCGCGGCCTGCTGGAACGGCTCGGCAGCCTCGGCGGCAAACTGCGCGCCGGCCGGTCCCGCAACGACCAGGTCGCCACCGACCTGCGGCTCTACCTGCGCGACCACGCCCGGGGCGTGGCCGCCCGGGTGGTGGAGCTGGCGGAGGCGCTGGTGGAGCAGGCGGAGCGGCACCTGGAGACCCCGGCGCCCGGGATGACCCACCTCCAGCACGCCCAGCCGGTCACCTTCGGGCACTGGCTGCTCGCCCACGTACAGCCGCTGCTGCGCGACCTGGAGCGGCTGCGCGACTGGGACCACCGCGCCGCGGTGAGCCCGCTCGGCGCGGGCGCGCTCGCCGGCTCCGGGCTCCCGCTGGACCCGGTGGCGGTCTCCAAGGAGCTGGGCTTCCGGACCTCCTTCGCGAACTCCATGGACGCCGTCGCCGACCGGGATTTCGTGGCCGAGTTCCTCTTCGCCACCGCCCTGATCGGGGTGCACCTGTCCCGCCTCGGCGAGGAGGTGGTGCTCTGGACCTCGCAGGAGTTCGGCTGGGTGGAGCTGGACGACGCCTTCGCCACCGGATCGTCGATCATGCCGCAGAAGAAGAACGCGGACATCGCCGAGCTGGCCCGGGGCAAGTCGGGGCGGCTGATCGGCGGCCTGGTCACCGTGCTGACCATGCTCAAGGGCCTGCCGATGACGTACGACCGGGACATGCAGGAGGACAAGGAGCCGGCGTTCGACGCGGTCGACACGCTGGAGCTGCTGCTGCCCGCGCTGGCCGGCATGATCTCCACGATGACGGTACGCGTCGACCGGCTCGTCGCCACGGCACCGGTCGGCTTCTCGCTCGCCACCGAGGTCGCCGACTGGCTGGTGCGCCGGGGCGTACCGTTCCGGGACGCGCACGAGGTGACCGGGCGCCTGGTCGCGCTCTGCGCCGCCCGGGACTGCGCGCTGGACGAGGTCTCCGACGAGGACCTGCGGGCGGTCAGCGAGCACCTCGACCCGAGCGTACGCAACGTGCTGTCGGTACGCTCCGCGCTCGCGGCCCGGACCACGCCGGGCTCCACCGGCCCGGGGCCGGTCGCCGACCAGCTCGCCGCCGCCGCGGACCAGCTGGAGACCTGGCGCCAGTGGGCCGCCGAGCAGGTGGTCCCGCGCTGAGCTGCCGGACTGTCAGGAGGGGCCTCTCGTCACGCGGGTACGCGACGGCGAGGGGCCCCGTCCGATTGCCGGGCTGATCGGACCGGACCGCGATGGTCGGGTCCGGACGGGGTGCGACGGGCCAGGCTGGAGGTCGAAAGGGGGCCTCGTGATCTCGGCACTGAACCGGCTCGTCGACCTGGTCGAGGAGCACCTCACCGAGGAGATCGACGTCGACGCTCTGGCCCGGACGCTCGCCACGACCGAGTACCACCTGCGGCGGATGTTCTCCTCGCTGGCCGGCATGCCGCTCTCGGAGTACGTGCGCCGGCGGCGCATGACCGTCGCCGCCGCGGACGTACTCCAGGGCGGCGACCTGCTGGGCATCGCCGTCCGGCACGGGTACGGCTCGGCCGAGGCGTTCGGGCGCGCGTTCCGGGCGGTGCACGGCGCCAGTCCCGGTGACGTACGCCGCGACGGCGGCCCCCTGCGCGCACAACCGCAGCTCAGGTTCCGCCTGACCGTCGAAGGGAGCACACCCATGGAGACCCGCATCGTCGACCGGCCCGCGTTCCGGCTCGTCGGACACGCCACCCGGGTTCCACTGATCCACCAGGGCGTCAACCCGCACATCCAGCGGCACATCGCCGCGCTGCCGCAGGAGGAGCACTCCCGGCTGAAGGCCCTGGGCGACGCCGAGCCGGCCGGGTTGCTCGCGGTCAGCGACGACCTCGACCCGGACCGCGCCGAGGGCAGCGAACTGACCTACCTGCACGGGGTCGCCACCGACCGCGACACCCCGGCGCCTGACGGGCTCGACACCATCGATGTCCCGGCCGGCACCTGGGCGGTCTTCCGCACCACGGGGCCCTATCCGGACGCCCTGCAGCAGACCTGGGCCGCGACCGCCACCGAGTGGTTCCCCTCCAATCGGTGGCGACTGCGGCCGGGCCCGGAAATCGTCGCGGTGCTCGACCGCGCCGCCGATTTCAGCACCGCGACCTGCGAACTGTGGCTGCCCGTGGAGCCGTCATGACCGCCGGACCCGCAGGGGTGCGGCACCGGAGATAGGACTGGCATCCGCCGGCCGGACGGCCGCCCGACCCCTGTGGTCCGGGCGGCCGTCCGGCGCGGTCCGGCGAGCCGGACCCCGGCGCGCGGCAGCGGTAGCTGCCTGACCCGGGAGCGCACCTTCTCCGACGCGATGTCTCCGACGCAATGTCAGAGCGTGCCTGACCCGCTCAGCCCCGAAGCTGGCGTCGTGACGGTCGGCGTAGCGCGTGGCCACCACGCCCACTGAACCACGGCAATCGCACCCCGTCATAGAAGAAAGAGTTCACGAGCGCATAGGTGGCGATGGTGAAGAGCGCGCCCAAGCCGAGACCGGCAGGGAGATAGAAGAGCGAGGACCTCGGGGGAACGTCGTACGGGCGCGATTGATCCGACTCGACGAGCATCGCGGCGAGAACCACCATCGCGACCAGCCCCCCGACGCCCGCCAGCAACAACAGCAAGCGGGACCACCTGGTGTGCCGGACGCTGTAGACCCTTACGTCGATCTCAGCCCCACAGCCACCGCACCGCAGGGAAACTGTCTTGACCCCCGCGGCTGGCCGTGGAACCGGGATCGGGTACAGCGAGTAGGTGAGGATCCGCAACGTCCCTTCCTTCCGCCAGTGCTGATTGTGCTGGAGATGCACCCGCGGATACTTGCCAACCTGCATCACGCCTCCTTCGCGGGTCCGGGGCCAGCCGCCCGCGCGTTCGATCGTGGCCGCGTACTCCAACGCCGCGACGATGACGCCACCGAGCAGTCCTCAGCCGGCAGCCTCGATGCCGGCCCTAGCCGCCATCGGCATAGACGAACAGTAGTGCGCTGTCTCTGCCGACCTGACCTTCGGGTACCCGCCCGCCCCGACCTGCTGACCGGCGCGGCCCGGCGCCGCGCTCACTGATCACCGCGGCGCGCGGCCCGGCGGTGCGCTCACTGATCACCGCGGCGCGCGACCCGGCGGTGCGGCCCCTCCTCGAAGCGGTACCACCATCTCCCTGTCAACCGCACGAGCGGTGCCGTCCGGTGCAACAAAGTTGCAACATTGACGCCCGTCGGCCATGATCTTCGCCATGTTCGACAGGAAGGGCGGCCACCGCCCAAGACGTTGAGCCGCGTCACCACCGGCCGAGCGCGGCCGGTGCGGCCAGTCCGCCGACCTCAGTCTCGACCTCGACCTCCCGCGCGACCGGGCCCCGCCCGTGGTCGCCCCGTCCGCCGGCCGCCGTCGTGGCCGGCCCGACCCCGGGTACGTCGATCGCGCCGATCCCCCGCACCCCGCGCCGCGGCCGTCCCGCCGACGTCCGCCGCCGTCATGGTGTCCGTGTTTCCGTTCCCGCGTACGGCCAGAGTCGTCCACCGTGGAGGTTTGCTGATGAGTGAAGGTCTGGCCGGAGCCTGGCGGGCGGTGTCGGCCGGGGACGTGCCGGCGACGGTACGCCACCTGCGGGGCGCCGCCGCCGACGCCCCGGTGGACGAGTTGGCGCGCGTCGTCGAGCGGCTGGCCACGGCGGTACGGCTGGACGACCTGGCCGGGGCGGCGCGACGGTTGGCCGACGACCCGGAGACGCCCCAGACGCAGTACGACTTCGGCTACGCCTGCATCGAACACGACCTGCCGTTCCTGGCGATCCCGCCGCTGCAACGGGCGCTGCGGGCGGTGCCCGACGAGCGGGCGGTCCGCTCCGAACTGGCCGTGGCGTACGAGGCGGAGCACCGGCACGGCGAGGTGGTGGCGATCCTGGAGGAGCGGGACGACACGCTGGAGCCCTGGCCGTACCGGTACCTGCTGGTCTTCAACGCCATCATGGCCGGCGACCTGGCGCGGGCGCGACACTACTTCGACCGGTTGCCCGAGCCGGAGGGCGGCGCGTGGCAGCCGGCGCTGGCCCGGGTACGCCGGATGCTCGACCGGGCCGAGCTGGCCGGCCGGCTCGGCCCGCTCGACGACCGGGACCTGCGCGGCTGGCACTTCGTGCTGACCGGCGGGGTGCTCGGCACGCTCTCGCCGTACGGCTTCGGGGCCGGGATGACCGGCCGCTGGGCGTACCTCCAGGACACCCACGCCCAGTGCCTGCTCGGCCTGCGCCGGCTGCGGCTGGTCCTCGCGGCGACCGGCCGGAGCCCGCGCAGCGTCTCGCTGCTGCCCGACCGATCCAGCCGGATCCTCGGGCTCGCGGCGGCCGAACTGCTGGGCCTGCCGGCCGAGCCGTTCGCGGCCGACGGCCCCGAGACCGTGGTGGTCGCCTACGACCTGCGCGACGCCGACGAGGAGTCGCTGGCGGCGCTGCACGAACGGGTCCCCGGCCAGCTGCTGTACGAGCACGCGACCTGCTGGACCAGCCCGCCCGCGGTGGCCGCCGACGTCAGCACCCTGCTGCACCAGGTGGTGGTGGCCCCGTGGGGGGAGCGGATGCGGCGGGTGGACGGCGACCTGGTCACCGAGCCGGCGGACGGGCGGCCGGCCGAGGAGATCGCGGCGGAGATCCTGCGCGCCGGCGCGGAGCCGGAGCCGGGCGACGGGGAGACCCCGGCCGATCCGGACGAGGTGCTGACCGGCTTCGCGGCGGGGGTGGCCGGCCGGTGGCTGACCGGTCCCCGGGACCGCAGCCGCTCGCCCGGCCCCGTCCGCAGCTCCCGCTTCCGGTAGCGGCCGGGCGGCCCGCGGCTTTCGCTTCCCGCCTGGCCCGGCGGGTCGGCGGACCGGGTGCCCGCGGGTAACGGCGCTCAGGCCGGGCGGAACCCGTCCGCCACCCGCTGCAGCCGGTCGCGGTACTCCTGCCACCAGGCCGGGTCGCTCGACGCCAGGTTGTCGTTGTCCGCCCGCACCCCGGCGGCGCCGTCGACGAGTTCCCGGACGATGTCCGCGTGCCCGGCGTGCCGGTCGGTCTCGGCGATGAGGTGGACCAGGACGCGGTGCAGGGTCACCCGGTTGCGCTCGGCCGGCCACCAGGGCACCACACCGACCGCGTCCAGCCCGAGCTGCTCGATGGTCGCGTCGGAGTGCGCCCACACCCGGCGGTAGAAGTCGACGACCACGTCGCGCGACTCGTCGGCGGTGGCCCACATGTCCGCGTTCGGCTCCGCGCCGTCCTCAAGCCCCGGAAGCGGCGCGTCGAGCGGCCGGCCGAACGTCTCGCCCAGGTACCCCGACTCCGTCAGCGCGACGTGCTTGACCAGCCCCAGCAGGTTGGTGCCGGTCGGCGTCAACGGGCGACGGAGGTCGTACTCCGAGAGCCCGTCCAGCTTCCAGAGCAGCGCGTCGCGGGCGGCCTGCAGGTACATGCGAAGGTCGGCCTTCGGATCCGATTCCATGCCGACCAGGATGCCACCGCTCGCGGGGCCACTTTCCCCGGGCGGGTGATTCAGGATCCCGTGCGGTCCCCTTCCCCGGGGAAGACCGGGCGGGGCCCCGCCCGTGACCGGGCGAGGCCCCGCCGGCACCTTCGGGGCGGGTCAGGAACGCCAGCCGGCGTCGAGCCGGCGCTGGAGGCTGGCCACCGCGTTCGGTACCAGCTGCGGTGCGGCGGTCCGGGCCGTCGTGGGCGCGCCGCCGCCCGGGTACGCCGGACGGGTGGCCGTGAAGAGCCACGCGTCGAAGAGCGCGTCGAGCTGCCGGTGGCTGACCCGCTCGGCGTACGCGATGAACTCGGCGGTCGAGCCGTTGCCGTTGCGGTTGCGGGCGTACCAGCCGCGCGCGATGCGCCAGAAGTCCGCGTCGCCGACGGTCATCCGCAGCGCCTGGAGGGTCATCGCGCCCCGGGTGTAGACGGAGTCGTCGAAGAGCCCGTCGACGCCCGGGTCACCGGGGGCCGGAGCCCAGTAGCCGGCGCTGTCCGGCTGGGCGTAGTAGAAGTCGAAGATCTCCTGCGGGGTGCCCTCGCCCAGGTGCTCGCTCCAGAGCCACTCGGCGTAGCTGGCGAAGCCCTCGTTGAGCCAGATGTCCTGCCAGGAGTGCAGGCCGACGCTGTCGCCGTACCACTGGTGGGCCAGTTCGTGCGCCACCACGTACGTCTCGCCGGTGGTGGTCTCCTCGTCGAAGAAGTACTTCGAGTAGACGGTACGGGTCTGGTTCTCCAGGGCGAACGCGAGGTTGTCGTACGCGTCGACGATGCCCCCGTTCGCCTCGAACGGGTACGGGCCGAACTGCCCGACCAGGAAGTCCGTGATCTCACCGGTCCGGCCCAGCGCGTCGTCGGCCAACCCCGGCGGCAGCGCCGAGTCGACGGCGAGCACCATCGGCCGACCGTGGTGCAGCGACTGGGTCAGCCGGAACTCGCCGACGGTGGCGGTGGCCAGATAGCTGATCATGGGGGTCAGCTCCGCCCAGCGCCAGGTGGTCCAGCCGCCGCGGGTGCTGTGCCCGAGCGGTACGCCGTTGCAGATCGCGGTCAACCCCTGCGGCACCGTCACCGCGAAGGTGTACGTGGCCTTGTCCCGGGGGTGGTCGTTCACCGGGTACCAGAAGGCCGCGACCTCCGGCTGCCCGGCGACCACGGCGCCGTCGTCGGTGTGCATGAAGCCGGTCTCCAGCGTGGTCCCCGGCAGCATCGCGGTCTCCGGTACGCCGTGGTAGCGCACCTCGACGGTGAAGCTCTTCCGGTCGGCCAGCCGGCTCACCACGGTCAGCTCGTGATCGGTACGCGACCAGGCGGCGCGGCGGCCGTCGACGGTGACCGCGTCGACGGTGAGCCCGACCAGGTCCAGGTTGAAGCTGGAGAGGTTCTGGGTGGCGCGCGCCCGGATCACCGCCCGGCCGGTCAGCTCGTCGCTGCTCGGCTGGTAGCGCACGTCCAGGTCGTAGTGGAGGACGTCGTAACCGCCGTTGCCGTAGGTCGGGTAGTAGGAGTCCCCGACGCCGGGAGAGCCGGGCCGGTAGCCGCCGCCCGTGGCCATGCCGGGCGTCGCCCCGGCCAGCGCCACCGCCAGCCCGGCCGCGACCGCCGTGCCGAACCGTCTCATCCGCATCTCCATGTCCGCCCCCGGAGCGACTCGATCAGCGTGGTCAGTTCGGACCCTAGCAATCGACACATGGGCCCGCATGGATTGTCCAGGCCCTTCGCCGTCGTCCGGTCGGTTCCGGCGCGCCTCGTCCGGTCGGCCCCGGCGCGCCTCGTCCGGTCGGTCGCAGTCGCACGGCCCTCGTCCGGTCGGTCCCGGCGCCGCTCCAATGCGGGACTTCGCGGTGTGCCGCCGCCGGGAACGACCGTCGCGGACCGGGGAGAGCGCGCCGCTCCCCGGCGCTGTTACGAGCCGGTCAGCGCGCCGGTCCGGTGCGCAGCGTGACGGGGTAGCCGTAGGTCGACGCGAAGAGCGATTCGAGTTCCGCGGGCGTCGTCCGGTACGTCTGGGTCCCCTCGCGCCTTCCGTTCAGCCCGGCCGTCA
This sequence comes from Micromonospora sp. NPDC049559, assembly GCF_040676675.1. Classification (NCBI taxonomy): domain Bacteria; kingdom Bacillati; phylum Actinomycetota; class Actinomycetes; order Micromonosporales; family Micromonosporaceae; genus Micromonospora; species Micromonospora sp. NPDC049559. The sequence goes on along the minus strand of NZ_JBFAPK010000043.1, from coordinate 7,368 downwards.
GGGCGGCCACCCGGCCGGCGGTCACCGGGTCCAGCCCCGACAGCATCCCGCCGAGCAGACCGGCCACGTACGCGTCGCCGCAGCCGGTGGGGTCGACCGCCTCGCCGCTCAGGTACGCCGGCACCTCGGTACGGTCCGCGCCGACCATGATGGTCGAGCCGGCGGCGCCCCGCGTGAGCGCCAGCAGGCCGACCAGGTCGGACAGCCGGTCGAGGTCGGTGCCGGTACGGTCCACGATGACGGCCGCCTCGTGCTCGTTCACCACCAGCGCCTCGGCGACCGCGATGATCTCCAGCAGGTCGGCGGCGGAGAGCGTCTCGACGACCTGCCCCGGCTGGAAGAGCAGCGGGATGCCGGCCGCCGAGAACTCCTTCGCGTGTCGCTTCATCGCCGGGCCGTTCGTGGGCGCCACGACACCGTACGAGACGTTGTGGTGCGGGCCGATGCCGTACATGGACGAGTGGGTGGCGGCGCCGAGGTGGTGCGCGGTGATCTGGGCGCCGTCGACGTCGGTGAGAATGGTGCAGCTCGACGTGGGTTCCTCCGGCACGACGGCGATGCGGGAGACGTCGACGAGTAGTGCGTCCAGGTGCCGCCGGTACGGGGCGAAGTCGCCGCCGACGACCGCGAGCGGTGCCGGCGTGATGCCGAACTGCCGCAGCCCGTAGCTGATGTTGCCGGCGCACCCGCCGAGATGGGACCGGCGTTCGGTGACCAGGAAACCCATCTCGGGCGACTGGTCCTCGCCTCGCGCGCGACCGCCGAACCGACCGTCGACGCGAAATACGGTGTCGTAGGCGAGGCATCCGCCCACTACCACCACCCGGTTTTCGTTTCGCATTCGACCTCGCCGTCGCCGTCGCAATTCGAGGGTTGAATAGTGACGCGCTCGGCGCCGTTCCACCGTACGCCTCGCCCGTGCGATTCCGGTCCAGCACCGGAACGCGCCGGAGGACCGGCCCCGATCGCGTTCACGCTAACGACCGGTGACCACGGGCCACCATGTCGGCCGACGTGCCCGCTCCGTGCTGGTTAGCATGGTCCCGCCGCCGCCGGACCCTCCCGCCGGACGGCATCCGCCGCCGCGGCGACGGTCCCGACGGATACGACACCGTTAACGTATGTCAACGAGCACATTGCCGGCGCGGTCGACTCCGTGGAACGGGCCGCTCGTATCCGGTCAGCTTGAGTCATGGAATTCACCAACAATTTTCCCGGCCGCGGCGCCGCCGGAAAGCGCGGGGCGCGGCGGGTCGGGAGCCGCCGGAGCGGGGCGCGGCCGGCGCTCGTCAGCATCCTCTGGAAAGTGATCGCGTCGGTCTGCCTCCAGTTGGCGGCCGGCGCCGTCGAGTTTCCCGGGCCGGCCGGCGCCGGAATGCGGATCGCGGCGCTCACCGCGTCGGTCTGGCTCCAGCTGCGCGCCGCCGAGCAGGCCCAGCGCCGTGCCGACAGTCGCCAGGGGCGCCGGCCGATCGGTTCCCGTCGCCGGCCGGCCGACCGGGCCGACACGCATGCGAATGGTTGATTGCACCGCCCGCCGCGCGGCGGAGATGCTGGATCACCCACGACGATTCAGGGGCCCAGGTGATCGATAGAGGTCGGTTCTGGTCGCTGCTCGCGCCGGCGGACCGGGACGCGCTCGAACGGATCGGACAGCGCCGGCGGTACGGCTCCGGCGAGGTCCTGCTGCACCAGGCGGAGCCGTCGAACCACATCCTGATCCTGCTCTCGGGGTCGGTCAAGGTCACCTGCAGCGACGCCGAGGGGCGGGAGGTGGTGCTCGCGCTGCGCGGGCCGGGCGACATCCTCGGCGAGATGGAGGTGATGATCGAGGAAGCGCCCCGCTCGGCCGCCATCCGTACCCTCCGCAACGAGGTCGACGCGCTGGTCGTGCCGGCGCGCCGGTTCGTCGAGTTCCTCGACCGGCACCCGGCCGCCTGGCGGAGCCTGTACACCGTACTCGCGCTGCGCCTGCGCGAGGCGAACCGCAACGCCCGCGAGTTCGGCCGCACCGGCGTGCGGCAGGCCCTCGCCCGTCTCCTCTCCGACCTCGCGCGCCAGCACGGGGAACCGGTCGAGAACGGCATTGCCATCAGCGTCCTGTCCCAGGACGAGATCGCCGCCTGCATCTGGTCCTCGCGCGACGCGGTGGCGCACGAACTGCAACTGCTGCGCCGCAAGGGGATCCTCTCCACCGGGCGGAGGGTGGTGACGGTCATCGACCTCCCCGCGCTCGACCACATCGCCCGGCGCGGCGACGACTGACGCCCGGCCCGGCGGCATCCCGCGGGCGACGAGGCGGCGACACCTTGCGGTCGGCCCGGCGGCGACACCCGGCGACTGACGCCCGGCGACGCCGGGCCGGCGGCGCGCCACGAAAAATGTCTCCGGAGCCTGTCGAAAGCGGCCGGCTCCGTTCGACGCGTTGGTGGAGGCTGGTGAAACGGCCAGCCCCGGCACCGACCGACTGAGGAGACGGACATGCGGTACATGGTGATGCACAAGTTCGACGACCGGGACACCGCCGCCTGGAAGCCGACCCCGGAGTTCATGGAGCGGATGGGCGCCTTCATCGAGGAGGCGAACAAGGCCGGCGTGCTGCTCGCGGGCGAGGGACTGCGGCCGAGCTCGGAGGGGGCCGCGACGATCAGCGTCAAGGACGGCAAGGCGACGGTGGTCGACGGCCCGTTCGCGGAGGCGAAGGAGGTCATCGCCGGGTTCGCCATCCTCCAGGTCCGCGACCGGGCCGAGGCCGTCGAGTGGGGGACCCGCTTCGGGGCGCTCTTCGACCATGTCGAGATCGAGGTACGGCGGGTCGCGGAGTTCAGCGACCTCGCCTAGCGGTCCCACCGGCGTGGCCGTCACCCCCGGGCGATAGTTTTGGCCGGTGGCGGCCACGGAGACGAATCAGGCGATCGAGGCGGTCTGGCGGATCGAGGCGGCGCGGGTCATCGCCGGCGTCGCGCGGCTCGTCGGCGACGTCGGTCTGGCGGAGGAGTTGGCGCAGGACGCCCTCGTCGCGGCACTGGAGCAGTGGCCGGCCGAGGGCGTACCGCGCAACCCGGGCGCCTGGCTGACGACCACGGCCAAGCGCCGCGCCATCGACCAGATCCGCCGCCGCGAGCGGTTCGAGCGCAGCCTGCCCGACCTGGTGACCCCGGAGACGGCGGAGGCGACCGACTTCGACGTGGTGCTCGAGGAGGACCCGATCGAGGACGACCTGTTGCGACTCATCTTCACGTCCTGCCACCCGGTGCTGGCGCCCGAGGCCCGGGTCGCGCTGACGCTGCGGCTGCTCGGCGGGCTGACCACCGACGAGATCGCCCGGGCGTTCCTGGTGCCGTCGGCGACCGTCGGGCAGCGGATCAGCCGGGCGAAACGGGCGCTGGCCGAGGCGCGGGTGCCGTTCGAGCTGCCGGTCGGCGCGGACCGTACCGAGCGGCTCGCCTCCGTACTGGAGGTCATCTATCTGATCTTCAACGAGGGGTACTCCGCGACCGCCGGCGACGACTGGATGCGCCCGGCCCTCTGCGAGGAGGCCATGCGCCTCGGCCGGGTCCTGGCCGGCCTGATGCCGCACGAGCCGGAGGTGCACGGCCTCGTCGCGCTGCTGGAGATCCAGGCGTCGCGCGGCGCCGCCCGGACCGGCCCCGACGGCGAGCCGATCGTCCTGCTGGAACAGGACCGGCGGCGCTGGGACCGCCTGCTGATCCAGCGGGGGCTGGCCGCGCTGGAGCGGGCCGAGTCGCTCGGCGGCGGCCCGTACACCCTCCAGGCCGCGATCGCCGCCTGCCACGCCCGGGCCCGTACGGCGGAGGAGACCGACTGGGCGCGGATGGCCGCCCTGTACGCGCGCCTCGCCGAGCTGACCCCCTCGGCGGTGGTGGAGCTGAACCGGGCGGTGGCGGTGTCGATGGCCGAGGGCCCGGAGGCCGGCCTGGCGGTGCTGGACCCGCTGCGGGACGAGCCGTCGTTGCGCCACTACCACCTGCTGCCGAGCGTGCGCGGCGACTTCCTGGCGAGGCTGGGCCGGGCCGCGGAGGCGAGGGCCGAGTTCGAGCGGGCGGCGTCGATGACCCGCAACGAGCGCGAGCGGAGGTTGCTGCTCGACCGGGCCGCCGCCTGCGACTGACCGGCGCGGCCGTCGACCGGCACGACCCGGCCCGGGCCGCTGCCACGGTGGCGCGGAACCGGCGCCCCACGGACGCCCCGGCCCCCCGGGGTCGCGGGGTCAGGGCGTGTGCGCGCCTCGCGACGGAGGCAGGTCGAACGTCGGGAACAGGCTGACGTCCTGGAAGCTGACGACCCGACTGATCGAGTCTCCCGTGATCGACAGGACCTGCACCGAGTGCGGATGGTGCAGTCCGTCGGGCTTGCGCAGGTAGGTCGCGACCGCCGGCGCGCCGTTGGCGGCGGTCGGCAGCAGCCGCCAGAGCCCGGCGGTGGCGAACAGGTGCGTGGCGACGAACCCGACGACGGTGCTCCGGCCGGAGAACCAGGTCCTGAACGGCGGCATCTCGAACTTCACGTCCTCGCTGAGCAGCCGGGCGAGGCCGTCCACGTCGGCGTGTTCGAACGCGCGGACGTAGCGGTCGAGCAGGGCCCGCCGGCCCGGGTCGTCCGGCTCGGTCACGTCGTGCTGCGCCGGTGCCGACTGGGCGATCTGGGCGCGGGCGCGCTGCAGCGCGCTGTTGACCGCGGCGGGAGACGTCTCCAGCAGCGCCGCGACCTCGGCCGCGGGCCAGTCCAGCACGTCGCGCAGGATGAGCACGGCCCGCTGGCGAGCCGGCAGGTACTGCAGGGCGGCGATCAGCGCCAGGCGGACGCTGCCGCGCAGGACGGTCGCCGCCGCCGGGTCGACCGGGCGGGGGAGCAGGAACTCGGGGACCGGCTGCAGCCAGGGGATGTCACTGTCCCGCTCCAGCGTCACGGTGGCGTGCTCGGCCGCGCCGGCCAGACCCGACGGCAGGGGGCGTAGCCGTCGCTGTCCGAGCGCCGTGATGCAGGCGTTCGTCGCGATCCGGTACAGCCAGGTCCGCAGGGAGGCCCGGCCAGGGTCGAAGCTGTCGAACGAGCGCCAGGCCCGCAGCAGGGTCTCCTGGAGCACGTCCTCCGCCTCGTGGATCGACCCGAGCATCCGATAGCAGTGCACGAGCAGCTCCCGGCGGAACGGATCCGAGAGCCGGGCGAACGCCTCGCCGGTGGTTTCGGTACTCGTCATCGGTCCCGCCCCCCTCGCGCCGAACCGCGCGACCGCGTCTGATCCTCGGCACCGCCCCGCCTCGGGGCATGCCGGGCGCCAAGGCTAGCCGGCTGCGGGCGGACCGACGACCGATGATTTCGCGGGCATCGCTCGGTATGTACCCGTGACGGGGGCGCCACCGCCGGCGAGGTCCGCCGGTTCCCGAGCGCGCCGCCGTACGGAACGGAGAGGGAATGATCGGCGCGGACGCTGCCGCGACGGCGGGAGGGCAGTCCCGGGGCCACCCCTGGGCGTTGCTCGCGGTGCTGTTGCTGGGGCAGTTCATGGCGTTGCTGGACGTCACGATCGTGAACGTCGCGCTGCCCGTGATCGGGCGGGACCTGCACTCGTCGGGCGCGGCGCTGCAGCTCGTCGTCGGCGGCTACACGATTTGTTACGCGATGTTGTTGATCACGGGAGCCCGGCTGGGCGACCTGTACGGGCGGCGCCGGATGTACCTGCTCGGTGCCGTCGGCTTCACGGTCGGCTCCCTGCTCTGCGGGGTCGCCCCGACCAGCCTCTTCCTGGTCGCGGCGCGGTTCCTGCAGGGCGCCGCCGCGGCGGTGATGGTTCCGCAGGTGATGAGCGTGATCCAGATGCGGTTCACCGGACCGGTGCGGGCCCGGGCGCTCAGCGCCTACGGTGCGGTCCTCTCCCTCGGCGCGGTGCTGGGACTGGTCCTCGGCGGTGTGCTGGTCGAGGCCGACCTCTTCGGTACCGGTTGGCGGCCGGTGTTCCTCGTGAACGTCCCGCTCGGCGCCCTGCTGATCGCGCTGGTGCCCCGGCTCGTGCCGGCCGACGAGCCGACCGGACGGCGGCGGCTCGACCTCGGGGGCCTCGTCGTCTCCGCCGCCGCGGTGTTCCTCGTCGTACTGCCGCTGGTCGAGGGGCACGAACTGGCCTGGCCGGCCTGGACCTTCCTCGCCCTCGCGGCCGGCGTGCTGCTTGCCGCGGTCTTCGTACCGATCGAGCGCGCGATCGTCCGCCGGGGCGGTGACCCGCTGTTGAACCTCGAGGTCGTACGGGCGCCCGGGCTCGGCGCCGGACTGGTCACGCTGCTGCTGATGCAGGTCGGCTACGGCGGATTCCTGTTCAGTTTTGCGCTGCACCTGCAGTCGGGCCTCGGCGACGGCGCGCTGCGCGCCGGCCTGACGTTCGTGCCGATGGCGGCGCTCTTCGGGATCGTCGGTTTCTCCTGGCGGGCCCTGCCCCGGCGCGCGCAGCCCGTGCTGCCCGGACTGGGCCTCGTGCTCTGCGTGGCGGGCTACCTCACCATGTCGGCCGTGCTGCGCGACGGCTCGCACGGCGGCCCGTGGCTCTGGGCGGCGCTGGTGGGGTACGGCGCCGGGATGGGCGCCTCGTTCAGCCCGCTGCTGACCCAGTCGCTGGTGCACGTACCGCCGACCCGGGCGGCCGACGCGAGCGGCCTCTTCACCACCACCATGCAGCTGGGCCAACTGACCGGCGTCGCCGCGTTCGGGACCGTCTTCCTGTCGGTCGCGCAACCCTTCACGGTCGCCTCCTCGGCGCGGGCCGTCTCCGGCACGTTCGACTGGTTGGCGTTGCTCGCGGCCGTCGGCGCCGTCGCCGGACTCCTGCTGGCCCGCACGGTCGTCCGGTCCCAGGCGGCCGGCGCCGAACCACCACGAACCGCCGTACCCACCGATTCCCGAGTAGGAGCATCCCGATGAGCAGCAGCATCACCGTCGTCCGGTACGAGGCCCGCCCCGAGGCGGTGGCGGAGAACCGGCGGCTGGTCGAAGCGGTCCTGGCGGAACTCGCCGAGCGTCGGGAGGAGCGGGTGCGGTACGCCGTACTCCTGCTCGACGACGGCGTGACCTTCCTGCACCTGCTCCGCTCGGAGGGCGACGAGAACCCCCTGCCGCAGCTGGACGCGTTCCGGCGGTTCCAGGCGGGTCAGGCCGACCGCGCCGTCACCGGCACGCTGACCCGGTCCGGCGCGACGCTCGTCGGCGCGCACCGGCTCTTCGACCGGTCGGTCGCGTCCCCCGGCCCGGTCACCGAGGAGTGAACACCGGGCGCAGGCGACCCGTGCGGAGGCCACCCGGGCGCGGGTGAACCGGGCCGAGGTGACCGGAGGCGGCGCGCGGGCCCGGGCCCGCGCG
>NZ_JBFAPK010000042.1:0-80101 GCF_040676675.1 Micromonospora sp. NPDC049559 | reverse complement strand
GCCGTCCGCCGGATGCTACGGGTCAGCCGGGCCCGGGGGCGATCAGATTATCGACCGCCAGCTCGGCTAAGCCGTCGCGCCCCTCGGGCTCCCTCAGCGAGTGCGCGTAGCGGCGCCGGTGGTGTCTGCACTGACGCGTCGCGGCGAACGACCCCCACCCACACCGCCGCGGAAGGAAAGACACCACCTCTCGGGCGCCGCGAAGCGCGCGAGCGCAACTAACCAGCGAGGCGCCAGCGTCCGCCGCGGGCGACCAGCATCGTCAGCGCCTGCGGCGTCAGCCCGGAGTGGTTGGTCGGGGTCATCCGGATCAGGCCGGAGAGGCCGTCGAGCTGCGCGGTCTCCAGGACGGTACGCAGCCGCTCCCGGTCGACCGCGCCGGAGCCGGGGTCACCGGCGATCGCGTCGACGATCATCTGGATGGCGTCGGCCGCGAACGAGGCGAAGCCGTAGTAGCTGCCGTACCGCGCCGTGTAGTCGCGGAACCACTGCTTGCGGGCGGCCTTGGCGGGGGTGGTGGCGATCACGTCGTCGATGACCATGGTCTGGGTGAAGACCAGGGTGCTCGAGTCGGCCGCGCGGGAGACGTTGTCGTTGAGGAAGAGTTCCCCGGCAGAGGCCGCGTCGAAGAAGAGCTTGCCGGTGAACCTGGCGGTCCGGAGGTTGTTCGCGGCCAGCATGGACTGCTCGGGCGTGGTCCAGACGACGATGGCGTCGAGCTTCTTGTCGGACTTGCTGAGCGCGTCCGCGGCCTGGCTGACGTCCGTGTCGGTCGCCTTGACCCGCTGCACCTCGGCGAGGCTGATCTTAACCTTGCGCAGCTCGTCCTCGCCCTCCTGCCCGTACGCGTCGTCCGTGCGCAGCAGGCCGATCTTCCGCAGGTTCTGGCGCTTGAACTCGACCGCGAGGGCGGCGGCGGTGTCGGCGGCGTTCGGCCCGAGCTTGAACATGAACCGGCGGTCGGCCGTCGGGCTGGCCACGGAGGTACCCGAGGCCAGGGCGATGGTCGGCACCTTGCGGTCGTTGACGGTCTTCACGGCGCCCACCGCGCACTCGTTGCAGCTGCCCATGATGATGGCGCTGACGGCGGGGTTGGCCGTGAATTCGCTGATGTTCCGGAGTGACTCGCTGGAATCGGACCGATTGTCCTTGATGTCCAAGCGAATCTTGCGGCCACCAAGTGCACCCGAATCGTTGATTTGTTGAACTTTTAGTTCCAGTGCGCGCTGGTAGGCCTTGCCGGTGCTGGCAGTGGCGCCGGACAGCTCCAGGTCGGCGCCGATGACCACCTCACCGGTCGCCTGCTCCGCATCGCCGCCGAGCTGGCAACCGGTGAGCGTGGCGACCAGGCAAACCGACGCGATCAAGGCAGTAGCCGCGGATCGGGTGAGCCTCAACTTTGTCCTCCATCTGGGCGGCGCTATGGCCCTGCCCAGGCAACGTCGCCGACGAGACCGTCCTCATTGGAGCGCCGAGCCTGGCATGTCGTACGGTGTGCGCGGAGCCTACAAACCTGCAAAACCTTGCCAATGGCGGGGCGCTCTGGTCAAGTAGAGCGCCTGATCTTTGTGGGACGCCGATCCCAACCTTTGGTTAGATCATGTGTTGGGAAATCTTATCGTTGCGGATGCAATCATCCGACCTGTCGAGATTTGCCCTGATCAGGGCGCTGTGACAACGAAGGGGCTCGGTGAGCAGAGTAGTGGTCCTGTCCCGTGCGACCGATTCCTACCCGGCTGCAGCTTCCCAAACGGGTCTTGTTCTGATGAAATCGCGGCCGTGCCGCGTGCGGCGCCGTTCGTTGCATCGGGCATCGGTCGGTCGGCCAGGCGTGGAGATAACGACGGAGGCAATGTCGTGAGCACCGGACCTACGTCCCTGCCTGAAAGTGGCCCGCCGGGCCGTAGCGCCCGGCGCCGGTGGTTCCCGCGGCTGCGGGATACCAGGATTCGGTCGAAACTCGCGCTCATCCTCGTCGTGCCGGTTGTCGCGGTTCTCGCGCTCGCCACCGTCCGGCTGGTCGACGTGGGACAGACGGCGTACGACGCCAACATGATCCGGTCGCTGACCGTGCTCGCCGCCGACGTCTCCGGCCTCGTGCAGGACGTGCACTCCGAGCGCATGGCGGCCGCCGGCTACCTCGCGACCGACCCGTCCGGCGCGGACGCCGGCCCGGCCGGCGGGGCGTACAACGAGGCGGTCCGGGTCACCGACGGGCACATCGCCGCGTACACCCGCGACCGCAAGGACCTCGGTGGCGTGCCGGACGCGATCGAGACCCGGCTCGCGGCCATCGACGAGCACCTGGCCACCCTGAACAGCACCCGGCAGGAGGTGCTGGACCGCAAGGAGATGCCGATTGCCGAGGCGGTCGTGCGGTACGGCGTCATCCTCACCGACCTGGTCTCGTACGGCGAGACGCTGGGTCAGATCGCCGGTGAGGGCAAGGTCGCGGAGAGCCTGCGCGCGGTCGCCGCGTTCGCCAAGGCGAAGGCCGCCGTCGCGGAAGAGGAGGCGGTGGCCTACACCTCCCTCTCCTCGAAGCAGGTCTTCGGCGAGGAGCAGCTCTCCGCCTTCCTGGGCACCCTCACCAGCCAGCAGGAGGCCCTGCTGGCGTTCGCGCTGGTCGCCTCCGCCGAGCAGCAGGCAATGGTGAACGGCACGGTCACCGGCGACGCGGTGGAGCTCGCCGACCGGATCGCCACCGAGATCACGCGTTCGGTGGGGCAGACGGCGCCGCTCACCGCGGCCGACGCCGCCGACGCGGTCGGCGCGGTCAACGACCTGATGCGCTGGACGGAAGTCCAGATGCAGGACCGGCTCCTCGAACAGGCCGACGAGGCCCGGTCGGCCGTGCTCCGTCAGGCGATCATCGAGTCGTCGCTGGTGCTGCTCACTCTCATCGTCGCCATCGCGCTGGCGATCGTGCTGGCCCGCTCGCTCAACGAGTCGCTGCGCCGGCTCCGCGAGGGCGCCCTCTCGGTGGCCAACCACGACCTCCCGGACGCGGTGAAGCGGCTGCGGGACGTCGGCAGCGTCGGCGACGGCGGCGTCGAGGAGATCGTGCGCCAGGTCCGCGACCCGATCCGGTTGACCAACCGCGACGAGGTCGGCCAGGTGGCGCAGGCGTTCAACGTCGTACACAAGGAGGCGGTCCGCGTCGCGGCGGAACAGGCCGCGCTGCGTACCAGCGTCTCGGCGATGTTCCTCAACCTGGCCCGCCGCAGTCAGGCGCTGGTCGACCGCATGATCGGCGAGCTGGACAGCATCGAGCGCGGCGAGGAGGACCCGAAGCGGCTCGCGCGGCTCTTCGAACTCGACCACCTCGCCACCCGGATGCGCCGCAACGACGAGAACCTGCTGGTCCTCGCGGGCGCCGACTCGGCCGTACCGCGACGCGACGACGCGCTGCTGGTCGACGCGCTGCGCGCCGCGCAGTCCGAGGTGGAGCACTACAACCGCATCGAGTTCGGCACCATCGACACCGACATCGCGGTCGCGGCGCACGCCGTCAACGACGTCGTACGGCTCACCGCCGAGCTGCTCGACAACGCCACCCGGTTCTCGCCGCCCACCACCATCGTGGTCGCCGACGCCCGCCGGATCCGCGACTACGTGCTGATCCAGGTGGAGGACCGCGGTCTCGGGCTCAGCGACGAGCAGCTCGAAGCGCTCAACCGCCGGCTCTCCGCGCCGCCCACCGTCGACGTCGCCGCGTTCCGGCTCATGGGTCTGGCCGTGGTGAGCCGGCTGGCCTCCCGCTACGGCATCCGCGTCGAGCTGCGCCGCAACATCGAGGGCGGCACGATCGCCCAGGTCACGCTCCCCAACAGCGTCGTGGTCCTGCCCCAGCCGGCCCGGGGCGGACGCGAGCCGCTGCCGAGCCGGCCGCGGCAGCTCGCCGTCGAGCCGGGACCGGCCGCGGCCTCCAGCTGGCGCTCGGAGTCGTCCGCTCCCACCACCGCGACGCGTACCGCGGCCGCCACTCTGGACCAGTGGCAGACCCCGGCGCAGCCGCCGAACCAGGTACCCGCCCAGTGGCAGCCGCCGGTCGAGCCGATCGGCACCGGTTTCCAGGTCAACGCGGCGGCGCAGCAGCCCATGACGCTCGCCCCGCCGGTACCGCCGTACTCGCCGACGCCGGCGAGCACCTCCGGCGCCCCGTACGGCACGCCGACGATGGCGTACCCGACCGTCGCGGGCGGCGCGCTGCCGCAGCGCGGCGCGGTCGCCGGTAGCAGCACCCCCACGGTCACGCACGTGGTGCCGCCCACGCCGCCCGGGCTGCCGGCCGGACCGGTCGCGGGGCTCGCCGCCCAGCAGCAGGTGCCCTCGGCGGCGGCCGCGGTGGCGCCGCAGCCGGAGGAGACCGGCGACTCGCCGATCTTCCGGGAGATGGAGACGGCCTGGTTCCGTACCCACGGCCAGGACGCGACCGCCATCTTCACCATGCCGACCGCCGGGCATCCGCCGGCGCCGGCGGCCCAGCCGGCCACCGTGAGCAGCGCGGTCGGCGCATCGAGCACCGCCACCGCCTACGCCAGCCCGCGGCAGCCGCTGTCGACGCCGACCCCGGCGCAGTCGGCGCCCACGCCGCCGCCGTACACTCCGCCCGCACCGGCGACAACCATCGGCGCCCCGGCGGCGCCCGCGTCCACCAGCGTGCCGCGCCCGCGTACCGGCGAGGGATCCTGGCGGACGGCGGCGGACGAGGGCTGGGCGCTGGCCAGCCGGGCGGCCGAACCGGCGAACGGCGGCCAGACCCGGTCCGGCCTGCCCAAGCGGGTTCCCCAGGCGCAGTTGGTGCCCGGCGGGGTCGAGCAGAAGTCCTCCCGGGACCGGAGCCGGCGCACCCCGGACGAAGTCCGTGGTCTGCTCTCGGCGTACCACCGCGGTGTGCAGCGCGGTCGGACCGCCGGTAGCGATCCGAACGGCACCACCTCAACCAAGGAGACGAGCGGATGAACAGGCCAGCAGCGATGCAGGACATGAGTTGGCTGCTCACCAACTTCGCGGACAGCGTGGCGGGCATCGCACACGTGGTGGCGGTCTCCGCCGACGGACTGCTCCTCGCCTCCTCGCGGGACCTGCCTCCGGACCGGGCGGACCAGTTGGCGGCCATCACCTCCGGTGTGGTCAGCCTGACCGACGGGGCGTCCCGGATGTTCAGCGCCGGCGGCGTGCTGCAGACGGTCATCGAGATGGACAGCGGGTACCTGTTCCTGATGTCCATCAGCGACGGTTCCTCGATGGCCGTGCTGGCCGCGCGGAGCTGCGACGTGGGACAGGTGGGCTACGAGATGGCGCTGCTGGTCGAGCGGGTCGGTGCCGCGCTCGTGCCGCTGCCCCGTGAGGCGGTCACGCGCTCCTAGCGCGTACGGCCGCGCGACGGCAATCGGTGAGGCTGCAGCTCGAGAGGTGAGGGGGTGATCGCGACATGGACAGAAGGCGTGAAGATCCGCGTGGGGCGCTGGTACGGCCGTACGCGGTCACCCGCGGCCGTACGGAGCCGCGTCAGGACATCGCCCTGGAGGCGGTCCTCACGGCGACCTCGGCCGCGGTTGCGGAGTCCCGTTTCGCAGGGCATGACAAGCATCGAATCGCCACCGTCTGCGAGGGCCGGGCGCAGTCGTTGGCGGAGATCGCCGCGTACACCCGGCTTCCGCTGGGGGTCGCCCGGGTGCTGGTCGCCGACATGGTGGCCGACAGCCTGCTGACGCTGCACAGTGCCGCTCCCGCTGAGGCGTACGAGGAGCGGATGGAACTGCTTGAGAGGGTGCTAAGTGGACTTCGCAGGCTATGACCCAGCCGGGCCACGCCGCAGCAGGGGGATCACCTCCGCGAAGATCGTTATTGCGGGCGGCTTCGGCGTTGGTAAGACGACGCTGGTCGGCGCGGTTTCGGAGATCACACCGCTGACAACCGAGGCGGTGATGACCGCCGCCGGTGTCGGCATCGACGATCCGTCGAAGGTGCCGGGCAAGGAGACCACCACGGTCGCGATGGACTTCGGCCGGATCACCATGGCCGAGGACCTGATCCTGTACCTGTTCGGTACGCCCGGCCAGACCCGGTTCTGGTTCATGTGGGATGAGATCATCCGGGGTGCCGTCGGCGCCGCGGTGCTCGTCGACACCCGGCGGATCACGGACGCGTTCGCGCCGCTGGACTACTTCGAGAACCGCAACCTGCCGTACGTCGTGGCGTTGAACTGCTTCGACGGCGCGCCGCAGTACGAGCTGGACGAGGTCCGGGAGGCCCTGGCCATCGCCCCGCACGTGCCGCTGGTGATGACCGACGCCCGGTCCCGGGAGTCGGTCAAGCAGGTGCTGGTGACCGTGGTCCAGCACGCCATGGCCGTACTCCAGGCGCAGCACGGGCGCGGTTTCCCGACGCCGGTCGGCTGACCGCGCGGGCCGGCGCCGCACCCGCCGGCCCGCGACATCCGGTACGCCGCACCGGCGTGCGCCGCGCAGCGCGCCGCCGAGCCGTCGACAACCGCAGATCGCGACAGCCCACCCGGAACGCCGACACGGGTGGGCTGAACCGTGCCCGAGGGCGGGTGACCGGCCGGGCGGCAGCCGCCCTCGCCGGCCAAGGGCCGGCCGGCAGCGGGCGGGGGACCGACCGGGCGGCGGGTCAGTCGACCGGCAGCCGGTAGCCGCGCTTGACGACCGTCTGCACCACCCGGGGCGTACCGAGACCGGCGCGCAGCCGGGCGACGGCCATCTCGACCGCGTGCTCGTCGGCCCCGCGCGGCAGCGTCCGCAGCAGCGCGGCCCGGGAGAGCACCCGACCCGGCGCCACCGCCAGCGCCCGCAGCACCGCCATCGGCGCGGGCGCGAGCGGCCGGAGTTCTCCGTCGATGACGGCCGCGTGCCCACGCAGGGTCAGCACGTGGCCGGCCACCTTCACGCTGATCGCGCGCGGCGGCAACTCGTCGACGATGGTCCGCACCAGCGCACCGAGCCGGGCGCGGGTCGGCGCGACCACCGGTACGCCGTACCGGCGCAGCGGTGCCGCCGTCACCTGCCCCACGCACGCGGCCAGCACGTCGGAGCGGAGCGCCTCCAACAGCGCGTCCGCGTTCGGACCGGCGGCCCGCAGCAGCGCGCTCACCGCCGGGGCGGAGGTGAAGGTGACCGCGTCGACCAGCCGGCCGCTGATCAGGTCGACCAGCCGGTGCAGCGGCGCCGGGTCGGCCGGCGGCGCCCACCGGTAGACGGGTACCTCGATCACCGTCGCGCCGGCCGCCTCCAGCGCCTCGGTGCACTCGGGCTGCCGTTCGCCGTGCAGCTGCATGGCGATGACCTGGCCGCGTACGCCGCGCTGCCGGAGGTGGTCGATCACCTCGTCGCAGCTCTCCGACGCCGGGGACCACTCGTCGTGCAGGCCGGCGGCGCGGATCGCGCCCCGGGCCTTCGGGCCCCGGGTGACGATGTATGCCTGGGCGAGGGCGGCGCGCAACGGTTCGGCCAGCCCCCACCCCTCGGCCGCCTCCAGCCAGCCGCGCATCCCGATGCCGGTGTTCGCCATCAGGATGTCCGGCGGGGTGTCCAGGCAGGCGCGGGTGGCGGCGCGCAGCTCGGTGTCGTCGGCGAGCGGCACGATGCGCAGCGCGGGTGCGAGCACCACTCGGGCGCCGCGCCGTTCCAGCAGCGCGGCGAGTTCGTCCCGGCGCCGGTCCGCGGTGACCCCCACCGTGAACCCGGTCAGCTCGCCGGACATCAGTCCACCCGCCGCACGGCGACCTCGACGAGACCGTCCCGGCAGCGTACGTCGTAGGTCGGCACCGCTACGCCGGGCACGTCGAGGCACCGGCCGGTACGCAGGTCGTAGACCTGCTTGTGCAGCGGCGAGGCGACGGTCGGGACGTCTCCGCGGCTGCCGACGATGCCGCGCGACATCACGTACGCCTTCGTGATCGGGTCCTGGTGTCCGATCGCGTAGAGGTCACCGTCGTGGGTGCGGAAGATCGCCACCTGCTCGCCGTCGACGAGCGCGGCTACGCCCCGCTCCGGCTCGACCCGCTGGTACGGGCACACCACTGTCCATCGCACGGCACCGCTGACGGCGCTGGTGGTGGTCTGCAGAGTCAACGCGCTACCCCCAAGGTCGTCGGAAGGCCGAGCGCGACCGGTCGCCGCTCGCCCGTGGCCGGTACCGGCTGGCCCCGCTCCAGCTCGAACGTGATCGACGGGTCCGGGACGTCCGGCGCGTTGACGAACGAGGCGAACCGCGCGAGCCGCTCCGGGTCGTCGAGCGTGTCCCGCCACTCGTCCGAGTAGGACGCCACGTGCCGCGCCATCGCGCCGTCCAGCTCGTCGCAGAGCCCGAGCGCGTCGTCGACGATCACCGACCGGAGGTGGTCCAGCCCGCCGTCCATCGCCTCGATCCAGGCGGCGGTGCGCTGGAGCCGGTCCGCCGTGCGGACGTAGAACATCAGGAACCGGTCGATGTACCGGACCAGCTCCTCGGTGCTCAGGTCGGAGGCGAAGAGCTCCGCGTGCCGGGGCCGGAAGCCGCCGTTGCCGCCGACGTAGAGGTTCCAGCCCGCCTCGGTGGCGATGATGCCGAAGTCCTTGCCGCGCGCCTCGGCGCACTCGCGGGCGCAGCCCGAGACCGCGGCCTTGATCTTGTGCGGCGCGCGGAGTCCCCGGTACCGCAGCTCCAGCGCGATGGCGAGGCCCACCGAGTCCTGCACGCCGTACCGGCACCAGGTCGAGCCGACGCAGGACTTGACCGTCCGCACCGCCTTGCCGTACGCGTGGCCGGACTCGAAGCCGGCGTCGACCAGCCGCCGCCAGATCTTCGGCAACTGCTCCACCCGGGCGCCGAAGAGGTCGATCCGCTGCCCGCCGGTGATCTTCGTGTAGAGGTTGAAGTCGCGGGCCACCTCGCCGATCACGATGAGCTTCTCGGGCGTGATCTCCCCGCCCGGGATGCGGGGCACCACCGAGTACGTCCCGTCGCGCTGGATGTTGGCCAGGAAGTGGTCGTTGGTGTCCTGCAACGCCGCCTGCTCCCCGTCGAGCACGTAGCCGTTGCCGAGCGAGGCCAGGATCGAGGCGACCACGGGCTTGCAGATGTCGCAGCCCCGGCCCCGGCCGTACTCGGTCACCAGCTGCGAGAAGGTGCGGATGCCGCGGACGCGTACCAGGTCGAACAGCTCCTGCCGGCTGTGGTCGAAGTGCTCGCAGAGCGCCTTGCTCTGGCTCACGCCCGCGACCGTGAGCAGGGACTTGAGCATCGGTACGCAGGAGCCGCAGCTCGTGCCGGCCCGGGTGCACGCCTTGATAGCCGGTACGTCGGCGCAGCCCGCGCCGATCGCCGCCACGATCTGGTCCTTGGTCACCGCGTTGCAGGAGCAGACCTGGGCGGAGCCGGGCAGCGCCGCGATGCCCGTGCCGGTACCGCCCTCGGCGCCGGCCGGCGCGAGCAGCGCCAGCGGCGGACCGGGCAGCGCGCCGCCGACGCTGGCGCGCAGCGTCGGGTACGCCGTGACGTCGCCGACGAGGACCCCGCCGAGCAGGGTACGGGCGTCGTCGGAGAGGACCAGCTTCGCGTAGACCCGGGTGGCCGGGTCCGTGTACGTGACGTCGAGCGAGCCCGGCGCGCGGCCGTGCGGGTCGCCGAAGGAGGCGACGTCCACCCCGAGCAGCTTCAGCTTGGTCGACGTCTCGGCACCGGGGAAGGTCGCGGCGCCGCCGAGCAGCCGGTCGGCGACCACCTCGGCCATCGCGTACCCGGGGGCCACCAGCCCGTAGCAGGTCCCCTCGACGGCGGCGCACTCGCCGATCGCGTAGATGCGCCCGTCGTCGCTGCGGCAACCGGCGTCGACGCGTACGCCGCCGCGGTCGCCGAGGGTGAGGCCCGCGGCCCGAGCCAGCTCGTCCCGAGGCCGGATCCCGGCCGCGACCACGACCAGTTCGGTCGGGAGCCAGCCGCCGTCGGAGAGGGTCAGCCCGGCGAGCCCGCCGTCCGGTCGGGACCGGATCGCCGAGGTGGCCACGCCGAGGTGCGCCGTGACGCCCAACTCCTCGACGTAGCGGCGCAGCATCGCACCGCCCGCCTCGTCGATCTGCACCGGCATCAACCGCGGCGCGAACTCCACCACGTGCGTGTCGAGCCCGAGCAGCCGCAGCGCGTTGGCCGCCTCCAGGCCGAGCAGGCCGCCGCCGATGACCGCGCCGCCGCGCCGGCCGGCGGCGTAGTCGCGGATCGCGGCCAGGTCGTCCAGGGTGCGGTAGACGAAGACCCCGGGGCGCAGCACCCGCCCGGCCGGCGCGCCCGCGCCGTCGGCCTCCGCCTGCGGCAGGTACGCGCCGTCGATCGGCGGCACGAACGGGTACGACCCGGTCGCCAACACCAGCGCGTCGTACGGGTACTCGCCGTGCGCGGTGCGTACGGTCCGGCGCGTCCGGTCGATGCCGGTGACCGGCTCGCCCAGCCGCAGCACCACGCCGTCGTCGGGGCGGTGCAGGCTCAGCTCCTCCTCGCCGACCCCGTCGAAGTAGGCCGAGAGGCGCACCCGGTCGTACGCCGGTCGGCCCTCCTCGGCCAGTACCGTGATCCGCCAGCGTCCCTCGCCGTCCCGTGACCGCAGCGCCTCGACGAAGCGCTGCCCCACCATGCCGTTGCCGACGACGACGAGGTTCCCGCCGTCCGGCCCGTCCGCCCGTGCACTCACGTCGCCACCTCGCTCCATCCGTCCGTGCTGGTCATGCCGCCGCCTCGGCCGCCGGGTCGACCGCGGCGAGCCAGCCGAGGATCCCCTCGACGGCGTCCCGGCAGCTGCCGCAGCCGGTGGTCGCCCGGGTGGCGGCCACGACGTCCGCGAGGCTCCGCCCGCCGGCCCGCCAGCAGCGCACCAGCGCGCCCTTGCGGACCGTGTTGCACTGGCAGACCGTCGCGGAGTCCGGCATCAGCGCCGGGGACTCGACCGGCGTCGCCGCCGCCTCGCCGGTGCTGCGGCCGAGCAGCAGCGCGCGCCGGTCCGGCGGTACCGGCGTGCCGCGGTCGAAGAGCTGGATGACGGTGCCGACGGCCGGGTTGTCGCCGAGCAGGATCGCGCCGGTCAGCCGCTCGGCCACGATGCGCAGCCGGGCGTACGTGCCCCGGACCGGGTCCGAGAAGCTCAGCTCCTCCACCTCGGTGCCGTCGCCGTCGCCCTCGGCCGGCCCGGGATCGCCCATGGCGGCCAGGTCGATGCCGGCCGCCTTCAGCCGGGTCACCGCGGGCGGCGGCCGGTACCGGGCCGAGGCGTCCCCGCCGGCCAGTACCTGCGCCACCACCCGGGCCTGCTCCCACGCGGGCGCCACGAGCCCGCTCACCGCGCCCGCGTGCTGGGCGCAGTCGCCGATCGCCCGGATCCGCGGGTCGCTGGTACACAGCTGGTCGTCGACGACCACGCCCCGCTCGACGACGAGCCCGGCGGCGCGGGCCAGCTCGACGTCGGGGCGTACCCCGCAGGCGAGCACCAGCAGGTCGGCGTCCAGCTCGCGGCCGTCGGAGAGGGCCAGGGTCACGCCGTCGGGGCGGGCCGAGACGCGGGTGGCCGACGTACCCAGGTGGACGGTGACGCCGAGCCCGGCCAGGGTACGGGCCAGCACCGCTCCGCCGGTCGGGTCGAGCTGCCGCTCCATCAGGTGCCCGACGGGGTGGACCACGTGCGCGTCCAGCCCGCGGGCGGCCAGTCCCCGGGCGGCCTCCAGGCCGAGCAGCCCGCCGCCGAGGACCAGCGCGCGCCGGGCCGACCCGGACCGGCGCCCGGCGTCCGGGTGGGGGGCGGAGCCGACCGCGTCGAGGATGCGGCGGCAGTCGTCGAGGGTGCGGAAGACGGCCACCCGCTCGGGCAACCGGTCGGGGTCGAGCCCGGGCAGCGGGGGCACCACCGCCCGCCCGCCGGTGGCCAGGATCAGGTGGTCGTACCCGATCCGGTCGCCCCGCGCGGTGACGACCTCGGCCGCGGCCCGGTCGATGGCGGTGACCGGTACGCCGAGCCGGACGTCGATGCCGTGCCCGGCCGCCTCGGCCAGCTCCACGTGGGACTCGTCCACCTTCCCGGCGAGCAGGTTGGACAGCATGATCCGGTTGTAGGCCCGGTGCCGCTCGGCGCCGAGCACGGTCAGCTTGAGGTCGCCGTTGCGGGCCTGCAGTTCGGCCGCCAACCGGGCGCCGGCCATGCCGTGGCCGACGACGACGATGCGCTCGCTCACGCCTTCTCCACCCTGACCGCGCAGACCTTGAACTCGGGCATCCGGGAGACCGGATCGAGGGCGTCGCTGGTCAGCGAGTTCGCCCTGGCCGCGCCCGACCAGTGGAAGGGCGCGAAGACGGTGTCGGGACGGATGCCGGTGCTCAGCCGGGCCGGGGCCCGCATCTCGCCCCGCCGGCTGGTGACCCGGACCTCGTCGCCCGCCTCGATGCCGAGCCGGGCCGCCAGGTCGGGGTGCAGCTCCACGAAGGCACCGGGCGCGGCCTGCCGCAGCGGGGCGATCCGCCGGGTCTGCGCGCCGGACTGGTACTGCGCCAGCACCCGGCCGGTGGTGAGGTAGAGCGGGTAGTCGGGGCTGGGCTCCTCGACGGCCGGCCGGTGCTCGACGGGCTGGAACCGGGCCCGCCCGTCCGGGGTGGGGAAGCGGTCGGCGAAGAGTCGGGGCGTGCCGGGCTCCCGCTCGGAGGGGCACGGCCAGAAGACGCCGTCCTCGGCGTCGATCCGCTCCCAGGTGACGCCCGCGTAGTCGGCGATGCCGCCGGCCGAGGCGCGGCGCAGCTCCGCGAAGACGGCCCGAGGGTCGAGGGGGAACCGCGGATCGGCGGCCGGGTGGTTCGGCTCGGGTGGTCGGGCGGGGTCCGGTTCGGCGAGCCGGCGCGCCAGCTCCGCGATGATCGCCAGGTCGGTCCGGACCCCGGGCGGAGGTTCCCGCAGCGCGCGGCGGCGCAGCACCCGCCCCTCCAGGTTCGTCATCGTGCCGTCCTCCTCGGCCCACTGCGCGGTGGGCAGCACCACGTCGGCGAGTTCCGCGGTCTCCGACCGGACGAGATCGGCCACGACCAGCAGGTCCAGGTCGCGCAGCCGGCTCGTCACCCGGGCCGCCCGGGGCGCCGAGACCACCGGGTTCGAGCCGAAGACCAGCAGCGCCTTCGGACCGGTCGGGGTACCGAGCGCGTCGAGCAGCTCGTACGCGGAGACGCCGGGGCCGGGCAGTTCCTCCGGCGGTACGCCCCAGACGCCGGCCACGTGGGCCCGGGCGGCGGGGTCGTCGATGCGGCGGTAGCCGGGTAGCTGGTCCGCCTTCTGCCCGTGTTCCCGGCCGCCCTGCCCGTTGCCCTGACCGGTCAGGCAGCCGTAGCCGGAGCCCGGCCGGCCGGGCAGCCCGAGGGCGAGGGCGAGGTTGATGAAGGCGCTGACCGTGTCGACGCCCTTGGCGTGCTGCTCGGCGCCGCGGGCGGTGAGGATGATGGCGGTGCCGGCCGTGCCGAGCGCCCGCGCCGCCGCCTCCAGGTCGGCCGCCGGTACGCCCGAGAGCCGCTCCACCCGGGCCGGCCAGTAGCCCGCCGCGACCCGGCGTACCGCGTCGAACCCGCTGGTCCGGTCGGCGATGTAGTCCCGGTCGACCCAGCCCTCGGCCACCGCGATGTGCAGCAGGGCGTTGGCCACGGCGAGGTCGGTGCCGGGGGTGGGCTGCAGGTGCAGGGTGGCCTGGCGGGCGGTGGCGGTGCTGCGCGGGTCGATCACGATGAGGTGGCCGCCCCGCCGCCGCTGCTCGACCAGGTAGCGCATCAGCGGCGGCATCGTCTCGGCGACGTTGGCGCCGACCAGCAGCAGCGTGTCGGCGTGGGCGAGGTCGGCCAGCGGAAAGGGCAGCCCCCGGTCGATCCCGAAGGCCCGGCTGCCCGCGGCGGCGGCGGAGGACATGCAGAACCGGCCGTTGTAGTCGATGTGGCGCGTCCGGAGCGCGACCCGGGCGAACTTGCCCAGGGCGTACGCCTTCTCGTTGGTGAGCCCGCCCCCGCCGAAGACCGCGACCGCGTCCCGGCCGTGCGCGGCCTGGACGGCGCGGATGCCGGCGACCACCCGGGTCAGCGCCTCGGCCCAGCTCGCCGGCCGGAGCGCGCCGCCGGGGCGGTCGCGCAGCAGGGGGGTGGTCAGCCGGTCGGGGTGGTCGAGCAGCTCGGCGGCGGTCCAGCCCTTCTGGCACAGCCCGCTGCGGTTGGTCGGGAACTCGCGGGGCAGCACCTCGACCCGCCCGTCCGTGGCGCGCAGCGTCATCCCGCACTGCAGGGCGCAGTACGGGCAGTGGGTGGCCACCTCCCGGCGTACCGCGCGCCCGCCCGCCGGAGGCAGCGCCCCGGCCGGCGGAGGCGCGTCGGGCGCCGCTACCGTCCCCGGACGCGCTCGCCCGGGCGACTCTTCCCCCGGTTGTGTCGCAGACCGCACACCCTGAGTCATGCCGGAAGCGTGCCGGTGGGCGGTTTCGCCGGCGCGTCCCGTTTGTTTCGGGCCTGCTAAGAGCCGCTCACACGGACCATCGGCAACCCGCCGGTCGGCCGGGGCCGCCGAGCCGATCGGACCGGCCCGTCCCGGTCGCGGCGGGTACGGTCGTCGCCGCGCGGGCGCCGCCGGCCCCGGCCGGAAGACCGCCGGTACGCGGGCCGGCATGCGTACCGGTCATACCACGGGTAGTCTTGCCGGCATGACTGCCAAGGTGACGCTCTCGTTCTCCGATGAGACGATCGAGGAGGCCCGGCGCTTCGCCCAGCGGGACGGGATGTCGCTTTCCGCCTGGATCGACCAGGCCGCGCGGGAGAAGGCGCTGCGGGAGGTCTTCACGGCGCACGCCGCCGCCGTCGGCCGGGCCGGCCTGGACATCGAGGCCGCCGCGATCGCCGACGCGCACGAGGCGGAGCTGGTCGACGCGGCGTTCTTCGGCAGGCGGCCGAGTGCTGCGTAGGGGCGAGATCTGGCGCATCGAGGGCGCCCGCAGCCGCCTCGGCCTGGTGATCAGCTCCGACGTCTACAACTCCACCGACGTACCGATCGTCATCGTGGCCGAGGTGGTCGAGGAGGAGTTGCTGCGCGACTCGCCGCTCGCGGTGGTGATGGGGGAGTACGTGGTGATGCCCGACCGCCTCTCCTCGCCCATGAAGAAGTGGTTCACCGAGTGCGTCGACGTCGCCGACAGCGACACCATGTTCCGGGTCAGCCGGGCCCTGCGCATACTGCAGAACATCTGACGCAGAACGTCTGACGCCCCGGTCCGCCCCGGGCGGTCCGCGCGACCTGCCCGCCGGTCCACGGCCTTCGCCGGCCGGTCCACGGCCTTCGCCGACCTTTCGCCGCGGATCTCACGAGCCGGGGGCGCGGGCAGTGCGCTGAGCGTTGCCGGCCCGACGCGAAGCGCGAACGGTACGGAAATTCCCCGCCCCTAATTTCCTGCCCCATGAGCCTCGCTGCCACGCCGACCACCCCGGCCACCGCCGTCGTACCGGTCGAGCCGTCCCGCCGAGGCGGGCGGATCGACGACTGGCGTCCCGAAGACCCGGAATTCTGGCGTACCACCGGCGCGCCGATCGCCCGGCGCAACCTGATCATCTCGATCTTCTCGGAGCACGTCGGCTTCTCGGTGTGGAGTCTCTGGTCCGTGCTCGTGCTCTTCCTGGGCCCGGCGTACGGCATCGACCCGGCCGGGAAGTTCCTGCTCACGGCCGTACCGACCGCGCTCGGTGCGACGCTGCGGCTGCCGTACACGTTCGCGGTGGCCCGCTTCGGCGGCCGGAACTGGACGGTGATCAGCGCACTGGCGCTGCTGCTGCCGACCGTGCCGATGGCGATCCTGATCGAGCCGGGCGTCTCGTACTCGACGCTGATGGTGCTCGCCTGCCTCGCCGGCGTGGGCGGCGGCAACTTCGCCTCCTCGATGGCGAACATCAACCACTTCTACCCCCAGCGCCTCAAGGGTTGGGCGCTCGGACTGAACGCGGGCGGCGGCAACATCGGCGTCGCCGCCGTGCAACTGGTCGGGCTGCTGGTCCTCGCGACCGTCGGCGCGGCGTACCCGCGGTTGGTCCCCGGCCTCTATATTCCGCTGATCGTGCTCGCGGCGCTCGCGGCGGCCCGCTACATGGACAACCTCTCCTCGGCGACCAACGAGCGGGGCGCGATGCGCGAGGCGGCCCGGGACCCGCACTCCTGGGTGGTCTCGGTGCTGTACATCGGCACCTTCGGCTCCTTCATCGGCTACAGCTTCGCCTTCGGGCAGGTGCTCCAGGTGCAGTTCGCCGACCGGTTCGGCAGCCCGGTGGCCGCGGCCCACCTCACCTTCCTCGGGCCGCTGGTCGGCTCGCTGATCCGCCCGCTCGGCGGGCACCTCGCGGACCGGTACGGCGGGGCGCGGGTGACCTTCTGGAACTTCGTGGCGATGGCCGGCGGCGCCGGTCTGGTGCTCTTCGCCTCGGTGCAGCGCTCGCTCCCGCTCTACCTGGCCGGGTTCATCGCGCTGTTCGTCTTCGCCGGGATCGGCAACGGGTCGACGTACAAGATGATCCCGGCGATCTTCCGCGCCCGGGCGGGGCAGGCGGTGGCGGCCGGGAGCCGGGAGCCGGAGGACGCGCAGCGCCGGGCGCGGCGGCTCACCGGCGCGTTGATCGGCATCGCCGGCGCGGTGGGCGCCTTCGGCGGGGTGCTGGTCAACATCGCCTTCCGGCAGTCGTTCCTGAGCTACGGCTCGGCCGACGCCGCGTACCTCGCCTTCATCGTCGGGTACGCGGTCTGCCTCGGCCTGACCTGGCTGGTCTACCTGCGCCCCTCGCGGCACCGCCTCACCGGGGTGTGAGCCGGCCCGGCGACCCCGGCCCGGCGACCCCGGCCCGGCGACCCCGGCCCGAGGTCGGTGACCCCCCGTTTTGACCGGGTGACCAGCGACCGAGTATCGTTGCCTGCTGTTGTGCGAAAGCCTAGGGCGTACCCCATCAGGTACGCTTGGTCGTTCGTGCGCGCCTGAGACCGGCGCGGAGCCCCAGACCGACGACGAGACAAGGTAAACCTGTGCGTACGTACAGCCCGAAGCCGGGTGAAATCGAGCGTCAGTGGCACGTTATCGACGCCTCTGATGTCGTGCTGGGCCGTCTGGCCACCCACGCCGCCACGCTGCTGCGGGGCAAGCACAAGCCGACCTTCGCCCCGCACGTCGACACCGGCGACTTCGTCGTGATCGTGAACGCGGGCAAGGTGGCGCTGACCGGCAACAAGCGGCACACCAAGATCGCTTACCGGCACTCCGGCTACCCGGGCGGTCTGAAGCAGGTCGGCTACGACGAGTTGCTGACCAAGCGCCCCGAGCGCGCCATCGAGCTGGCGGTCAAGGGGATGCTTCCCCACAACAAGCTCGGCCGGCAGCTCATCAAGAAGCTGAAGGTCTACGCCGGTGCCGAGCACCCGCATGGCGCGCAGCAGCCGGTGCCGTTCGAGATCAAGCAGATCGCGCAGTGAGCGCGGACGAAGGAATCAGCATGACCGATACCACCGACGTCGTCGAGGCCGCTCCGGCGCCCGCGCCCGTCGCGCGTGCCCCCCGTGGCGAGCGCCCCATCCAGACCGTCGGCCGCCGCAAGGAGGCCATCGTCCGGGTCCGGATCATCCCCGGCTCGGGCAAGATCGTCTGCAACGGCCGCGAGCTCGAGGAGTACTTCCCGAGCAAGGTTCACCAGCAGCTCATCAAGGAGCCGCTGGTGACCGCCGAGAAGGCCGAGCAGTTCGACGTCATCGCCAACCTCCGCGGCGGCGGCATCACCGGCCAGGCCGGCGCGCTCCGCCTGGGCATCGCCCGCGCGTTGATCGCGAACGAGCCCGACGACCGTCCGGCCCTCAAGAAGGCCGGCTTCCTCACCCGGGACGCCCGGGTCAAGGAGAGCAAGAAGTACGGTCTCAAGAAGGCCCGCAAGGCGCCGCAGTACTCGAAGCGCTGATCAGCAGCAACACCTTGTACGTCTGACAGACGGCCGGGTCCGCCTCCCCTCACGCGGTGGCGGTCCCGGCCGTTTGCCTTCCCGGTCAGAATTCTTCTGATCAATGCCTTCCTCATCAGCGTTTCCTCATGAGCGCGCTTTCCGGAGGTTCTCCGCATGGGTCGGTTGTTCGGCACTGATGGCGTACGCGGCCGTGCGAACGCCGATCTGACACCCGAGTTGGCGCTCGCGGTCGCCGTCGCGGCCGCGCACACCCTCGCCGAGTCGGACCGCAGCCACCCCCCGCTCGCCGTGGTCGGCCGAGACACCCGCGCCAGCGGCGAGATGCTCGAAGCCGCCGTGGTCGCCGGCCTGGCCAGCGCCGGAGCCAACGTGGTGCGCGTCGGCGTGCTCCCCACCCCCGCGGTCGCCTTCCTGACCGCCGAGGCCAAGGCCGACCTGGGCGTGATGCTCTCCGCGTCGCACAACCCGATGCCGGACAACGGGATCAAGCTCTTCGCCGCCGGCGGGCACAAGCTGCCGGACGACGTGGAGCTCCAGATCGAGGCGACGATCGAGGCGAACGGCTCGGCCCGGTGGGAGCGGCCGACCGGCGCCGGCGTCGGGCGGGTGCACGACCTGCTCGACGGTGCCGACCACTACGTACAGCACCTCACCGGCACCATCGCGCACCGGCTGGACGGGCTGAAGGTGGTCGTCGACTGCGCCAACGGGGCCGCCTCCGACGTCGCGCCGGTGGCGTACGAGCAGGCCGGCGCCGAGGTGGTGGCGATCCACGCCAGGCCCGACGGGCTCAACATCAACGACGAGTGCGGCTCGAACCACCTCGACGGGCTGCGCGCGGCCGTCCTCGAACACGGCGCCGACCTCGGCATCGCGCACGACGGTGACGCCGACCGGTGCGTGGCCGTCACCGCCGCGGGCGACGAGGTCGACGGTGACCAGATCATGGCGATCCTCGCGCTCGGCATGCGCGAGGCCGGGACCCTCACCGCCGACACGCTGGTCGCCACGGTGATGAGCAACCTCGGCCTGCGCATCGCGATGTCCCAGGCCGGCATCCGGCTCGTCGAGACGAAGGTCGGCGACCGGTACGTGCTGGAGGAGCTGCGCGCGTCCGGGCTGGCGCTCGGCGGCGAGCAGAGCGGGCACATCGTGATGCCCGCGTACGCGACCACCGGCGACGGAATCCTCACCGGGCTGCACCTGATGGCCCGCATGGCGGCCACCGGCCGCTCGCTGGCCGACCTCGCGGGGGTGGTGGCCAAGCTGCCGCAGGTGCTGATCAACGTGCCGGTCGGCGACCGTGCCGTCGGGGCCGGCGCGCCCGCCGTACTCGCCGCGGCCGAGCAGGCGGAGGCCGAGCTGGGCGGGACCGGGCGGGTGCTGCTGCGGCCCTCCGGCACCGAGCCGCTCGTGCGGGTCATGGTCGAGGCCGCCACCGTCGAGGTGGCCCAGGCCGTCGCCGAGCGGATCGCCGACGCGGTACGTCAGGCCAGCCCCGCCGACTGAACCTCGCGCTGGCCCTGACGCCGGTGTCAAGGTCTACCGTTGGCTGATGCGCATAGGTGAGCTCGCCGAGCGTGCCGGTACCAGCCCGCGCACGCTGCGGTACTACGAGCAGCACGGGTTGCTCAGCGCCCGGCGTACCGCCAACGGCTACCGCGACTACGACGAGGTCGACCTGCGCCTGGTACGCGAGATCCGGTCGCTGCTCGACATCGGGTTCAACCTGGAGGAGACGCGCCCGTTCGTGGAGTGCCTCCGCTCCGGGCGCGAGTCCGGCGCGGCGTGCCCCGCCTCGATCGAGGTGCTCGGGCGCAAGCTCGCCGACCTCGACACCTGCATCGCGCGACTGCTCGCGGTGCGCGGCCGGGTGAGCCGGGAACTCGCGGCGGCGCGCGGCCGGGACGGCGGCGCGGCCGCCGGCAGCAACGGAAAGAGGGAAACACCATGACCACGGACGTGACCGACGCGACCTTCGGCGGCGAGGTGCTCGCCAGCGAGTTGCCGGTGCTGGTCGAGTTCTGGGCCGAGTGGTGCGGGCCGTGCCACCGGCTCGCACCGGTGCTCGACGAACTCTCGGCGGAGTACGCGGGCCGGGCCCGGGTCGTCAAGATCAACGCCGACGAGAACCCCGAGACGGCGCGGGCGTACGGGGTCTCCTCGATGCCGACGCTGAGCGTCTTCCGGGCCGGCGAGGTGGTGTCGCAGGTCGTCGGGGCGCAGCCGAAGTCCAGGCTGCGGGCGCAGATCGACTCGGCGCTGTCGGGCTAGGTGTACCCGGCCAGGCGTTGGTAGCCGGCGTGTGATCCTGACATGAGAAGAGCCTCCGGTTGGGGTGGGCCCACCGTGCCCGCCCAGCCCGACACGCTCGATGTCTTCGCCGGGCGGGCGGGCCCACCCGGCGCCAGCGGGCTCGGCCCGTGGCGGTGGGGCTCTTGCGGCGGGCTCAGGCCGTCGCGGCGGGGGACATGGCGCGGAGCCGGGCGACGGCCTCGGTGAGCACCTCGGGGCGCTTGCAGAAGGCGAACCGGACCAGCCGGCGACCGGCCTCGACGTCGTCGTAGAAGACCTGGGTCGGGATCGCCACCACGCCGCAGCGTTCGGGCAGCGTACGGCAGAACTCGATGCCGTCACGACCGCCGAGCGCGCTGATGTCCGTGGTCACGAAGTAGGTGCCCTCGGACGGGAGCACCTTGAGGCCGGCGTCGACCAGACCCTCGGTGAGCTGGTCCCGGCGGGCCTGAAGGCCGGCCCGGAAGCCGTCGTAGTAGCTGTCGGGCAGCGCCAGCGCGACGGCGACGGCCGGTTGCAGGGGCGCGCCGTTGACGAAGGTGAGGAACTGCTTCACCCGTAGCGTCGCGGAGACGAGCTCGGCCGGGCCGCTGGCCCAGCCGATCTTCCAGCCCGTGCAGGAGAAGGTCTTGCCGGCCGACGAGATCCGCAGGGTCCGTTCGCGCATCCCGGGCAGGGCGGCCAGCGGCAGGTGCGGGCCGGAGGCGTCGGTGAAGACCAGGTGCTCGTACACCTCGTCGGTGACCGCGTACGCGTCGTGCTCGGCGCAGAGGTCGGCGACGAGGGTCAGCTCGGCGCGGGTGAAGACCTTCCCGGTCGGATTGTGCGGCGAGTTGAGCAGCACCAGCCGGGTACGCGGCCCGAACGCGGCGCGCAGTTCGTCCGGGTCGAAGGCGAACCGGCCGTCGGCCGAGGGGCGCAGGGTGACCGGGCGCCGGACCGCGCCGGCGAGCGCGATGGAGGCCGCGTACGAGTCGTAGTACGGCTCGAAGCAGACCACCTCGTCGCCCGGCTCGCAGAGGGCGAGGATGGCCGCCGCGACCGCCTCGGTGGCGCCCGCGGTGATCAGTACCTCGCCGTCGGGGTCGTATTCCAGTCCCCAGAAGCGGCGCTGGTGCTCGGCGACGGCCCGCCGCAGCAGCGGGATGCCGGGTCCGGGCGGGTACTGGTTCTGCCCGGACCGGAGCGCCTCCGCCGCGGCCTCCAGCATCTCGGCGGGCCCGTCCGTGTCGGGGAAGCCCTGCCCGAGGTTGACGGCGCCGGTACGCGTCGCCAGGGCCGACATCTCGGTGAAGATGGTCGTGCCGAACGCTCGCATTCGGCGTACCAGGGGATCGAGGTCGGGGGAGGTCGTCGTCACCCGGCCAGCCTAGGGCGTTCCGCCGTCGATGCCACGCCCGTGGCCGGGTCGCGTTGGTGGCCGGTCGCGTTCCTGGCCGGGTCCGAGCGAGGTTGCGGTGGGGTGGGGCCCGCCATGCCCGGCGGATCCCGTCAGGCGTGATGTCTCCGCCGGGCACGGCGGGCCCCACCGTAGGTGCGTTCTGGCCGTCCGTAGCCGGGCGTGGCCCGATGTTGGTTTCGGCCGTCCCCGGCGGGGTGCCGTGGGCGCGGCTTGTGTCGGTTTTGCCTGGTTCCGTGGGGACGGGACCGAGGTGGCGGGGTGGGCCGAGTGGGCTGGCCGGGATTGGGGTACTCATCCGGTTGCTGCCCGAGGCGGCCACATCGCGCAAAGGCTTTGCTCGATTAGCCCGCTTCTGAGCAGTCGCGCTGAGCGAAATTCGGCTAGGCTCCGGAGTCATGTGCGGAATCGTGGGGTACGCCGGCGCTCGGCCGGCCATGGGCATCGTGCTGGACGGGCTGCGGCGGCTGGAGTACCGCGGTTACGACTCGGCCGGGGTGGCGATCGTCAGCGAGGACGAGCTCCTGATCGAGAAGCGGGCCGGCAAGCTCGCCAACCTGGAGAAGGCGCTGTCGGAGCGGTCGGCGGCCGACGCGGCGACCGGCGAGACCGCCCGGGGCATCGGCGACGGTACGACCGGGATCGGGCACACCCGCTGGGCGACCCACGGCGGCCCGACGGACCGCAACGCCCACCCGCACCCGGCCGGTGACGGTCGCGTGGCGGTGATCCACAACGGCATCATCGAGAACTTCGCCAAACTCCGCGCCGAGCTGGAGGCCGACGGGGTCCAGTTCGCCAGCGACACCGACACCGAGTGCGCCGCGCACCTGCTCTCCGCCGCCCTGCGCAAGCTGCGCGCCGACGGGGAGGCGGAGGGGCCACAGCTGCTCGCGGCGGCCATGCGTCTGGTCTGCCAGCGGCTGGAGGGGGCGTTCACGCTGCTCGCGGTCGACGCCGGGGCGCCCGGCGCGGTCGTCGGCGCCCGGCGGAACTCGCCCCTGGTGGTCGGTCGGGGAGTCGGGGAGAACTACCTGGCCAGCGACGTCTCCGCGTTCATCGAGCACACCCGCGACGCCGTCGAGCTGGGCCAGGACCAGGTCGTCCTGATCACGCCCAGCACGATCGAGATCACCGACTTCGCCGGCTGGCCCGCCACCGGCAAGGACTTCCACATCGACTGGGATTCCTCGGCCGCCGAAAAGGGCGGCCACGAGTACTTCATGTTGAAGGAGATCGCCGAGCAGCCGCAGGCCGTCGCCGACACGCTGCGGGGGCGGCTCACCGACAACGGCGAGATCCTGCTCGACGAGGTACGCCTCAGCGACCAGGACCTGCGCGACGTCGACAAGGTCTTCATCGTCGCCTGCGGTACCGCGTACCACTCCGGGCTGGTGGCCAAGCACGCGATCGAGCACTGGACCCGGATCCCCTGCGAGGTGGAGCTGGCCAGCGAGTTCCGCTACCGCGACCCGGTGCTCGACCGGTCCACCCTGGTCGTGGCGATCTCCCAGTCCGGGGAGACGATGGACACGCTGATGGCGCTGCGGCACGCCAAGGAGCAGAAGGCGCGGGTGCTGGCCATCTGCAACACCAACGGCTCCACCATCCCGCGCGAGTCGGACGCGGTGCTCTACACGCACGGCGGGCCGGAGATAGCGGTCGCCTCGACCAAGGCGTTCCTGACCCAGCTCGTCGCCTGCTACCTGATCGGCCTGCACCTGGCCCAGGTCCGCGGCAACCTCTACGCGGACGAGACCCGGGCGATCGTCGAGCAGCTGCTCGGGATGCCCGACAAGATCGGTACGCTGCTCGACGGCATCGAGCCGGTGCGTCAGCTGGGCCGGGACCTCAAGGCGGCGCCCACGGTGCTCTTCATCGGGCGGCACGTCGGCTACCCGGTGGCGCTGGAGGGCGCGCTCAAGCTCAAGGAGCTGGCCTACATGCACGCCGAGGGCTTCGCGGCGGGCGAGCTCAAGCACGGCCCGATCGCGCTGATCGAGCAGGGCACCCCGGTGGTCTGCGTGGTGCCCTCGCCGACCGGGCAGGCCATGCTGCACGACAAGATCGTCTCCAACATCCAGGAGGTCCGGGCCCGGGGCGCCCGGACCATCGTGATCGCCGAGGAGGGGGACGGCTCCGTGCTGCCGTACGCCGACGACGTGATCTACGTACCGCGCACGCCGACGCTGCTGGCGCCGCTGGTCACCACCGTGCCGTTGCAGGTACTCGCCTGCGAGATCGCCGCGGCCCGGGGCCACGACGTGGACCAGCCCCGGAACCTGGCCAAGTCGGTCACGGTCGAGTAGCGCGGGTTCCCGCGGGCCACGGGTCACGGGGCGACGCCCAGGGCGATGCGGGCCATGCTGTCCAGTGCCGGGTTGCCGGCGTCCCAGTAGCCGGTGTGGCCGCGTGGGGCGCCCGCGAAGACCCGCGCCCCGAAGCCCGGGTCGACCGGGTTGCGGCCGAACCAGAGCTGCTCACCCGGGCGGCCCAGCACCAGCGGAAGGCCGAGACCCGGCAGCGCCACCCCGGCGGCCAGCCCGGCGAGCGCCTCGCCGGGCGACCGGGCGGCGTACTGGATGACGTCGTTCGCCGCCGTACTGGCCCAGACGGCCGTACCCGGCGCCGACAGCCGTGCGGCGTGGTCCACGCCGACACCGGGAGAGCCGACAAGGACCAGGTTGTCCGCGGCCAACCCGTGGTCCCGGGCGGCGCTGCCGACCACGAGCGAGCCGTAGCTGTGCCCGACCACGGTACGGGTCGCGGTGCTGCCCTCGGCGGTCTCGTGGGTGAGGCGCAGCCCCTCCTGGAACCGGTGCAACCCGGGCGCGGCCACCTCGGCGCGCTTCGCGCCCGCGGCCTCGTCGACGAAGTCGGGCGCGTCGTAGTCCAGCCAGAGCACCGCCGCGCTCTGCCTGGTCGGGGCCAGCTCGCCGCAGCGCGCCGCGAGCCGTTCGGCCCGGTCCAGTTCGCCCCGCAGGCCGGGCAGGTCGGAGGTCATCCCCGGCACGTAGGTCAGCACGTTGTCGGCCCGGTCGGGGTTGCCCAGCGCCACGACCGCCCGGCCGTCGCCGGCCGGATCGAGCGAGAGCAGGTACGCCCGGGGGCCGTTCCGGGCGGCCAGCCGGTGCTCGACGTCGGCCAGCCCGTCCAGGAGCCCGTCCAGCCGGGCCAGCTCGGCCGCCCCGGCCGCGGTCGCCGGGCGCTGCGCGAGCAGTCGGGCGCGCCGCGCCCGCAGCTCCGCCCGCTGGTCGGCCAGGAGCAGCCGGTTGGCCTGGTCGCGGGCGGCCACCGGCACGCCGTCGAGGCGCCCGACCAGCGCCGGCTCGCGCCCGAGCAGCCACCGGCGCTGGGCCGGGGCCAACCGCTGCCACCAGTGCCAGACCGCCAGCGGACCGGCGGTCGCCGGGGGTCGCCCGGCCGGCGGCGGGGCGGTCCAGCCGGTGCGGGCATCGGCCGCCAGCTCGGTCAGCGCCCGGGCGGCCCGCCGGTCGGCCCGACGGGCGAGGGCGAGGGCGGTCTCGGCGCCGCCAGTGGTCTCGCCGCCCGGGATCCCGCCGCCCGGCATCTCGCCGCCGGGGCGCGGTGCGCCGGTGCTCGGGCCGGCGGCGGCCAGCATCGCCCGGGCGCGGGCGAGCTGCTCCGCGTACTCGGCGAGGAGCTGGTCGATCTCGATCAGGACGGGACGGCTCCCGGCCAGCTCGGCCCGCAGGGCGGCCAGCCGCCCGTCGGCGGCTCCGGCGGCCGCGCCGGACCAGACGACCCGCAGCCCGTTCGCGCCGGACCGGATCGCCCCGGCGGGGCGGTCGACCGTCTCGACCAGCGCGCCCCAGGCGACCCCGGCCGCCCGCCACGCGGCCGGATCCATCGCCCGGAGCCGCTCGTACGTGATCATCGGCCCGCTCCGGTGGCGGCGAGGCGGACGGTCGCCCGCTCGTCGGCGGCGTCGTACTCGCGTGCGGCGGCGCGCAGCCCGTCGGCCGTCACCGCGAGCCGGCCACCCAGCGAGCAGAGCCAGGCGTGCGTCGCGGACTCCAGCCCGACCAGCGCCGTGGCCGCCTCGGCCCCGGGCTCCGCCACGACCAGCGCCGGATCGCCGGCCAGGCCGTGGCCCAGCCGGTAGCCGACGCCGGTCAGCTCGTCGGCGCAGGCGCGTAGCACGTCGGTGCGTACGCGAAGCTGCTCTTCCACCTTGGTCACCCCCGCGGGAAACGTCGTTGCCGCCGACGGTAGGCGTGGGCCGGCGCCTCGTCGCCGTCCTGTGGACGGCGCGCGTGGTACCGCGCCGAAGGTTGTCCACAGGTGCTTCCGCGGGCGGGACCGGGGCGGTAATCTCGCCGCCCCCGGCCCGTTAGGCTGAACCCGTGATCGTGGCAGTCGGCATCGATGTGGTCCTGGTCGACCGGTTCGCCCGCGCGCTCGCCCGGACGCCGCTGCTCGCGGACCGGCTCTTCACCGAGGCCGAGCGCTACACCGCGTCGGGGCACCCGCGTTCGCCCGAGTCGCTCGCCGCCCGCTTCGCGGCCAAGGAGGCGGTGGCCAAGGCGCTCGGCGCCCCGGCCGGCCTGCACTGGCACGACTGCGAGATCGTGGCCGACCCGGACGGGCGGCCGTGGCTGACGGTTTCCGGTACGGTCGCCGCCGCCGCGACCGAGCGCGGCGTCAACCGCTGGCACCTGTCGCTCTCCCACGACGGCGGCATCGCCTCGGCGATGGTGGTGGCGGAGCAGTGACCGCGCGGACGGCGCGGTGAGCGGACCGCCCGGCGAGAGGGGACGACGGGGATGAGGCAGGCCTGGCGGGTCGCCGACGTGCGGGCGGCGGAGCGGGAGTTGCTGGCCACGCTGCCGCCGGACACGCTGATGCGGCGCGCCGCCGCGGGGCTCGCCCGCCGGTGCGCGCTGCTGCTCGCCGACCGCGGCGGGGTCTACGGCGCGCGCGTGCTGCTGCTGGTCGGCAGCGGCGACAACGGCGGGGACGCCCTCTACGCCGGGGCGCGTCTGGCGGAGCGCGGCGCCCGGGTGGCGGCGCTGCCGCTGGTACCGGGTCGGGCACACGAGCGGGGCCTGGCCGCGCTGCGTACCGCCGGCGGGCGGGTCGTCGAGGAGCTGCCGGCCGGCACCGACCTGGTGGTCGACGGCATCGTCGGGATCGGCGCGTCGGGCGGGCTGCGCGAACCGGCGGCCCGGTTGGTCGCCCGGCTCGGCGAGCTGCGCGACCGCGACGGCGCGCGGCCCCCCGTGGTCGCGGTGGACGCGCCCAGCGGGGTGGATCCGGACAGCGGTGACGTGCCCGGGGCCGGCGGGGAGACGGCCGAACTGGCGGCGGCGGTGACCGCCGATCTCACCGTGACCTTCGGCTGCCTCAAGCCGGGGCTGGTGGTCGGGCCGGCCGCGACCCGTGCCGGCGAGGTCGAGCTGGTCGACATCGGGCTCGGGCCGTCGCTGCGCTCGGCGGCGGCGCTCGGCGTCACCGAGTGGTCCGACGTCGTGGACTGGTGGCCCCGGCTGCGGGCGTGGTCGGAGAAGTACACCCGGGGCGTGGTGGGGGTGGCGACGGGTTCGGCGACGTACCCGGGCGCCGGGATCCTCTCGGTCGGCGGCGCGCTCGCCGGCCCGACCGGCATGGTCCGCTACGCCGGCGGCGCCCGGGCCGAGGTGCTGCACCACCATCCGTCGGTGATCGCCACCGAGCGGGTGGCCGACGCGGGCCGGGTCCAGGCGTGGGTCTGCGGCTCCGGGCTCGGCACCGGCGAGGAGGCGCTCACCGAGCTGCGCTGCGTGCTCGCCGCACCGGTGCCGGTGGTCCTGGACGCGGACGCGCTGACCCTGCTGGTCGACGGCTCGTCGGCGGACCGGCTGCGGGCCCGGGACGCGCCGATCGTGATCACGCCGCACGACCGGGAGTTCGCCCGGCTGGCCGGCGAGGCGCCGGGCGCCGACCGGGTCGGCGCGGCGCTGCGGCTGGCCGCCTGGATGCGGGCGACCGTGCTGCTCAAGGGGGACCGGACCATCGTCGCCACCGCCGACGGGCGGGCGTACGTGAACCCGACCGGCACCCCGGCGCTGGCCACCGGGGGCACCGGGGACGTCCTCGCCGGGCTGCTGGGATCGCTGCTCGCGGCGGGGCTGGCCCCGGAGCGGGCGGCGCTCGCCGCGGCGTACCTGCACGGGCTGGCGGGGCGGGAGGCCGCCCGGGGCGGTCCGGTCACCGCCGCCGACGTGGCGACCGCGCTGCGCCCGGTGATCGCCCGGCTGGACGTCGGGTGAGCGCCGAATCGGGTCGGGTGAGCGCCGGGTCGGGCGGGCGGGCCGTGCCCGGCGGGACGGCGTCGGCGTACCGGTAGATCACCCGGACAGTAGGCTGGAAACATGTGGCAGGCTGAGGTACGGGTCGATCTTGACGCCATCCGGGAGAACGTGTCCCGGCTGCGCGCCGGTACCACCGCCGAGGTGATGGCCGTGGTCAAGGGCGACGGCTACGGGCACGGCATGCTGCCCGCCGGGCGCGCGGCGCTGGAGGCGGGCGCGGACTGGCTGGGGGTCTGCACCCTCGACGAGGCGTTGACCCTGCGCCGGGCCGGCGTCACCGCGCCCGTGCTCGCCTGGCTGCTCGCGCCCGGCCAGCCCCTGCACGAGGGGGTCGCGGTCGACGTCGACCTCTCCGCGGCGAGCGTCGAGCAGCTCGGCGAGCTGGCCGTCGCCGGCCAGCGGGCGGGGCGCCCGACCCGGACCCACCTCAAGGTCGACACCGGCCTGTCCCGGGGCGGCGCGACCGTCGACGACTGGCCGGCGCTGCTGGAGGCCGCCGCGAAGGCCCAGGCCGAGGGCGCCGTCGAGGTGGTCGGGGTGTGGAGCCACCTCGTGTACGCGGACGCGCCCGGCCACCCCACCACCGACCGGCAGCTCGCGGTCTTCGCCGAGGCGCTGGCGCTCGCCGAGCGGGCCGGGCTGCGGCCGCGCTACCGGCACCTGGCCAACTCGGCGGCGACGCTGACCCGGCCCGACACCCACTTCGACCTGGTCCGGCCCGGGCTGGCCGTCTACGGGCTCTCCCCGGTGCCCGGCGAGACCTTCGGGCTGCGGCCCGCCATGAGCGCCCGGGCCCGGGTGATGCTGACCAAGCGGGTACCGGCCGGCACCGGCGTGTCGTACGGGCACACGTACACCACGGAGCGGGAGACGACCCTGGCGGTGGTGCCCCTCGGGTACGCCGACGGGGTGCCCCGGCACGCGTCGAACAGCGGCCCGGTCCACCTGGCCGGTCGGGTCCGCACCATCTCCGGTCGGGTCTGCATGGACCAGATCGTGCTGGACTGCGGCGACGACGAGGTGGCCGCCGGTGACGTGGCGACCCTCTTCGGCGACGGCGCGAACGGCGAACCGACCGCGGACGACTGGGCCGAGGCGGTCGGCACGATCAACTACGAGATCGTCACCCGGTTCGGCAGCGTCCGGGTGCCCCGGGTCTACGACGGGGTGCGGACGTGACGGCGCCGGTGGGGCGTACCCGCTCGCGCCGGCCGCTGCCCCGGGCCCGCGCCGCCGGCATCCTCGGCGCGGTGGTGGGCGCGGCGGCGGCCGGGGTCGCCGCGGGCATCGCCGCCGAGCGGGCCCTGGTACGCCGCACGAAGGCCGAGCCGGGCGACCGGTACGCCACCGAGGACTTCGGGCGGCAGCCGTACGACGAGGCGTACCTGATCGGGCTGGCCGACGGTACCGACATCCACGTCGAGGTGGTCGACGCGCGGCGGCCGGCGGGCAACCCGACCGTCGTCTTCGTGCACGGCTTCTGCCTCGACATGGGCACCTTCCACTTCCAGCGCAAGGCCCTCGCCCAGCGGGGCGAGCACCGGATGGTCCTCTACGACCAGCCGGGACACGGCCGTTCCGGCCAGCTCCGGACCGGCGAGTACGCCCTCGCGCGGCTCGGCGAGGCGCTGAAGGTGATCATCGACAAGACGGTCCCGGAGGGGCCGCTGGTGCTGGTCGGGCACTCGATGGGCGGTATGACCATCATGGCGCTGGCCGAGCAGTATCCGGAGCTCTTCGGCGACCGGGTGGTGGGCACCGTGCTGATGGCGACCTCCGGCGGTCGGATCGAGCAGACCAAGTTCGGCCTGCCGGCCATCCTGAGCCGGGTCGCCGCCCCGCTGCTGCCCGTGGTGGACAACGCCACCCGGCTCACCGGCACCGTGCTCGACCGGGCCCG
Source organism: Micromonospora sp. NPDC049559 (assembly GCF_040676675.1). Lineage (NCBI taxonomy): Bacteria > Bacillati > Actinomycetota > Actinomycetes > Micromonosporales > Micromonosporaceae > Micromonospora > Micromonospora sp. NPDC049559. The sequence goes on along the minus strand of NZ_JBFAPK010000042.1, from coordinate 50,220 downwards.
CAAGGCCTCCGCGAACGTGGCCTGGCTGCTCACCCGCAAGTACGGCTTCGGCACGCCCCGCCCGAGCGCGGCGCTGGTCTCGTACGTGGAGCTGATGAACTCCCGTACCTCGACCGAGACGGTGGCGCGGTACCTGCGCACCCTCTACACGCACGCGCGCTACCCGGCGCTGCACGCGCTGCGGGACACGCCGACGCTGGTCATCGTCGGCGACAAGGACATGATCACCCCGGTCACCCACTCCGAGGAGATCATGCGTCGGCTGCCGGAGGCCGAGTTCCTGAAGGTGCCCAACAGCGGGCACGTGGTGATGCTCGAACACGCCGACGAGGTGAACGCGGCGCTGTTGGACTTCCTGGACAGGCTGGTGGCGTGAGCGAGAGGTCGGTGTTCGTGAGCGGGAGGCTGGTGGCGTGAGCACGGTGTTCGAAGTGTCCACGGTGGACGAGATGCGGGAGTTCGGCGAGCGCCTCGGTCGCCTGCTGCGCGCCGGCGACCTGCTGGTGCTCACCGGGCCGCTCGGCGCCGGGAAGACCGCCCTGACCCAGGGGATCGGCGCCGGACTCGGCGTGCTCGGCGACGTCACCTCGCCGACGTTCGTGATCGCCCGGGTGCACCGCCCCGATCCGGGTCGCGGCGGGCGGGTGCCGCTGGTGCACGCGGACGCGTACCGGCTGGGCGACGCGCCCGACCCGCGCGCGGAGATCGACGACCTGGACCTCGACGCCTCGGTCGACGACGCGGTGACCGTGGTCGAGTGGGGCGAGGGGATGGTGGAGCAGCTCGTCGACGCCCACCTGCGGGTCCGGATCGAGCGCCGCGACGACGAGACCCGCGTGGTGGAGCTGCTGCCGGCCGGCGGGGACTGGGCCGAGCGGCTCGCCCCGTTGCGGCGGTCGACCCTGCCGGGATGAGCCCGGCCGCCGTCGTGGCCGGTCCGGCGTGCCGCCGTACCGGGCGCGTCGGGCTGTCGTACCGGGCTCGTAGAGTGCGCTGCGTCCCCCGTCGCCGTGAAATCCTCCCGCGAAAGGCCGCCGATGTCCGACGTCCCGACCCTCGACCTTCCGGCCCTGCTGCCCCCGGCGTGGCGCACCGTGCTGGCGCCGCACCTCGACGCGGCCGGCACCGCCGAGCTGGGCGCGTTCGTCGCCAACGAGTACGCGACGCAGACGGTCTTCCCGCCCGTCGAGGACCTCTTCTCGGCCTACCGGCTCTGCGCCCCCGAGGACTGCCGGGTGCTGATCCTAGGACAGGACCCGTACCACAAGGCCGGTCAGGCGCACGGGCTGAGCTTCAGCGTCCGCGACGGGGTGGCGGTGCCGCCGTCGCTGCGCAACGTCTTCAAGGAGTTGGCCGAGGACCTCGGGGTGCCGGCGCCGCGCGGCGGGAACCTCTCCGGCTGGGCGGCGCAGGGCGTGCTGCTGCTCAACGCGGTGCTGACCGTGCGGCAGGGCTCGCCCGGCTCGCACGGCAACAAGGGCTGGGAGGCCTTCACCGACGCGACGATCAAGGCGCTGGACGCCCGGGAGCAGCGGGTGGTCTTCCTGCTCTGGGGCGGCTACGCCCGCAAGAAGCGGGACCTGATCACGAACCCGAACCACGTGGTGCTGGAGGCCGGGCACCCGAGCCCGATGAACCCGCGCGGCTTCCTCGGCAGCCGCCCGTTCAGCGCGGCCAACAAGGCGCTCGCGGACGCGGGGCTGCCGACCATCGACTGGGAACGGACGGCGGGCTGACGGTCGGCCGTGGCGGCGCGGCCGGCCTCCCCGGCACGACGGTGCCAGCGGTTGCGGTCCGCGCCGCCCGGCCGCTATGAGCCCACGCCGTCTTCGGTACGCCGTCCCCGCCGCGACGCTCGGCCCCGTCCGCGATCCGCGACGGGGCCGAGCGGTCAGGGCTGTGATCAGTTGATCACGGGTGGCACCGGTACGTCGACCGGGGCGCCGTAGTTCGAGTACACCCAGGTCACCGTGTACTTGTCGACGTAGTGCTGCGTGACGTGGCGAGAGAAGTCGTACGTGGTCTGGTACGAGATCTTGCTGATCAGCCGGGACTGCGCATTGATCTCGATGACGCCGGAGGCCGGGATCCGATCGGGCTCGTCGGCGTCGCTCGGCTTGACGTCGTAGCTGAACGCGTACCGCTCCACCGCCTCCGCGCCGCTACCGGACGCGCCGAGCGCCGTGACGGTGCCGAGGCTCTTCAGGGCATCGAGCTGAGACGCCGGGTTGACGGTGGACGTGGGGTTGGTCGACAGGAGGTAGCCTCCGTCGATCTCCAGGCTGCGGTTCTCGAACTTCATCCACTTCGAGAGCCGGTGGATGTACAGATCCGTGCCGACGAGCCGCTGCTCCAGCCCCGTCGCTGGCGGGTTGCGGAAGCGCAGGTACCCCTTCGGACCGTTCGGGTCGAACGCACCCTCGTACGACCGGGTGCTCGACGACCTCTTCGCGCCGTCCTCGGACTCGTTGTGCACCGTGACCTGGAAGCTGAAGCTCGTCTGAGCCGACGCCTCGGCCGCCGCCGCGAGCCGGAACTGGGGCGAGGACGCCTCTGCCGAGGCCGTACCGCCGGCCCGCGGCGTCGTGCCCGAGTTTCCGCCCCCGCCGCCGCCCGGACCGATACCGCCGAACCCGACGGCGGCGGCCGCCACCAGGCCGACGACGCCCAGCGCGGCGGTCGTCCTCGTCGCCGCCCTGGTGCGCTTCGCGCGCTGGCCGCGGCTGATCAGGTGCGCGGTCGGGGCGGCTGGCGACGGTTCCCGCCCGGCCAGTTCCCGCAGCGCCGTGCCGAGCTGCTCTTCGTCGACGTTCACCGTGACACCTCCGCGAGTGGTGGGTGGGGATGGGCCAGCAGGGCGCGCAGCTTCGCCATGGCCCGGGAGTGTTGCGTCTTGACGGTGCCGATCGAACAGCCCAACTCCGTCGCGACCTGCTGCTCGGTGAGATCCGCGTAGTAGCGCAGGACCAGCACGGCCCGCTGCTGGCGGGAGAGGGCGAGCAGCGCCGCGCGCAGATCCTGCGGCACATCAGCGGGCGCCGCGTGCGGGTCGGGCCGCTCCGGCGTCTCCGCCATCAGCGTTTCCCGGCGGGTACGTCGCCACCAGCTCACCTTGCCGTTGACCAGCATCCGGCGCAGGTACGCGTGTGGATCGCCCCGCCGAGTCACTTGCCGCCACCGGACGTAGAGCTTGACCAGGCAGTCCTGGAGCAGTTCCTCGGCCCGGTGCCGGTCGCCGCCCAGCAGGATGGCCAACCCCAGATAGCGGGTCCAGGCATCCTCCACGAAGGCGGCGTAGCTGGCGTCGCTCGATGACGACGCCGTCGCTTCCTCGGTCATGCCGGACACACGCGGACCCCCCTCCCGATGGTTGACAGCGGCCGGAATGAGTTCGCTGGTCAACCGGCCGCGACGACGAGGGCGCCGGGCAACAGGGCGTCGCCGAGGTCGGCCCCTGTTGCCCGGCGCTCGGCCGGGTCGCCGGCCGTCAGCTCAGCCGGTACGCGTCGATCGTCGTCTGCCGGACGGAGTTGCCGGCCGTGTCGGACGCGGTGGTGCGCAGCGACACCTTGGTCGCCCCGGCCGGCGGGACGACGCTGACGTACCACTGGTCCGGCCGGCCGAGCAGCCTGAGCCGCTGCCAGCCGCGACCGCCGTCGTACGAGACCTCGACGGCCGGGACGTCGACGGTGGACAACGGAATACCGGTGCGGTGCTGCACGGTCAGCGGGAGGCGTACCGCCCCGCCGTCCCGGACCAGGCGGTCGCCGACCAGGTCGGGCGTGTACCGCACCGTCATCAGGGGCAGCGGCACCATGGCGCCGTCGGGCGACGCTCCGGACCGGAAGGTCCAGTCCAACGTGACCCGCCCGGTCAGCTCGGCGTGTCGGCGGACGGCCTCCAGCACCAGGCGGTACCGGGCCTCCTGCTCGTCCGGTAGCTGATAGAAGACCTCGGGGCTTCCGTCCTGAGTCCCGATCTGCTCCTCGTTCCGGTACAGGGTCGAGTGGTAGTCGGCGGTCTCGTCGTAGACGCCGTGACCGGCCGAATCACTGAATGGGGGTACCTCGACCTCGATGAGGGAGCCGATCCGGTGGGCCCCGTCCTGCGGGTAGAACGGCTCCGGCAGCACCGGCCCGTACCGTCCGGTGTTCCACCGTTCGTGGTAGACGCCACCGGCGAGGTAGCGCCGGGGCGAGCCCGCGAGGGTGCTGTCCAGCGCGTAGTCCCCGCTGCCGGCGTCGGGCGTCTCGACGTACATCCGTCTCATCCAGCGGAGGTCACCGTCGGCACTGAGGTACTCGACGCGCCGGCCCGGCAGGGCCAGGCCGGGCATGCCGCGCACTACGACGTGACCGTTCGGGGCCATGCCGAACACCGACGAACTGGCCCTCGACGACGGCTGCGGCGCGGCGACGTCGAGGTGCACCGCCGCCAGCTCACCCGGCTGGTACCGCCGGGTGAGGCCGGTGAAGAGCCGGTCGTTGGTGAGCGCCGTGAGGAGGTAGGAGTACGGGCTGGCCGTGAAGTCGCCGTTCGCGTCCGGCTTCGCCCACACGCTCGTCGCCTCCGATGTCAGCTCGCCCGGCACCGGGTCGCCGAGCCCGGCCGTGGACAGGCCGTCGAAGCTCTCCCCGGTCAGATACCCCGCCTGATCGTCGTCGCCCGGACGTTTCCGGTAGAAGGCGATCAGGGCGCTCATCGATCGGGCCGAATCGTCCGGCACCGCCACCTCGACCGGTTTGGCCAGGCGGGCGTCCAGGTCGATCGTGGTGTCGCGGGTGAGGCTGACCAGCGGCTGCGACAGCATGGCCAGCTCGTTCGGGCCGTCCGCCGTCGGTGTGCCGATCGTGGTGGTGACCGAGTACGTCGCCTTCGGCAGGCGTACCGTCACCGTGCCGTCCGCGTCGTACGGGAAGAGGTAGGTGAACTTCCCATCCACGTTCGAGATGTTGGTCAGGTAGTTGTCGGTGGCCGCGCCGGTGCGGTCGGTGTGCCGCAGCGTCAGGTCGTACCGCTCGATGTCCTTGAGCACCCCGATCGGGGTACTGCTGGTGACACCCGGCCCGGTCGCGACCACGCTGCCGGAGAACGTCCCGTCCGCCGTCGGTACGCGGGTGTCGGCGGTAACGCTGACCTGTGCCTGCCCACCGGCCGGTACCACGATGCTGGTGGTGCCGAGGGTGAAGGTGCCGGGCGGGGCGGGCTTGCCGTCGGGGCCGATCGCCTCGACGCTCAGGGCGAGCGACAGCGGCGCGTCGCCGTCGTTGCGGTAGGTCAACGTTCTGGTCACCGGTACGTCGTCCTGGTGCGGCCACTGCTGCGCGCCGAAGCTCAGGCTCACCGGGTCGGTGGTCACCGGCTGGGTCAGCGCGCGGGCCACGTCCACCCGCCCGGCGCCCTGCTGATACGCGCCGAGCCCGGGATTCCGCTTCGCGGACGCCATCAACGCCGCCTTCAGCTCACCGGCGTGCCACTGCGGGCGCTGCTCCGCCAGGATCGCGGCCGCGCCGGCCACGTGTGGCGTCGCCATCGAGGTGCCCGACATGCGGGTGTAGCTGGCGTCGACCGGGGTGCCCTCGGTGCCGTTGGCGGCCCGCGCGGCGACGATGTCCACCCCCGGCGCGGTGAGGTCGGGCTTCAGCGCCGCGTCGCCGATTCGCGGCCCCCGGCTGGAGAAGTCGGCCAGTACGTCCGACTTCGTCACCGCGCCGACCGTCAACGCCGCGTCCGCGCTGCCCGGCGAGTTGATCGTCTCGGCGTCCGCGCCCGAGTTTCCCGCCGCGACGACGAACAGCGTTCCCTGCCGCGCGGTCAGGTCGTTGACCGCCTGTTCGAGGGGGTCCACCTCGGGGGTGTCGTCCCCGCCGAGGCTCAGGTTCACCACGCGGGCGCCGTTGTCGGCGGCCCACTGCATGCCGGCGAGGACCGCCGACTCGGGACAGCCCCGCCGCTCGCACACCTTGCCGATCAGCAGTCGCGCACCCGGTGCCACGCCCCGGTAGCGGCCGCCGGAGGCGGCACCGGTACCGGCGATGGTCGAGGCGACGTGGGTGCCGTGACCGACAAGGTCGTCGGTGTCCGGTTCGGAGGTGAAGTTCGCCTGCTTCAGCACCTGACCGGCCAGGTCCGGATGGGTGGCGTCCAGGCCCGTGTCGAGTACCGCGACCGACACCCCGGCGCCGGTACGCCCGGCGGCCCACGCGGTCGGCGCCCCGATCTGCGGGACGCTCTGGTCGAGGGTCGGCCGGCGGAGCCCGTCCAGCCACACCCGTTCGACCTTTCCGGCGCCCGCGATCGACTGGCCGCCGCCGGTGTTCAGGCTCGCCCACAGGTCGCCGATCGCGTGCTTGGCAGCCGAGACCGCGCTGCCCCGTACCGCCGGCAGGCCGCGGGTCACCCTCGCCCCGGAGGCGGCCAGTCGGGGCGCGGCCTCGGTGCGGGCCCGCTCCGAGCCGAACCCGATGATCAGCGGCAGGTCCGGTCGGTGGGCGTCGTCGTAGCCGGATTCGACCAACTCCGTCACGTCGAACAACCGGCGATCGAGCCGGCCCGACTGTACGGGTCGGATGGCGTCCTCGGGTACCAGGTAGAGGTGCCCACCGGCCCGGAAGCCGGTGAAATGGATGCGCTCGCGGCCTTGCGCCGGCAGCACCGTGGGGCTGGCCGTGCCGCCGGCCGGCAACCGCACTCGGTCGCCGGTCAGCAGCGTGACCGTGACCGGTTTTCCGGCGGCGTAGGCCGGACCGTACTCGCCCGGGTCGCCGCCCGCGAGCCGGCTCCAACCTGGCTGCGGTGTGCCGACCAGCAGGCCAGCGACGAGTAGCCCGGACAGCGTGCTTCGTCTCATCGGGGAAAGTTCCTCCACGTCGTGACGGCACCCGGGTTCGGGCGCGTCCGCCACGGCACACGCGGGTGCGCGCTCAGAGGTTGACAGCCCGAGGGGATCGGTTGTCAGGACCCGGTAGCCGGGCGGGCCGGTCGCCGGCGTGCGGTCAGCAGGGCGACGGCCGCGCAGAGCGCCGTGGCCAGCAGGAAGGCGTACCCGGCGCCACGGCCGGGCCCGAGGATCGCGACCGGTGCGCCCATGACGGCCACCCCGAGCGCCGCGCCGACCTGGCGGACCGCGTTGAGCAGCCCACCGGCGGTGCCGGCCGTGCCCGCGGGCGCCGCCGCCACCACCCCGGTGACCAGCGCCGGTAGCGCGAACGAGATGCCGAACCCGAGCAGCGCCAGCCCCGCCGCCAGCGGCGGGTAGCCGCCGTGGGCCAGGGTCGCGCCCGCGAGCAGCGCCGTGCCGGCGGTGATCAGCGCGAGGCCGGCCAACACCGCCGGGCGGGGCCCGTGCCGGGCGACGAGGCGGCCGGTGAGCAGGGGGTTGACGGCGGTCGGCAGGGTGAGCGGCAGGAACGCCAGACCGGTACGGATCGGGTCGAACCGCTCCTGCAGCAGCAGGGTGAGCACGAAGAGGGCCCCGGCGAGCGTGAAGTTCACCCCGGCGCCGGTGAGCAGCCCGATCCGCACCCCCGGCGCCCGGATCACGTCGGCCGGCAGCACCGGGGCGGGGGCGGATCGTTGCCGCCGCGCCAGCAGCGCCCCGGTGCCGACGGTCGCCAGGCTGGCGAGCAGGGCGTGCGTGCCGGCCCGCTCGCCGGCGGCGATGATCGCGTCGGTGCCGAGCGCCAGCAGGGCGCAGGCGACCAGCTGGCCGGGTCGGTCGATCGGCCGGGCGCCGGTCGGGCAGCGGATCGCCGAGCCGGCGGTCAGGGCCAGCGCGACGGCGGCGAGCGGCACGTTGACCAGGAAGACCGCGCGCCAGCCGGCCGCCTCGACCAGCAGCCCGCCGACGACCGGGCCGGCCCCCAGCGCCACCCCGGTGATGGCGGCCCAGGCGCCCATCGCCCGCGCCCGTTCGGCCGGTACCGGATAGGCCCGCGCGATCAGCGCCAGCGAGCTGGGCAGGCAGGCCGCCCCGGCGACGCCGAGGGCCGCCCGCAGCGCGACCAGCGCGCCGAGCGCGGGCGCGGCGGCGCTGAGCAGCGACAGTACGCCGAACGCGGCGACGCCGGCGCGGAAGACCCGGTGTGCGCCGTACCGGTCGGTGGCGGCGCCGGCGGTGAGCAGCAGCGCCGCGAAGGCGACCGTGTAGCCGTTGACCGCCCACTGCTGCCCGCCGACCGAGCCGCCGAGGTCCCGGGCCAGGTCGGGCAGGGCGACCGTGAGGACGGTCGTGTCGAGCAGCACCATGAAGTACCCGAGGGAGAGGCCCAGCAGCAGCCGGCCCCGCCCCGATGGTGGTACGGCCCGGGCCGGCCGGGCGGCCCGGAGGGTGGTGGATGAGTCGGACATCGCTCGTCTCCCTGCGTCGTCGTGCCGCCTCTGGCGGGCCGGTGTCGTCGTGCCGCCTGCGGCGGACGGGTGTCCTCGTGCCGCCTCCGGCGGACCGGCGACCACCCTGCGCCGGCGCCCGTCCCGGCTCCACCGGCGCGATCGCACGGGTCGTTCGGCAAAACCGAACGCCCTGCGTACCGTGGTCGGCGTGGAACTGCGCCAGCTCCGTACCTTCGTCGCCGTGGTCCGTGCCGGCACCGTCACCGAGGCGGCCGGCGTGCTCGGACTCGCCCCGTCCTCGGTGTCGGATCAGATCCGCCGGCTGGAACGCTCGCTCGCGGTGCCGCTCTTCGACCGCACGCCGGACGGGATGCGGCTCACCCCGGCCGGCGAGGTGCTGCTGCGCTGGGCGCGGCGGCTGCTGGACGAGGCCGAGCAGGCCCGCCGCGAGGTGACCGGCGCCCGGCCGGCGGTACGGCTGGGCGCGCTGGAGACGCTCGTCGCGCGCCTGGTCCCCGCGGTCCTCGCCCGGCTGGCGCGGCGCCGGCCGGAGCTCGCGGTCGAGGTCGAGCCCTCCGGCCGGCGGGATGAACTGCTGCGGCGGGTCGCCACGGGACAACTCGACGCCGCGCTGCTCCTGGACACCGGCGCCGCCCTGGGCGCGCTCGGTTTCACCGCCGTGCTGCCGCCGGACGAGTTGGCCTTCACCGACCTGGATCCCGTACCGCTCGCGCTGGTCGCCGCGCCGACCCACCCGCTGGCCGGCGCCCGCGGCGTACCGTGGCCCCGGCTGGCCGACGAGCGGTGGCTGCTCACCCCGGCCGGGTGCTCGTTCCGGATGGCGGTCGACCGGCTCCTCGGCGGCATCGGCGACCGGGTTGAGGTCGGCCACGTCGAGATCGCCCGAGCCTGGGCGGCGCAGGGTCTGGGCTTGGCGCTGCTGCCCGAGTTCGCGGTGGCCGGGGAGCTGGCCGCCGGGGCGCTGCGCCGGATCGATCCGGCCGAGCCGGCAGCCCCGCTCGCCCTGCGCCTGGTCTGGCGCGCCGACCGGGAGGCCGAGCCGGACGTGCGGGAGCTGCTCTACGCGGCCAGCCAGCCGCACCCAGTGCTGCCGGAGCCGGCCGGCGGGCCGCATCCCGTGCTGCCGGAGCCGGCCGGCCAGCCGCATCCCGTACCGCCGGGCTCCATCGTCGGGCCGATCTCCGCGCCGCCGGGCCCGGGCGGCGGGCCGCGGCCGGCGGTCGCCGAGCGGGCCGGGACGGGAGCGGCGGTGCCGGCCGGGTGGTGACGGGCGGTAGTCGATGCCCGGCTAAGGTCAGGGTGTGCTCGTACTCGTGGTGGATTCGTCGACCCCAGCGGTGACCGCGGCGCTGGCGGAGATCACGCCCGACCGCGTCACGCTCCGCGCCGAGCGGCGTACCGTCGACGCCCGGGCGCACGGGGAGCTGCTCGCCCCCCAGGTGGACGCGGTGCTGGCCGAGGCCGGCGCCCGCCCCGCCGACCTGGGCGCGATCGTGGCCGGGCTCGGCCCCGGACCCTTCACCGGGCTGCGTGTCGGTCTGGTCACCGCGGCCAGCATGGGCCAGGTGCTCGGCATACCCACGTACGGCGTCGGCTCGCTGGACGCGATCGGCCACGCGGCGAAGGGCGAGCAGACCGTACTGGTGGCGAGCGACGCCCGCCGGCGCGAGATCTACTGGGCCGTCTACGACGGCGCGGGCCGGCGCCTGGCCGGACCGGAGGTCGACGCGCCGGCCGAGGTGGCCGGCCGGGCGGCCGAACTCGGGGCGGTCGTCGCGGTCGGCGAGGGCGCGCACCGGTACCCGGAGGCGCTCGGGCTGCCGCTGCGCGACGAGCCCCGCTACCCGCCGGCGTGGGCGCTGGCCGAGCTGGCCGCCGAGCGGGTGCGGTCCGGCGCGCCCGGCGAGCCGCTGACCCCGCTCTACCTGCGCCGCCCCGACGCGGTGGCGGCGCTGGCGCGCAAGTCGGTGCTGCAGTGATCCGGTACGCCCGTACGGCGGCGACCGGCCACGGCGCCGCGCCCTCGGGAGGGGCCGGCGTGGCGCGCGGACCCGCCGGGGCGCCGGGGTGAGGCTCGGTCGGTTCCGCTGGTGGCACATCGACGAGGTGCTGCCGATCGAGGCGGATCTCTTCGGGGCCGAGCAGTGGTCGGCGGCGATGTTCTGGAACGAGCTGGCCAACGGCCACCACTACACGGTCGCGCTGGACGAGGCGAGCGGCGAGGTCGTCGGCTACGCCGGTCTCGCCCTGGCCCCGCCCGACGAGGCGTGGGTGCAGAACATCGCGGTACGCCGGGACCGGCAGCGTTCCGGCATCGGGCGGGCGCTGCTGGAGGCGCTGCTCGCCCAGGCCGGGCGCCGGGGCGTACGCAGCACGTTCCTGGAGGTGGCGGTGGACAACGCGCCGGCCCAGAAGCTCTACGCGGCGTACGGTTTCGAGGCCGTCGGGATCCGCCGCGGCTACTACCAACCCAGCAACACGGACGCGCTGGTGATGCAGCGCCAATTGGACTGAGGAACATGGCAGACGAACCACTCATCCTCGGTATCGAGACCTCCTGCGACGAGACCGGCGTCGGCATCGTCCGCGGACACACCCTGCTCGCCGACGCGCTCGCCTCCAGCGTGGACGAGCACGCGCGGTTCGGCGGGGTGGTTCCGGAGGTGGCGAGCCGGGCGCATCTGGAGGCGATCGTGCCGACCATGCGGCGCGCCCTGGACGACGCCGGGGTGACCCTCGCCGACATCGACGCGATCGCCGTGACGGCGGGCCCGGGCCTGGCCGGGGCGCTGCTGGTCGGCGTGGCCGCCGCCAAGGGTTACGCGCTCGCCGCGGAGAAGCCGGTGTACGGCGTGAACCACCTCGCGGCGCACGTCGCCGTGGACACCCTGGAGCACGGGCCGCTGCCCGAGCCCGCGGTGGCCCTGTTGGTCTCCGGCGGGCACTCGTCGCTGCTGCTCGTGGACGACCTCGCCACCGGGGTCACGCCGCTGGGCGCCACCATCGACGACGCGGCGGGGGAGGCGTTCGACAAGGTCGCGCGCCTGCTCGGGCTGCCGTTCCCGGGCGGACCGCCGATCGACCGGGAGGCGCGGTCCGGTCGCGCCGACGCGATCGCCTTCCCGCGCGGCCTGACCGCGCCCCGGGATCTCGCCACCCACCGGTTCGACTTCTCCTTCTCGGGGCTCAAGACGGCCGTGGCGCGCTGGGTGGAGGCGCGCGAGCGGGCGGGCGAGCCGGTACCGGTCGCCGACGTGGCCGCGTCGTTCCAGGAGGCGGTCTGCGACGTGCTCGTCGCCAAGGCGCTGGACGCCTGCCGGGAGCACGGGGTGGAGACCCTGGTCATCGGCGGTGGGGTGGCGGCGAACTCGCGGCTGCGCGCGATGGCCGAGCAGCGGGCGGCGCGGTACGGGATCACGGTGCGGGCGCCCCGGCCCAAGCTCTGCACCGACAACGGCGCGATGGTGGCGGCGCTCGGGTCGCACCTGGTCGCCGCCGGCGTCGCGCCCAGCCGGCTCGACCTGCCCGCCGATTCCGCGATGCCGTTGACCGTCGTCAGCGTGTAGTGTTCCGGCGTCTTCGCCGCCGCTGGGAGGAGTAATGGCCGACGTGATCGTGCGGATGTGGGAGGCGCGCGCGGAGCCGACCGGGTTCACCGACCTGATCGACTGGGTCTGCGAGAAGGCGTTGCCGGACTTCGACCACCATCCGCTGCACCTGTCGAGCGAGGTCTTCTCCTCCACCGACCACCGGCTCGTGGTCGTCTCGAAGTGGCGCGGCAGCCCGGTGAGCCTGCCGGAACCGCCGTCGCGGCTGGTCGCCCGCCCGCCGCACGAGTGGGACTTCACCCAGGTGGACCGGTAGGGGAAGGGTCCGGTCGACGGGGCCGGGCGTCCCGGTAGTCGGCGCGTCCCGCCCGGCCCGCCCGTGCTGCCTTTCCCGCCTGTCCCGCGCCCGTCCTACGCCTGTTCCCGGTTCGGCCCGTCCCGCGCTGGTGCCGGCCGCATCATCGTCCGCTACCGCGGCGGCGGTTCGCCGTACAATCCTTGCAAAGACTCCTTTGCAAGGATACCGTTGCAAACATGTCTTCGGAAGCCGCCCGTCCCGATCCCGTCTCGCTGCGCGGGCTCGCGCACCCGCTGCGGGTACGGATGCTCAACGCGCTGCGCGAGCACGGTCCCGCCACGGCCACCCTGCTCGCCCAGCGGCTCGGCCAGTCCACCGGCGCCACCAGCTACCACCTGCGCCAGCTTGCCCAGTACGGCTTCGTGGTCGAGGACCCGGACCGGGGCGCCGGCCGGGAGCGGTGGTGGAAGGCGGCGCACACGCGGACCCTTCTCGACGATCCGGACCTGGCCCGGGAGGCCCCCGAGGAGACCGAGGCGTACCTGCGCGGCGTCGCGTCGCTCTACGCCGAACGGGTCGACCGCTGGCTCGGCGAGCGCGCCGCCCTGCCCGAACAGTGGCGGGACGTGCCGACCATCAGCAGTTGGCGGCTGCGGCTCACCCCGGCGGAGGGGGAGGAGCTGAATCGGGCCATCTTCGCGCTGGTCGAGCGGTACCGCCACGACGACGCGGCCGGCCCGGACACCCCGGACGGCGCCGAACCGGTGGACCTGCAGGTGCAGCTCATGCCGTTCCTCCGCGGCCCGGACGAGGTGCCGTGATGCGCGCCGCCCCGGACCGATCGGCGAGCCGCCGGGAGGCGCCCGAGCGGGCCCGGTCCAGCCGCCGGGAGGCGCCCGAGCGGGCCCGGTCCGGCCGCCGCCGGGCGCTGGTCGGCCTGCTGACGGCCGAGACGCTCTCGCTGGTCGGTACCCGGATGAGCCTGGTCGCCCTGCCCTGGTTCGCGCTCAGCACGACCGGCAGCGCCGCCCGTACCGGCGTCGTCGCGTTCGCCGAGATGCTGCCCTACGTCCTGGCCTGCGGCCTGGGCGGGCCCTTGATCGACCGGGTCGGCGGACGCCGGACCAGCGTGGTCGCCGACGTGGCGAGCACCCTAGCGGTGGCCGCCGTACCGGTGCTGCACCTCGCGGGCGGGCTCACCTTCGGCGCGCTCTGCGCCCTGGTCGCGGCGGCCGGATTGCTGCGCGGCTTCGGCGACACCGCCAAGCGCGTGGTCTTCCCCGTCGCCGTCGAGGCGTCGGGGACCGCGATGACCCGGGCCACCAGCCTCCACGACGGGCTGAGCCGCCTCGCCACCCTGCTCGGCGCGTCGCTGGCCGGGCTGCTCGTCGCCGCCCTCGACGCGCCGGTCGTGCTGCTGGTCGACGCCGCCACCTTCGCGGTGGCCGCGCTGGTCGTCGCCGTCGCGGTCCGGCCCCGCCCGCCGGTACGCCCCGACTCCGCACCGCCCGGGGAAGCCGCGCCGGGCCAAGCCGCGCCGGGCCAAGCCGCGCCGGAGGACGCCGCGCCGCCGGGCCGGCACGAGCCGTACCTCGTGGCGCTCGCCGCCGGGCTGCGCTTCCTGCTCCGGGACCGGCTGATCCGCGGCGTCGCGCTGATGCTCTTCGTGACCAACCTCGCCGACGCGGCGTACGGCACGGTGCTCGCGCCGGTGTGGGCGCGCGACATCGTCGGCTCCCCGGTCGCGCTGGGCCTGCTCTCCGCGGTCTTCGCCACCGGCGCGATGCTCGGGAACGTGGTCTTCACCGCGATCGCGCCGCGGGTGCCGCGCTTCCCCGTCTTCGCGGTCGGTTTCCTGATCGCCGGCGCGCCGCGCTTCGTCGTCCTCGGCGTACTGGACCGGGAATGGATTGTCTACCCGGTCGCCTTCGCCGCCGGGCTGGCCATCGCGGCGGTCAACCCGATCCTCGGCGCGGTCTCCTACGAGCGGATACCGGAGTCGCTGCGGGCCCGGGTGCTCGGACTGTCCCAGGCGCTCTGCTGGGCGGGCATCCCGTTGGGCGGCCTGCTGGCCGGCTGGGCGGTGTCCGGACTGGACCTGCGGGTCGCCTGCCTGCTCTTCGGCCTGGCCTACCTGGTCGTGACGGTGCGACCGTTCCTCGGCCGGACCTGGCGGGAGCTGGACCGGGACGCGGGCCCCGACGCGGATGGCGCTGCCGACGGCGGGCCCGTGCCCGTGCCCGGCGGCGCCGTGCGGGCCGCCGGACCGGGCTCAGCGGACGACCGCGATGTAGATCCCGAGCAGCACCAGGGTCACCGCGGCGACCGCGAAGAGGATCAGCAGGTCACGACGGCCGTTGGTGGCGTCGCCGGGGACGCCGGCCGGGACCGCGGGTAGGTCCCGGGTGACGGCCGCCAGCTCGCCGAGGGTACGGGCGGAGTAGACCGCGCCGACCCGCTCGGAGAACTCGTCGAGGTCGAGCCGCCCCGCCTCGGTGTGTCGTTGCAGGTCCGCGATGACCCGCTGCCGGTCGTCGTCCGAGGCCCGCATCTGAACGTCCACGCCGGACAGCGTACGCAGCCGCCCGCGCCGCCGGGTCCCGCCAACCCACCCGCCGATGGGTCCGCGGCGCGTCCGCTGCGCACCGCACGCCGGTCCAACAGACCCGGTCCGCATCCGCAGCGATTCCCTGCCGCCAGGTGTCGGGCCTCCGCGTACGGCTCAGCGTTCCCGGACGTACACGCCGACGCCTGGCAGTGTCTCCGTGATGCCCTTGGCGCGGAGGTTCTGCATGGCCCGATCGATGACGGGTTCCGTGACGCCGTAGTGCTCGGTCAGCTCCCGCCTGCTGGGTAGGCGAGAGCCGGGTGAGAACTCGCCCGCCTCGATCCGCTTCTCCAGGTCATCGGCTATTTCCTCATAGCGGTAGCGCGGTGGCATGGTGATCCCTTCGGTCGGCAGCTATAGGAAATCACCAAAGGGAAGCCATTGACTACCCAACGCTAGCTGTGGGAGGTTCAGAGATGGGTCCCCTCGGTCGGCAACCAAGGGGGCCTGCCGGAAGGCGGTCCGGCTCCGTGACCCCAGGACTCCGGGGCCGGACCTGCCCAAACGCGGAGGAGGCTGATCGCGTGAGGAACCGCAGCGCTGTCTGGGAACGGCCCGTGACCGCGCATGAACCGGATCCGATGCCACCGCCGTACCTGGCATACCTCTGTATCCGGTGCGCGACGGCCGGCCGGGCGGAGCACCGCTGCATCGAGAACGGCGGCGGTGGACCGTACGCCTACCTGCGCGACTGGCGCTGCGACTGCCCATGCCCCAAGCGGTGAGCGGTGGCGTCGAGCGAAGGGCGGGGGCCGGCACGCGGCCCAGCCGTCGACGACCACGAACCAGTTCGTCCCGAGTGGGACTGCGACACGTGTCAGGAGGCGTGGCCGTGTCCGCAGGCCCGGAGTCGGTTGTACGGACGGTACGGCGAGGATCGGATCGGACTCTCGATGGAAATGGCCGATCGGCTGTACGCCGCGACGCGTGATCTGGCCGGCAGATCCCCCGCCGAGCTCTACGTTCGCTTCATCGCTTGGACCCGCTGATGAGCCTCCTCAGGCGCGGTGACGAGCCGATGCACTACGAGGACGGGTCGCACCGATGGGTGCCGCCCGATCCAGAGATGGATCAGGAGGCGTGGGAGGCGAGCGTCCGGGCACACCAGGAGAAGCACCGTGAGCTGTTCGGCGGCAGGCCGAAGGAGAAGCCGGCAACGCCGAAGGAGAAGTCGGCCACCTGTTGACCGGCCCCCACCGTCTCGCCACCAATCTCAGCCGGCGTCGAGTGGGTCGGCGAGCAGCTGCTCGAAGGCGAGTTCGGCCGCGCCGATCAGCGCCGCGTCCTCGCCCAGTAGGGGAGTACGCAGGCGGACCTGCTCGCGGGCGGCGGGCAGCGCCATCGCGTTGAGCCGGCTGCGCACCCGGGCCGCCCCGGCGAGGTAGATGTCGCGGAGCGTACCGCCGAAGATGACCACCGCGGGGTTGAAGATGTTGACCAGGTTGGCGACGCCGAAGCCGAGCCAGTCGGCGACGTGCCGTACCGCCGCCTGGGCGCTGGCGTCCCCCCGGGAGGCCGCGTCGATGAGGGCGAGCGAGGCGCCGGGGGCGGCGGTGTCGCGCCCGGCGAGCCGGAGCATCGCGTACTCGCCGATCTCGGTCTCCCAGCAGCCCCGGGAGCCGCAGCCGCAGGCGCGGCCGTCGGGCCGCACCACCATGTGCCCCACCTCGCCGCCGTAGCCGCCGTGTCCGGTCAGCCGGCGCCCGTCGACGATGATCCCGGCGTCGATCCCCACGTCCCGGTGCAGGTAGAGCACGTTGTCGTAGCCGGCCCCGGCGCCCCGCGCGTGCTCCGCGAGCGCCACCACGTCGGCCGCGTTGCCGACCAGTACCGGCCGGCGCGGGCCGACCACGGTGGCCAGCGCCTCGCCGAGCGGCTCGCCCGACCAGCCGGTACGGGGGCTGACGTGTAGCGGCCCCTGCTCGCCCCGGACGATGCCGCTCACCGCGACGCCGCCGCCCACGTAGACGGACTCCGCCGGTACCGCCTGCTGCATCTGCCGGGCGAAGCCGGCGAGCAGCGGCAGCGTCTCCTCGGCGAGCAGCCCGCGCGGCCGGGCCGCCTCCCGCCGGTCGAGGACCTCGCCGCCGAGCCCGATCCGGGCGGCCCGCAGCCGGTCCACCTCGATGCTGTACGCGTACGCGTACACCAGGGAAGACTCCGGCCGGACGACCAGCGACGGTCGTCCGGCCCGGCCGGTCTCCCGCGGTGCCTCCTCGCTGACGAGCCGCGCGGCCGCCAGGTCGGCGGTGAGCGCCCCGATGGTGCTGCGGTTCAGACCGAGGGTGGCGGTCAGCTCCGCGCGCGAGGTGGCCCCGTGGATGTGTACGTAGCGCAGCAGCGCACCGAGGTTCTGCCGGCGGATCTCGTCCTGGCTCGGCCCTGCGCGCATTGTCGTGTGCTCCGGAGTGGAGGGTTCAGCGGGTGCCCGTGGCTGCCGCCCTCCGCCGGGAGAGCGCGTCGACGCCCGCGGCGAGCAGCAGCACCACGCCGGTGAGAACGTACTTGACGCCCGACTTGTAGCCCATCAGACCCATGCCGTTGATGATGACCGCCACCACGGCGCCACCGAGCACGGCGTCGACCATCCGGCCCTTGCCACCGAAGAGGCTGGTACCGCCGATCACCGCCGCGCCGACCGCGTAGAGCAGCACGTTGCTGCCGCCGGTGTTCGGGTCGACCGAGCGTCCCTGGCTCGCCGCGATGATGCCGCCGATCGCGGCCATGCCGGAGCAGATGACGAACGCCGAGATGCGGATCCGGTCGACCGGGATACCGGCGCGCCGCGCCGCCTCCCGGTTGCCGCCGACCGCGTACAGGTGCCGGCCGTACGCGGTGCGCTGCAGGACGAAGGTCCAGACCACCAGCAGCACCGCGATGATCGGTACGACGATGGGCATGCCCTTGTTGGAGGTGATCAGCGGGTTGATGCTGCGCTCCAGGTTGAGCACGTAGACCGCGATGCCCAGGATGATGGCGAGCGTCGCGATCCGGCCGATCACCACGGCGAGCGGGTCGGCGATGAGGCCGTGCGAGGTGCGGTTGTGGTGCCGCAGCAGCTGCACGAGGGCGTACCCGGCGACGGCGAGCGCCGCGAAGATCCAGCCGAGTGCCGGCGGCACCTTGCCGTTCTCGATCGCGACGAGGACGTCGTCGTTGATCGAGATGTTGGTGCCCTCCTTCATCAGGAGCAGCACGATGCCCTGGAACGCCAGGAACCCGGCCAGGGTGACCACGAACGACGGTATGCCGACCTTCGCCACCAGCATGCCGAGCACCAGGCCGATGAGGACGCCGGTGCCGACGGCCGCGAGGACCGCGACGTACCAGGGCAGGCCGAGCACGGTGGCGACGTTGGCCAGGATGGCGGCACAGACGCCGCTGGCGAAGCCGGCCGAGAGGTCGATCTCACCGAGCAGCAGTACGAAGATCAGGCCCATCGCGATCACCGTGACCGCGGCGCCCTGGGTGAAGAGGTTGGCGAAGTTGGCCGCGGAGAGGAAGACCGGGCGCACGATCGCGAAGACCGCGCAAAGCACGACGAGGCCGGCTACGGCGGGGAGCGAACCGAGGTCGCCGCCGCGTACCCGGGACCAGTAGTTGCGCAGGTGGCTGCCGACGGTGGGGGTGGGGGTGACGGCTGCGGGCCCCTCCGCCCGGACGGCGGTCGTAGTGGTCATCGGACTGCTCCTGGGGCGGTGTCGGCGGGCTCGGCGCCATTGTCGGGCTGGCCCTCGGCGGGCTCGGCGGCGAGGCCGAGGGCGCCGGAGCGGCCCGCGGTGATCAGTTCGACCACCTGGGCGTGGGTGACGTCGGTGGTCTTCACCTGGGCGACCATCTGGCCGAGGTAGAGCGCGGCGATCCGGTCGGCGACGGCGAAGACGTCGTTCATGTTGTGCGAGATGAGCACGACGGCGAGGCCCTTGTCGGCCAGCCGGCGGACGAGTTCGAGTACCTGGGCCGTCTGCGCGACGCCGAGGGCGGCCGTCGGCTCGTCCAGGATGACGACCTTGCTGTTCCAGAGCACGGCCTTGGCGATGGCGACGGTCTGGCGCTGTCCGCCGGAGAGGCTGGAGACGTACTGGCGCAGCGACTTGACCGTACGGACGGAGAGGCCGGCCAGCGTGTCCGCGGCCATCTTCTCCATCGTCGGCTCGTCGAGCACCAGGCCGCTGCGCTTCTCCCGGCCGAGGAACATGTTCTGCACGATGTCGAGGTTGTCGCAGAGCGCCAGGTCCTGGTAGACCACCTCGATGCCGAGCCCGGCGGCGTCCCGCGGGGTGTTGATGTGCACCGGGCGGCCCTCGAAGAGGACCTCCCCACCGTCGATGGGGTAGATGCCGCTGATGCACTTGACGAGGGTGGACTTGCCGGCTCCGTTGTCGCCGACGAGTGCGGTCACCTCGCCCGGATGGGCGGCGAAGGCGACGTCGCGCAGGACCTGGACGGGACCGAAGTTCTTGTCGATCCCGCGCAGTTCCAACAGGGGTTGTGCGGACACGGAGCATCTCCTTTACGCGGGTGTCCGATCGAGGGTGCCCGTCAGCTCGACGGAGCCGCCCGGCACGCGGGTTGGCGTGCCGGGCGGCTCCGCCTCGGCGGTGCCGGAGACCGGCCGGTCGGCCGGGACTGGTTCAGCTGATGCCGGCGGCGGCGCAGGCCGACGCGAGCGCGGGGGTGCAGACCTCCGCCTTGGTCACGTACCCGTCGGCGATGACGTCCTTGACGTTCTCCTTGGTGATCGCCTTCGGCTGGAGCAGCACGGCCGGCACGTCCCGGTTGCCCTCCGGGTCACGGACCGTCTGGCCGGTGTCCTTCTTCTCGCCCTTGGCCAGCGCGATCGCCAGGTCGGCGGCGGCCGCCGCCTCCTGCTTGACGGCCTTGTAGACGGTCATGCACTGGTCGCCGGCGAGGATGTTCTGCAGGCCCTGGGGCTCCGCGTCCTGCCCGGTCACCGGCACCTTGCCGTTGAGGCTGTTCTTCTTGAGGATCGAGATGGCGGCGTTGCCGAGCTTGTCGTTCGCGGCCAGCACGCCGTCGATCTTCCCGCTCTGCTTGGTGAGCTGCTGCTCGAAGATGGTGAGCGCCTGGGCCGGGTCCCAGTCCGGCACCGAGTCGTCCGGGCCCTTGGTGTACTCGCCCGAGTCGTACTTCGGCTTGAGGACCGAGTCGTAGCCGTTCTTGAACAGGGTGGCGTTGTTGTCGGTCGGCGAGCCGTTCAGCTCGGCCACCACCGGCTTCTGGACCTTCATGTCGGTCAGGCACTTGACCAGGCCCTCGCCCTGGAGCTTGCCGACGGCCACGTTGTCGAAGCTGACGTAGTACTGCGCCGAGCCGCCGAGGGTGAGCCGGTCGTAGTCGATCGTCGCCACGCCCTGCGACTTGGCCTTGTCGAGCACGGCCTTACCGGTACCGGAGTCCAGGTTGACGATCATCAGGGCGGTCACCCCGCTGGTGATCATCTGGTCCGCGATGGTCTGGAACTGGGTCTTGTCGTTCTGGGCGTTCTGGATGTCGTACTGGACGCCCGCGGCCTTGAACGCCTGCTCCAGGAACGGGCGGTCCGCGCCCTCCCAACGTCCGGAGGACTTGCTGTCCGGCAGGATCACGCCGATCTTGGGCGTCTTCGCGCCCCCGGCGCCTTTGCTGCCCGAGTCGTCGCCACAGGCGGAGAGACCGCCGGTGACCAGTAGGCCGGCCGCGGCGACGGCCAGGATCCCTTTGCGCATTGCACGGGTCCTTTCGAGGGATGGGTGGGGGTGTTCGGTGCCCGGTCCGGGTGGTGCGGCCAAGACGGTCACGGACGCGGCACTGATGGAGAACGTGAGACGACGGTTACTTTTGTTGTGTCCGGCAACGTATTTCTCGGTGTGCCCTCGCCGCAAGACTGCCGAGGTCACGAGTTTGTTGGCGCCGATAACAATTCCGCAACGCGGTGGACACGCGGCGGCTACCAGGGCGCCCTCCACCTGCGACTACACCCGGTAGGTAGATCGTTTCGCCCCGGCGCCCCCAGGGCGACGCTCGCGGCGCGCGATGGCGTGAGACCCGAACGCCACGCCGGTCGCGTTGTTCGCCGCGTTCGGGTACGTGGACGGGCGCGCTCTCCCGTCGGGCCGCTCAGGCGGCGATCGGGGCCGTGGTGGCGCCGGTGAGCCGGATCAGGTCGGCCGGGGCGAGTTCGAGCTGGAGACCGCGGCGGCCCGCCGAGACGTACATCGTGCTGAGTCCGGTGGCGGACGAGTCGACCACGGTCGGCAGCCGCTTGCGCTGCCCGAGCGGGCTGATGCCGCCCCGGACGTACCCGGTGGCGCGTTCGGCGACGGCTCGGT
Source organism: Micromonospora sp. NPDC049559 (assembly GCF_040676675.1). Taxonomy (NCBI): domain Bacteria; kingdom Bacillati; phylum Actinomycetota; class Actinomycetes; order Micromonosporales; family Micromonosporaceae; genus Micromonospora; species Micromonospora sp. NPDC049559. Next base: position 29,082 of record NZ_JBFAPK010000042.1, on the reverse strand, counting down.
CGGCGAGCACGGCCCGCTTGCCGCCCACGGACGCGGCGAGCGCCTTGAGGTCCAGCTCGCCGGTGACCGGTACCACCGCCACGGTGAGGGCGCCGTCGACCTCGGTCACCAGCGACTTGAAGACCCGCTCCGGCGGTACGCCCAGCGCGGCGGCGACCTCGGCACCGTAGCGGGGCGAGTCCGGTGACACGTCGTACGGGTGCGTACGGTGGGTCACCTTCTGCTTCACCAGCAGCGCCGTCGCCGGAGTGCCCTGACCCGCCATGAGCGCCAACCTACCGCCGCGCCGTCGGCCGCCGGGAAACGGGCGGCGGCATACGCCGACGTACAGGGACATTGACCGGAGGGCCGCCGGCAGCCGCCGAGCCCGGGAGCCGGACGCTCACCGGGCCGGCGGACCGGCCGCTCACCGGCCCGGCGGGTGCGGGCCGGCTGCGGCGTCGGCCGGTACCGGCTGGCAGAGCAGCACCGTCGGCGCGCCGGCGACCCGGGTCAGCACGACGCTGGCCGAGGCGGGGCCGGCGAGCCGCAGGTCGCGCCGGAGCTGCTCCGGCTCGAGCGCGGAGCCGCGCTTGAGGATCTCCACCCGGCCGACACCCCGCTCGCGCAGGAGCGCGCGCAGCCGCTTCAGCGAGAACGGCAGCACGTCGGTGATCTCCAGACAGCGGCCGAACGGCGACGGGGTGGGCGCGTCCGCGTAGACGTACGCGATGCTCGGGTCGGCCAGGACGCCGGTGACGGTCTCGGCGAACTCGGCCACCAGGTGGGCGCGGACCACGGCACCGTCGGGGTCGTAGAGGTAGCGCCGGACCGGCCCGACGGGCGCCTCGGCCGTACCGCCGCCGGCGAGCCGCCCGACCTCGCGCCCGACCCGCAGCAGGGTGGCGCGGCGGGGGGCCGTGGCGAGCGGGCCGCACCAGAGGGCCGCCTCCACCAGCTCGCCGTCGACGCTGACCCACTCCGCCTCGGCCCCGGCCGGGATCAGCGTGTGGTCGATGCCCGGTGCGACCTTCACCACGGTGCGGGGGACCCGCTCGGCGAGGCCGGTGACGAAGTCCCAGGGCGGTGAGTAGGCCGCCGGGTCGAAGATCCGCCGTCCGGTACCGGCCCGCCGCCGCGCCGGGTCGCAGAAGACGCCGTCCACCCGGTTCACGTCGAAGGCGGTGGCGTCGCCGCACTCGACCGTGAACCGGTCGGCCACCCCGGCCGCCTCGGCGTTGGCGGTGGCCATCGCGGCGGTGAGCGGGTCCGCCTCGACGCCGTACACGCGGATGCCGGCCCGGGCGGCGGCGAGCGCGTCGGCACCGAGGCCGCAACCCAGGTCGGCGAGGGCCTCGACCCCGGCGGCCCGCAGCCGGGCGGCCCGCCGGTCGGCCACCACGGCCCGGGTGGCCTGCTCCAGCCCGGCCCGGGTGAAGAACATCCGGGCCGCCGCGGGCCCGAACTTCCGCGCGGCGCGGCGGCGCAGCTCGGCCTGGGTGAGCGCGCCGGCCGCGAGCCCGGCGGGCACGCCGGCCGAGCGCAGCGCGGCGGCGGCGGCGAGCGGGTCGCCACCGGCCAGCCCGGCCGCCAGGTCGAGCGCCGCCGTCCCGGCCGGGGTACGCAGGGCGGCCAGCTGGTCGAGATCCACGGCCACATTCTCGTGCGGGACCCGAAGTCCGGGGCCAGCGGGACACGCGGCGGTGGCGTGTTGGCACTCTCCTTGACGGAGTGCTAGCCGCCGGCATAACCTGCCGTTAGCACTCTCGAACCGAGGGTGCCAGCTTCCGGGCTCCGTCCGGAGGCTGAGCGCCAGGCGGACCCGGCACCCGCGACGACGGACCCGCCCGGTGGCATGTGGCAGATTGACGCCGCCCGGTTCGCCGGGCGGTACAGAAACCAAGTACCCCAGGAGGGTATGCCCGTGACTACCGCGACCAAGGTTGCGATCAAGCCGCTCGAGGACCGGATCCTGGTCCAGGCGAACGAGGCTGAGACCACCACGGCGTCGGGCATCGTGATTCCCGACACCGCCAAGGAGAAGCCGCAGGAGGGCACCGTCCTCGCTGTCGGCCCGGGCCGCTTCGACGACGACGGCAACCGGATCCCGGTTGACGTCAAGGTCGGCGACACCGTCATCTACTCGAAGTACGGCGGCACCGAGGTCAAGTACGCCGGCGAGGAGTACCTGGTGCTCTCCGCCCGCGACGTCCTCGCGGTCATCGAGAAGTAACCAGAACATCAGTGTCGATGCCCCGGACCGGCTCGCCGGGCCGGGGCATCGACTGCTTCTCCGGCCGGACCGGCGTCCACCGCCTCCGCGCGGGGCCACCGGCCCGGCCGGACGAACGATTGCATGTCTGAAGGGGCATCAATGGCGAAGATCCTGAGTTTTTCGGACGACGCCCGGCACCTGCTGGAGCACGGTGTCAATACTCTCGCTGACACGGTCAAGGTCACTCTCGGGCCGCGCGGGCGTAACGTCGTCCTGGACAAGAAGTTCGGTGCGCCGACGATCACCAACGATGGCGTGACCATCGCCAAGGAGATCGAGCTCACCAACCCGTACGAGAACCTCGGCGCCCAGCTGGTCAAGGAGGTGGCGACCAAGACCAACGACGTCGCCGGCGACGGGACCACCACCGCCACCGTGCTCGCCCAGGCGATGGTCCGTGAGGGCCTGCGCAACGTGGCGGCCGGCGCCAACCCGGCGGGCCTCAAGCGGGGCATCGACGCGGCGGCCGAGAAGGTCTCCGCCGCGCTGCTCGACAAGGCCGTCGAGGTCGGCAGCAACAAGCAGTCGATCGCGCACGTCGCGACGATCTCGGCGCAGGACGCCACCATCGGCGACATGATCGCCGAGGCGATGGAGAAGGTCGGCCGCGACGGCGTCATCACCGTCGAGGAGGGCTCCGCGCTCGCCACCGAGCTGGAGGTCACCGAGGGCCTCCAGTTCGACAAGGGTTTCATCTCGCCGAACTTCGTCACCGACACGGAGTCGCAGGAGGCGGTTCTCGAGGAGCCGCACATCCTGATCACCACCCAGAAGATCTCCGCGATCGAGGAGCTGCTGCCGCTGCTCGAAAAGGTCGTGCAGAGCGGCAAGCCGCTGCTGATCGTGGCCGAGGACGTCGAGGGCCAGGCGCTCTCCACGCTGGTGGTCAACTCGATCCGCAAGACCCTCAAGGTCTGCGCGGTGAAGGCGCCCGGCTTCGGCGACCGCCGCAAGGCGATGCTGCAGGACCTGGCGATCCTGACCGGCGCCGAGCTGGTCGCGCCCGAGCTGGGCTACAAGCTCGACGCGGTCGGCCTGGAGGCGCTGGGCAGCGCCCGCCGGGTCGTGGTCGACAAGGACACGACCACCTTCGTCGACGGCCGCGGCCGCGACTCCGAGGTGGCCGACCGGGTCGCCCAGATCCGCAAGGAGATCGAGGCATCGGACTCCGACTGGGACCGGGAGAAGCTGGCCGAGCGGCTGGCGAAGCTCTCCGGCGGCATCGCGGTGATCAAGGCCGGCGGCGCCACCGAGGTCGAGATGAAGGAGCGCAAGCACCGCATCGAGGACGCCATCGCCGCGACCAAGGCCGCGGTCGAGGAGGGTACCGTCCCCGGCGGCGGCGCGGCGCTCGTCCAGATCGCCTCGGTCCTCGACGACGGCCTGGGCCTCACCGGCGACGAGAAGGTCGGCGTCTCCATCGTCCGCAAGTCGCTCGCCGAGCCGCTGCGCTGGATCGCGCAGAACGCCGGCCACGACGGCAACGTGGTCGTGGAGAAGGTCTCCGGCAAGGAGTGGGGCGTCGGGCTCGACGCGGCCAAGGGCGAGTACGTCGACCTCCCCGAGAGCGGCATCATCGACCCGGTCAAGGTCACCCGCAACGCGGTGAGCAACGCGGCGTCCATCGCCGGCCTGCTGCTCACCACGGAGAGCCTGGTCGTGGAGAAGCCGGAGAAGGCCGAGCCGGCCGCCGCCGGTGGGCACGGCCACAGCCACGGCCACGGACACCAGCACGGCCCCGGTTTCTGACCCGGTCCCCGACCACGGTCGGAGATCGACGTAGCACCGAGATCCGCGTGACCAGGCACGGCCCCGGCGCGTACCGCGCCCCGGCCGCTGGTCACGCGGATCTTTCGTTCCCGTACCGGCCGCCGCCGGATCCCCGGCCGGGGCGCCCGGCCCGCGCCGGTGCGCGACATCACTCTTACCGCTCCCTTACGGCCCTTGGCCGCGGTACCGCCCAGCCGGCCGAGGATCGACACTGGCACGGTGGAGACGAGCGGTGCGGTGGAAACGAGCGGGGCGGTAGCGGCGCGCGCGACGGCGGGAACCCGATCGGGTTGGCTCGGCGCGCTGGCCGGGCTCGCCGCGGCGGGCGTCGCGATCGGGGCGGCCGAGCTGGTCGCCGTGGCCACCGGACCCCGGTCGGCGCCGCTGGTCGCGGTCGGCGGGGTGGTCGTCGACACCGTGCCCGAGCCGCTGAAACGGTTCGCCATCGACCTGTTCGGGGTGCACGACAAGACGGCGCTGCTGACCGGTACCGCCGTCCTGCTCGCGGCGTTCGCGGCGCTGGTCGGCGCGCTCGCCGTACGGCGGCTCGCGGTGGGCCTGGCCGGGATCGGGCTCTTCGCCGCCGTGGGCGTCGCCGCCGCGCTGACCCGGCCGGCGGCCGGCCCGGCCGCCGCCCTGCCCGCCCTGGTCGGCGCGGCGCTGGCCGCCGGGCTGCTCTGGGCGCTGACCACCGGGCCGCTGGAGAACCCGCGGCGACCCGAGACCGCCCGTGGTTCCGGCGCCGGCGGTGTCCCCGCGGCGGGCCGCGACGCCGAGGACCAGGTGGCCAGGTTCGCCGCCGAGGAGTACGACCAGGAGCGCCGGCGGTTCCTCACCGGGGCGGCGGTGGCGCTGGCCGCCGCGGCAGTCAGCGGGTTCGCGGGGCGTTCGCTGGCGACCCGGCGCGGCGTCGCGCAGGCACGGGCGGCGGTGACCCTGCCCGCCCCGGTCAGCGCGGCGGCGCCGGTACCGGCCGGCGGTGAGCCGACGGTCCCCGGGCTGTCGGCGTACCTGACCCCGAACCCGGTGTTCTACCGCATCGACACCGCGCTGACGGTCCCGCAGGTCGACCCGGACGACTGGCAACTGCGCATCCACGGGCGGGTACGCGAACCGGTCACGATCGACTTCGCCGAGCTGCTGCGCCGGCCGATGATCGAGCGGGACATCACGCTGACGTGCGTCTCCAACGAGGTCGGCGGTGACCTGGTCGGCAACGCCCGCTGGCTCGGTACGCCGCTCAAGCGGCTGCTGGAGGAGGCCGGGCCGCTCGACGGGGCGGACCAGGTGGTGGCCCGGTCGGCGGACGGCTGGACCTGCGGCATCCCCACCGCCGCGCTGCTCGACGGCCGGGACGCGCTGCTGGCGATCGGCATGAACGGCGAGCCGCTCCCCGTGGAGCACGGCTTCCCGGTCCGGCTCGTGGTGCCCGGCCTCTACGGCTACGTCTCGGCGTGCAAGTGGGTGGTCGAGCTGGAGCTGACCGCCTTCGCGGACTTCGACGCGTACTGGGTGCGGCGCGGCTGGTCGGCCCGGGGCCCGATCAAGACCCAGTCCCGGATCGACACCCCGCGCACCGGCCGGGGGCTGGACGCGGGAACGGTGACGGTCGCGGGTGTGGCCTGGGCCCAGCACCGGGGCGTCGAGCGGGTCGAGGTACGCGTCGACGGGGGCGACTGGCAGCCGGCCCGGCTCGCCCCGGCCTCGTCGGTCGACACCTGGGTGCAGTGGTCCTGGCCGTGGCCGGCGACCCCGGGCGAGCACACGCTGCAGGTCCGGGCCACCGACCGGACCGGCGAGGTGCAGACCGAGCGCCCGCAGGACGTGCTCCCCGACGGGGCGACCGGCTACCACACGGTACGGGTGACGATCCGCTGACACGCGATCTAGGGCAAATCCTCGTTGATTGATCTCCAATCACGAGGATTTGCCCTAGATCGGCGAAGGATGGGGCGCGGGTGCGGGCTCAGGCGACGTGGCGCTGGTCCGGCACCGTGGACTTGTGCGGCTGTCCCAGCCGCGCCTCAAGGCGGCCGACGTCGACCCGGCTGCGGTGCCGATCGGCGACGTCCTCCCAGCCCAGGGCGAGCAGCCGCAGGCGTTCGGACTCGCTGAAACCGCCCCACACCCCGTACGGCTCGCGGACCGCCAGGGCGTGCGCGGCGCACTCGGCGCGCACCGGGCAGGTGCCGCAGACCGCCTTGGCCCGGGCCTCCCGCCGGTTCCGGGAGGAGCCCCGCTCGCCGTCCGGGTGGAAGAACTGGGCGCTGTCGCGGCCCCGGCACGCGCCGAGCCGCTGCCAGTCCCACAGGTCGACGATGGGTCCGGGCAGCCTGCGTACGTTCGACATCAGCACCCTCCTTCCGCGCGGCGCCGTGATGACCGGTCACGGGAGCCGTTTCGGCGGCAGCCCGCGCACGCGTACCGATCCGACCCCGGAGGGTCCGATACCCAACCACCCGTCGCCTCACACGTAACAGATCAAAAAGTTCGCGCCGGCCGTGGTGCGGCCCCTTGCCCGGCCCCAACCCGGGTACCCGCACCCTCGGCGGGGCGGTGCCGCAGGTCGCGGGCGCCGTCCGGGCGGGGCGGGCCAAAAAGTTCCCGTTGATCAGCCGGAAACTCTTCATGATCAGAGGGTCTCGTGGTTCTCTCGTTGCAGGAGAGGAGACCACCGTGCGTACCGTCCTCGTCTGTGTCCGGACCCCACTCGCGGCGCAGAATGTCGCGTCTGCCGCTGCTCGGCTTGGTTTGTCCACTGCGGTTCGTACCGCGGTGTCCGACCCCGAGGTGATGCTGCGGCTGGCCGAGCGGCCTGCGGACGTGGTTCTCGCCGACACCGCGCTCACTCGGCCCGACAGCGTCGGCTTCACCCGGCGGGTGCTGGCCCGGGCCCCCGGCGCCGCGATCCTGCTCTTCGGCAGCGAGGAGCCGGGGGTGGCGTCGGCCGCCATCGCCGCCGGCGCCCGCGGCCTGATCTCCTGCAACGCGGAGTACGACCTGGTCAGCGTCGTCGCCAAGGCGATGCTGCTGCTCGCCGGTCCGAGCCGGGTGGCCGGCGGTGGCCGAGGCGGCGTCGGCCGCAACCCGGCGGGTCTGGCCGGGCCGGCCCCGGGTGGCCGTCCGGGGCTGCCCGGGGAATTGGGCGCCACGACCGGGCGTACCGCCGCGGAGGCGCGTACCGATCCCGGCTCGCGGCTGCCGGTCCGGCCCGGCGCGGTGCCGCCGGCCGGCCGCAACGCCGGCCCGGAACCCGCCGCGAAGTCCGCCTCCGGCTCGCCGAACGCGGGGGCGCCCGGCGCGATGATCGTGCCGGTCCAGCGTGGCGAGGACGCGGTCGACGAGGGCGAGCCGACGTCGCCGAACGGCCAGCCGCAGGCCGGCACGGCGGGCGACCCGCGGGCCAACGCCGCGCCGGACGCCCGCTTCGGCGCCGATCGCCGGGGCGAGTCCGGGAACGGCGGCGACTACTCCCGGGCCGCCGGCGGCGCGCCGGGGCGCCAGGTGGCGCTGACCGAGCGGGAGATGCAGGTGCTACTCGGGATGGCCGACGGCAAGAGCAACGCGGAGATCGGCCGGGAACTCTTCGTCTCGGAGGACACGGTCAAGACGCACGCCCGGCGGCTGTTCCGCAAGCTCGGCGCCCGGGACCGGGCGCACGCCGTGGCGGCGGGCTTCCGCGCTGGGCTGGTGGCCTGAGCACGGCGGCGGGGGCCCGACCGCGAGCCCCTCGGCGCTCCGCCCGGTCCGGGCAAGCCGGACCCGGTCCGCCGGGGACCGGGTCAGTCCTCGTCCTCGTCGGTGCCCTCGGTCAGCGTGTCGTGCACCCCGTCCGCGTAGCCGCGGGCGTACTCCCAGGTCACGTAGTGGTCCGGGTCCGGGTCGTAGGCCGGCTCGTGCACCCGGGGCCGGCCGGAGTTCAGCAGGTGCCGCAGGTTGCCCCGGAGCAGATCCCAGTCGAAGTAGTGCGGCTCACGGCAGTCCTCACACTCGATCACCAATCCGCGTACCCCGACCGGCTGCAGCAACGCCTGGTAGACCTCCAGGTCGGCGAGGTCCTCGAGCACGTCCTGCCGCTCGACCTCGGTCAGCGGGTCGAGCTCGTTCTCCTCGACCGGGTCGTCGAGACCCGCCGACGGGTCGGCGGGGTCGCCGTTGAAGGGGTCGATCGGCTCGTCGTGCACCCCTCCACCGTAGTCGTACCCCCCGGATCCCCGCCCGCCCGACATCGCAGCGGACATGCGCGACCGGCCCACCCGCCCGGACCTGAGAAGCCGGGACGCGCATCACAGCGCCCCACCCGCCCGAAGTCGAGGAGCGCGGGACGCGGGCCACAGCGCCACCCGACCGGAGCCGAGGAGCGCGCCGCGCAGCGGTCGCGCCCCGCAGGCTTCCCCAGCGAGCGAGCGCAGCGGCGCGGCGGTGTCTGGACCGGAGCGGCGCGGCGGGCGACCACCCACCCACGCCGCCGCGGAGGGGAAGACGCCGCCTCAAGGCGCCGTGGAGCGCGCGAGCGCGGAAGCACAGCTCACTGGGTACGATGAACCATCGCGCCGCCAGCGCGGGTGACCCGTGCGCGCCCGTGTACCAGGCGAAGCCGTCCGACCAGCTCAGGGGACAAATCGTGGAAAACTCGCCCGCCACCGATCTTCCGATGGGCGCCGCCGACCAGGCGGCCGGGGCCACCGACCTGCCCGCCGCACACCTGCCCGAGCTGCCGGCCGGTTCGGCCCGGGCGGTACCGCTCGGCCTGACCTTCGACGACGTGCTGCTGCAACCGGGCGAGTCGGACATCGTGCCGAGCAAGGTGAGCACGGTCACCCGGATGACCCGTAACGTCACCCTCGCCCTTCCGCTGCTCTCCAGCCCGATGGACACGGTCACCGAGGCGCGGATGGCGATCGCGATGGCCCGCCAGGGCGGCATCGGCGTGCTGCACCGCAACCTCTCCCTGGAGGACCAGGCGTTGCAGGTCGACCTGGTGAAGCGCTCCGAGTCGGGGATGATCACCAACCCGGTCACCTGTAGCCCGGACCACACCATCCGCGAGGTCGACGCGCTCTGCGGGCGCTACCGGATCTCCGGCGTGCCGGTCGTCGACGACCAGGGCGCGCTGGTGGGCATCGTCACCAACCGGGACATGCGCTTCGTGACCGACCTGGCCACCCCGGTCCGCGAGATCATGACCCCGATGCCGCTGGTCACCGCACCGGTCGGGGTGTCCAAGGAGGACGCGCTCGCGCTGCTGCGCCGGCACAAGGTGGAGAAGCTGCCGCTGGTCGACGACGCCGGCCGGCTGCGCGGCCTGATCACGGTGAAGGACTTCACCAAGAGCGAGCAGTACCCGAACGCCACCAAGGACGACGCGGGTCGGCTGCGGGTCGCGGCCGCCGTCGGGGTCGGCGAGGACGCGTACAAGCGGGCCCGGGCGCTAGTCGACGCGGGCGTCGACGTCCTGATCGTCGACACCGCGCACGGGCACCAGCGGGCGGTGCTCGACATGGTCCGGGCGCTCAAGCGGGACACGAAGGTCGACATCGTCGGCGGCAACGTCGCGACGTACGCCGGGGCGAAGGCGCTGGTCGAGGCCGGTGCGGACGCCGTCAAGGTCGGCGTCGGTCCGGGGGCGATCTGCACCACCCGGATCGTGGCCGGGGTCGGCGTGCCGCAGATCACCGCGATCATGGAGGCGGCGCGGGCCTGCCGCCCGGCGGGCGTACCGGTCATCGGCGACGGCGGCATCCAGTACTCCGGGGACATCGCCAAGGCCCTGGTCGCCGGCGCCGACACCGTGATGCTCGGCAGCCTCTTCGCCGGCTGCGAGGAGAGCCCGGGCGAGCTGCTCTTCATCAACGGCAAGCAGTTCAAGTCGTACCGGGGGATGGGCTCGCTCGGCGCGATGCAGTCCCGGGGCCAGGTCCGCTCCTACTCCAAGGACCGCTACTTCCAGGAGGACGTGACCAGCGAGGAGAAGCTGGTACCGGAGGGCGTCGAGGGCCAGGTGCCCTACCGTGGCCCGCTCGCGCGCGTCGCGCACCAGCTGGTCGGTGGCCTCCGCCTGGCGATGGGATACGTGGGCGCCGAGAGCATCCCCGAGCTGCACCGCCGTGGCCAGCTCATCCGGATCACGGCGGCCGGGCTCAAGGAGAGCCACCCGCACGACATCCAGATGACCGTCGAGGCGCCCAACTACCACACCCGCTGACGACACCGCCGGTTCGGCGACCCCTTCTAACCTGGAGTGAGCCATGCGTGACGTGGTCGAGATCGGGCTGGGCAAGACCGCGCAGCGCGGTTACCACCTGGACGACATCGCGATCGTGCCCAGCCGCCGTACCCGGGACGTCGACGACGTCTCGACGGCGTGGCAGCTCGACGCGTACCAGTTCGGGATCCCCTGCCTGGGACACCCCTCCGACGCGACGATGAGCCCGAGTTCGGCGGCGCGGCTGGGCCAGCTCGGCGGCCTCGGCGTGCTCAACGTCGAGGGGCTCTGGACCCGGTACGAGAACCCGACGAAGATCCTGGAGGAGCTCTCCGGGCTGGACGAGACCGCCCGGGCCACCAAGCGGCTGCAGGAGGTCTACGCCGAGCCCATCCGGCCCGAGCTGATCGCCGAGCGGGTACGCGAGATGCGCGAGGGCGGCGGCACGGTCGCGGTACGGGTCTCGCCGCAGCACACGCTCGCGCTCGCCCCGGTGATCCTGGACGCCGGGGTCGACATCCTGGTGATCCAGGGCACCCTGGTCTCGGCCGAACACGTCTCCACCACGGACGAGCCGCTCAACCTCAAGGAGTTCATCGCCGACCTCGACCTGCCGGTGGTGGTGGGCGGTTGCATCGACTACAAGACGGCGCTGCACCTGATGCGCACCGGCGCGGCCGGGGTGATCGTCGGCTTCGGCTCGGACGACTGGTCCACCACCGAGTCGGTGCTCGGCATCCGGGTACCGATGGCCACCGCGATCGCCGACGCCGCGGCGGCGCGCCGGGACTACCTCGACGAGACCGGCGGCCGGTACGTCCACCTCATCGCCGACGGTGACCTGCAGACCTCGGGCGACATCGCCAAGGCCCTGGGCTGCGGCGCGGACGCGGTGATGCTCGGCGAGCCGCTCTCGCTCTGCGACGAGGCCCCGGCGGCCGGCGCCTGGTGGCACTCGGCCGCGAGCCACCCCTCGCTGCCGCGCGGGGCGTTCGGCGTCGCCGAGCGCTCGCTCGGTTCGATGGAGAAGCTGCTCTTCGGTCCGGCCGACGAGCCGGACGGCCAGCTGAACCTCTTCGGCGGGCTGCGCCGGGCGATGGCCAAGTGCGGGTACCGCGACCTGAAGGAGTTCCAGAAGGTAGGGCTCGTCCTGGACCGGTGAGCCGGCGGGAGGGATCAGGGGTTGTCATGGGGGATCGGAGCCGGCCGGCGACGGCCGTGGTGCTGCTGGCCGTGCTCCTGGCCACCGGCTGCACCGGGACCGGACCGCGACGGTCGGGCGAGTTCTCCCCGGGCGCGGCCGGAATCGGCGACCCCTACTTCCCGAGCTACGGCAACGGCGGTTACGACGTCGGTTCGTACCGGCTCAGGGTCCGGTACGACCCGGCGTCGCGCGCGCTGACCGGGACCGCGACGATCGCGGCGACCGCCACGGCGGACCTCTCCCGGTTCAACCTCGACCTCGCCGGGCTGACCGTGCGCGGCGTCAGGGTGGACGGTGCCGCGGCACGGCACCAGCGCGCCGAGGGTGAACTCGTGGTCACCCCGGACCGTGGGCTCGCGAAGGGCGCGCGGTTCGAGGTGGAGGTTGCCTACGACGGGACGCCGGCCCCGGTCACCAGCCCGGACCTCGGGTCCAACGGGTTCCTCGCCACCGCCGAGGGCGCCGTCGCGCTGGGGCAGCCGGAGTCGGCGAGCACCTGGTTCCCGGTGAACGACCACCCGCTCGACAAGGCGACGTACGAGATCGAGGCGACCGTGCCGGACGGGCTGACCGCGATCAGCAACGGCGTGCCGGGCGGGAGCACCACCACCGGCGGCTGGACCACGTGGAAGTGGTCCGAGCGGTCGCCGATGGCGAGCTACCTGAGCACCCTGGTGATCGGCCGGTACCGGGTGAGCACCGGCACGCACGCCGGCAAGCCGATGGTGACGGCGGTGGCCGCGGCGCTGCCCGCCGACGGTGCGGCGGCCAGGTCCGTGGCCCGTACCGGCGAGATCGCCGACTTCCTGGCCACCCGGTTCGGCCCGTACCCGTTCGACGCGTACGGCGGGGTGGTGGTCGACGACCAGCGCATCCGGTACGCGCTGGAGACGCAGTCGCGGCCCGTCTACGGTCCCGTCTTCTTCGACTCGGGCGAGAACGCCGGCGTGGTCGCGCACGAGCTGGCGCACCAGTGGTTCGGCGACAGCGTGTCGCTGAGCCGGTGGAGCGACATCTGGTTGAACGAGGGCTTCGCCACCTACGCCGAGTGGCTCTGGGCGGAGCACGAGCAGGCCGGGGCGTTGCGGCGCAGCTTCGACACGGCCTATGCCGCCACCGACTGGGCGAAGCCGACCCTCGACCCCGGTCGGGCGGGGATCTTCGGCAACGCGGTCTACAAGCGCGGGGCGCTGGCGGTGCACGCCCTGCGGCTGACCGTCGGCGACGAGGCGTTCTTCCGGATCCTGAAGAGCTGGACGGCGGAGAAGCGCGACGGCAACGCCACCACCGCGGACTTCGTCACCGTGGCGCAGCGGGTGTCGGGCAAGCAGCTCGGACCGCTTTTCGACGCGTGGCTCTCCGGTACCGGCGCGCCGCCGGTACCCGGGCGGGGCTGACACCCGCGCCGCCGGCTCAGTCGCGGACCACCAGTTTCGGGTGGGTCGACAGAAAGGCGTCCGCCCGGCCGGCCACGAGTTCGGTGAGGAAGTCCCGCCCGACCTGGTCGAGCTGCTCGCCCCGGTAGCGCCCGCCGCTGCTCACCGAGTGTCCGGGGAGGCTGACCAGGGTGATCGCCGCCACCGGGAGCCGGCTCAGCGCGAACGCGAAGTCGACCACCCGCTGGCCGTTGCCCTGAAAGGTGAGGGCGGCGCCCAGGGCGCGGACCACCCGGTCGAGCCGGTCCGGGTCGCGGGCCAGCTCCTGGCTGAGGATCTTCCGTACGATGGCCCGGACGAGCTGCTGCTGGTGGCGCTGCCGGGCGTAGTCCCCGCCCGTGGTGTAGCGCTGCCGCGCGTAGTCCAGCGCCTGCCAGCCCACGAGGTGCCGGTTTCCCCTCTCGTAGACCATCTGCGGCCCGACGTAGCCGTTCGCGCCGCCGGCCCGGTGCCGGCCGTCGGGGCGCCGGTGCTGGGAGACGACCCGCTGGTCGACGTAGAGGTCGATGCCGCCGAGGGCGTCCACCAGGTCGTCGAAGCCCTCGAAGGTCAGTACCGCCCCGGCCTCGAAGGAGTCGATGCCGGTGTAGTCGCGCACCGCGGTCTCCAGCAGCTCGTAGCCCTGCGCGGTGTTCGGCTTGCCGCGTTTGCCCGGTACCCGGCTGCCGTAGCTCATCGCGTGGGTGAGCTTGGTGCGCTCGCCGTCGAAGTCCGCCTTCGGGAAGGGCGGCAGCTCCACCACCAGGTCGCGGGGGAGGGAGAAGAGGTACGCCCGGTCCAGCTCCCGGGTCACGTGCATGACCAGTACGGCGTCGCCGTGCGGCTCCCAGCCGGGCACCCCGATGCGGGTGTCGACGCCGACCAGCAGGAGGTCGAGCGGGCCGGTGATGTCGCGGCCGGGCTCCGGCGTCGGGCTGGGGGTGGGCGACGGTGCCGCCGGCGAGGGGGTGGTGGGCGCCGCGGCGGGGCCGGCGTCGGGGTGCTCCACGCCGGACCGTCGCAGTTGGACGACGGCGTAGCCGGCGCCGACCAGTACCGCGAGCAGCGTGACGACCGCGAGGACGCCGCCGACCGTGCGACCGGGCCCGCCGCCCGGGCCCGGGGAACCGGGCGAATGTGTGCCCGCCATGTCTCGCTCCCTTCGGCCGGATCCGCGGCCGGTGTCGGGGCGCCCGGAGATGCCGGCTCGCGCCGGGGGCGTGTGTCGAGGGACCGCCCTCAATTGAAGAACGTTTTGGCCCGGATGAACGTTGCACCCTGGTCACAGCTTGCCCGGAAGGCACCCGGCACCCATGGTGCGAAAGCTACTCGTCGGTAATGATGGCGCCCATGCGCTACGACGTGGTCGTCATCGGATCCGGCTTCGGCGGCAGCGTGGCCGCGCTCCGGCTGATCGAGAAGGGCTACTCGGTCGCCGTGCTGGAGTCGGGGCGCCGCTTCGCCGACGACGAGCTGCCCGAGACCTCCTGGCGCCTGCCCCGGTTCCTCTGGGCCCCGGCACTCGGCTGGTACGGCATCCAGCGGATCACGCTGCTGCGCCCGGCCGTACGCCGGTCCGGCGCGGGCGTACTCGTCCTCTCCGGCGCCGGCGTCGGCGGGGGCTCGCTGGTCTACGCCAACACGCTGTACGAGCCGCTGCCGGAGTTCTACGACGATCCACAGTGGCGGGACATCACCGACTGGCGGGCCGAGCTGGCGCCCCACTACGACCAGGCCCGGCGGATGCTCGGCGTGACCACGTACCCGGTCCGGACCGCCGCCGACGACGCGATGCGGGCGGTGGCCGAGCGGATGGGCGTGGGCGACACCTTCCACCCGACGCCGGTCGGCGTGTACCTCGGCTCGCCCGGCGAGCGGGTGGCCGATCCGTACTTCGGCGGGGCAGGGCCGGAGCGGACCGGCTGCCTGCACTGCGGCGCCTGCATGACCGGCTGCCGGCACGGGGCCAAGAACACCCTGGTCAAGAACTACCTGTGGCTGGCCGAACGGCTGGGCGCCGAGGTCCACCCGTTGACCACCGTGACCGCGGTACGCCCCGCCGCCGAGGGCGGGTACGTCGTCGAGACCGTCCGGACCGGTGCCTGGCCGCCCCGGCGCCGCCGACGCCTGCACGCCGACCAGGTGGTCTTCGCGGCCGGGGCGCTCGGCACCCAGCGGCTGCTGCACGAGATGCGGGCGACCGGGGCGCTGCCCGGCCTCTCGCCCCGGGTCGGCGCGCTGACCCGGACCAACTCGGAGGCGATCCTCGGCGCCGCGGTACTGCGCGGCGAGGCCCGCCGCCGGGGGCTGGACTTCACCGCCGGCGTCGCGATCACCAGTTCCTTCCACCCGGACGCGCGCACCCACGTCGAGCCCGTGCGCTACGGGCGCGGCGCCAACGTGATGGGGCTGCTCCAGTCCGCGCTGGTCGACGGCGGTCCCCGCCGGGTCCGGCGCTGGCTGGCGACGATGGCCCGGTCCCCGCTGACCTACCTGCGCCTGCTCTCGGTCCGTGAGTGGTCGCAGCGTACGGTGATCGCCCTGGTCATGCAGTCGCTCGACAACTCGCTCACCACCCACCCGCGGCGCGGCTGGCACGGCCGGCTCCGGCTGGCGACGACCCAGGGGCACGGGGCACCGAACCCGAGCTGGATCCCGGCGGGCAACCGGGCGGCCCGGCTGCTCGCCGAGGAGATCGGCGGCGTACCGGGCGGCGCGGTCACCGAGCCGTTCGACGTACCGATGACGGCGCACATCCTCGGCGGCGCGGTGATCGGTGCCTCCGCCGACGAGGGGGTGGTCGACGCGTACCACCGGGTCTTCGGGCATCCCGGGTTGCACGTGGTGGACGGGGCGGCGGTCTCGGCGAACCTCGGTGTGAACCCGTCGCTGACGATCGCGGCCCAGGCGGAGCGGGCCCTGTCGTACTGGCCCAACCGGGGTGAGCCGGATCCCCGTCCCGACCTCGGTGCGCCGTACGTCCGGATCGACCCGGTGCCGCCGCTGCGTCCGGCCGTACCGCCCGACGCCCCCGCGGCGCTGCGCCCGCCGCGCGGCCGGGACGACCGGGACGGGCGGTGAGCCAGGGGCACGTGTTGCGGGAGAGCCCGCTCGCGGGGGCGGCCGCGTCCCCGCCGGCCGGCCGCGCTCCGGGTCCCCGCTCACGGTCGGTAGGCTTGGTGCGCATGAGCACCCCGCGCCCCGTTCTCGTGGTCGACTTCGGAGCCCAGTACGCCCAGCTCATCGCGCGCCGGGTACGCGAGGCCAAGATCTATTCCGAGATCGTGCCCCACACGATGCCGCTCGCCGAGATGCTGGCCAAGGAGCCGACGGCGATCATCCTCTCCGGCGGCCCGGCCAGCGTCTACGAGCCCGGGGCGCCCCGCGTCGAGCCGGCCCTGTTCGAGGCGGGCGTGCCGGTCTTCGGCATCTGCTACGGCTTCCAGGCGATGGCCCAGGCGCTGGGCGGCACGGTGGCGCACACCGGCAGCCGGGAGTTCGGCGGTACGGTGCTGCGGCCCGGCGACGCCGCGGGCGTGCTGCTGCGGGACCTCCCGGCCGAGCTGCCGGTCTGGATGAGTCACGGGGACTGCGTCACGGCCGCCCCCGAGGGCTTCACCGTGACCGCCGAGTCCGCCGGGGCGCCGGTCGCCGCGTTCGAGGACGTCGCCGGTCGGCGGGCCGGCGTGCAGTTCCACCCCGAGGTGGGGCACACCGCGCACGGCCAGGAGATGCTGACCCGCTTCCTGTACGACATCGCCGGCATCGAGCCGACCTGGACGCCCGACAACATCATCGACGAGCAGGTGGCCGCGATCCGGGCCCAGGTCGGTACGAAGGAGGTCATCTGCGCGCTCTCCGGCGGGGTCGACTCGGCGGTGGCCGCGGCGCTCGTGCACCGGGCCGTCGGTGACCAGCTCACCTGCGTCTTCGTGGATCACGGTCTGCTGCGGGCCGGCGAGGCCGAGCAGGTGGAGAAGGACTACGTGGCGGCGACCGGCATCCGCCTGAAGGTGGTCGACGCGGCCGACCGGTTCCTCGGCGCGCTCGCGGGGGTCACCGACCCGGAGCAGAAGCGCAAGATCATCGGTCGGGAGTTCATCCGGGTCTTCGAGGCCGCCGCCCGCGAGGTCGCGGCGAGCGGGGACGTGGAGTTCCTGGTCCAGGGGACGCTCTACCCGGACGTGGTGGAGTCCGGCGGTGGGACCGGCACCGCCAACATCAAGAGCCACCACAACGTCGGCGGCCTCCCCGAGGACCTGCGGTTCTCGCTGGTCGAGCCGTTGCGCACGCTCTTCAAGGACGAGGTCCGCGCGCTCGGCGTGGCGCTCGGGCTGCCCGAGGCGATGGTCTGGCGGCACCCGTTCCCGGGGCCGGGGCTGGCCATCCGGATCATCGGTGCGGTCGACCGCGAGCGGCTCGACGTGCTCCGGGCCGCCGACCTGATCGCCCGTCAGGAGCTGACCGCCGCCGGGCTCGACCGCGACGTCTGGCAGTTCCCGGTCGTGCTGCTGGCCGACGTACGCAGCGTCGGGGTGCAGGGCGACGGGCGCACGTACGGCCATCCGGTCGTACTGCGCCCGGTCTCCAGCGAGGACGCCATGACGGCCGACTGGTCGCGGCTGCCGTACGACGTGATCGCCCGGATCTCCACCCGCATCACCAACGAGGTGTCGGAGGTCAACCGGGTGGTGCTCGACGTGACGAGCAAGCCTCCGGGCACCATCGAGTGGGAGTGACGACGCCTCACGCCCCGGGCGGCGGGCCCGGGACGGTCGGCGGGGCCTCGGCCGCGGCCGGCTGGCCCGGGGCGGTCGGCGCCGTCGGCGGTACGGGCGCGCCCGGCCCCGGGCGGGTCGCCGGGCCCGCGGTGGGCGCGCGCCAGCCCGGTCCGCTCGCCGGCGGGTGCGGCCAGGCGGGAGCGCCGGCCGGCTCCTCGGGCATCAGGAACCACATCACCGGGTACGCCAGCAGCGCGAGGCCGCCGGTCAGCACCCCGGCGACCGCGAAGACGACGCGGACCAGCGTCGGGTCGAGGTTGAAGTAACGGCCGAGCCCGCTGGCGACGCCGGCCACCATCCGGTCGGTCGTCGGGCGGCGCAGCTGCTTGTACGGGGCCTGGGTGAAACCTGCGTCGGTCATGCCCCAACGGTCGCGCGCCGGACGCGGCGGCGCCTCGGTGACCGCCCCGAGGTCGACCCTGACTGCCCCCTGATGGGCAACAAACTGTCAGGAATCCGACTCTTGTTCCGGGCTCGAAACATGATCGGTGGAGAATTCAAGCTCGTGAAACCCGCGCTGAAGCCGCTTCGCAGGATCGCGGCGTACGCAGTTTGTACCGATTCGACGGGCCGGGTGCTCCTGGTCCGCGCCTCGGCGCAGTCCGGCACCCCGGGCGTCTGGTCCCTCCCCGGCGGCGCCGTCGACCACGGCGAGGACCCCAACCACACAGTGGTACGCGAGACCGCCGCCGAGACCGGTCTCTCCGTCACCGTCACCGGGCTACGGGACGTCCTCGCCGACGTGCGGGCGCTGCCCGGACGCGGCATCACGATCCACACCGACCGCCTGCTCTACGCGGTCGCCGTCCGCGGCGGTACCCTCGCCGACCGGGTCGACCAGCCCACCGACCTGGTCCGCTGGCACACCCTGGACGAGGCGAAGGGGCTGCCGCTGCGCCCGTTCACGGCCCGGGCGCTGGGGCTGCCGCCGGACTCGATCGACCAGTCCCCGGACGAGATCCCCGACTACCCGTCCTTCCACGCGGTGCCCGGCCCGGACGGGCTGCACCGGGCGCAGCGCTTCGCCGCGTACGCGGTGGCGACCGATCCCGCCGGGCGGGTGCTGCTCACCCGGGTCGCCGACGGCTACCCGGGGGCCGGCTGCTGGCACCTGCCCGGCGGCGGTACCGACTACGGCGAGCAGCCGGGGGCCGCGCTCATCCGGGAACTGGTCGAGGAGACCGGCCAGAGCGGGCGGCTGGTCGAGCTGCTCGGCGTGGCGAGTCACCGCGACGCGGCCTCGCTCGGGCCGGAGGGCTACCCGATCGACTGGCACGGCGTACGCGCCTTCTATCGCGTGATGATCGATTCTCCGGCGCCACCGAAGGTGGGCGACGTCGGCGGCTCGACCTGCGAGGCGCGCTGGTTCGGGCCGGACGAGCTGGGCGCCCTCCCCGCCGAACGGCTGACCGAGGTGACGGCCGAGGCCGTCCAGGCCGCCCGCCTCGGCTGACCGCCCGCGCCCGCACCGCCCCGCCTGCCCGTCGATCACGGAGTCGGGGCGGCGCGAAGTGCCGTATACCGCCCCATAACGCCGGCCCCAACTCCATGATCGGCGGACCGCACCCGCTACCCTCGTGATCGACACGAGCGGGGGTGTTGCGGGTGCGGCAACGACGGCGGATCGGGGCGTACGGGCTCTGCCGCGACGGTGACCGGGTGCTGCTGACCCGCGCGTCCGCGCTGGCCGACTTCCCCGGGCTCTGGCAGTTGCCGGGCGGCGGGCTCGAACACGGGGAGCACCCGGCGGTCGCGGTGGCTCGCGAGTTCACCGAGGAGACCGGCCTGACGATCGAGGTCGGCGAGGTACGCGCGGTGGTCGCCGACGTGATCCGGCTGCCGGACCTGGACGTCGCCCTGCACACCGACCGGGTGATCTACGACGTCGCCGCCACCGGTGGGGTACTGCGCGACGAGGCGGCCGGCACCACCGACCTGGTCGCCTGGGTACCGCCCGACGAGCTGTCCCGGCTGCCGCTGATGCCGTTCACCGCGGAGCTGCTCGGCCTGCCGGTGACCCCGCTGCCCGAGGACGTCCCGCCGCCGTGGCCGCGCCAGCCGCTCGCGCCGCCGGCCGCGGATCGGCGGCAGCGGTTCGCCGCGTACGGGCTCGCCACGGATCCGGACGGACGGGTGCTGCTCACCATGATCGCCGACGGGTACCCGAGCGCCGGCCGCTGGCACCTGCCCGGCGGCGGTACCGACCACGGCGAGCAGCCCGCCACCGGGCTGCTGCGCGAGCTGGTCGAGGAGTCCGGGCAGCTCGGCCGGATCACCGGTCTGCTCGGCGTCTCGAACCTGCACAACCCCGCCGCGCTCGGGCCGGAGGGCGTGCCGCTGGACTGGCACGGGGTTCGGGTGACGTACCGGCTCATGGTCGAGGCGCCGACCGAGCCCGTGGTGACGGAGCGGGCGGGCTCCACCTCGCGGGCCGCGTGGTTCGACCTCGCCGAGGCCCGCGAGCTGCCGCTGACCGACGTCGCGGCCGCCGCCCTGGCGCGGCTCGCCGCCGAACCGACCGGCTGAGCGGCCCACGGCCGCGCCGGCCCCCGGCATCGGCCCTGATCATGCGGGGTGCGGGCCGCCCCGACTCAGTGTCGTGGATGTCTACAGTAAAGTGACGGGACTCCGCCGGGCTGGACCCCTGGCGTGATTCCGGCTGGATTGGGAAGATATTCCTGGTCGGCCGGTTTGCCCGTAAAAGTTCGGTCAACAGATATCGCCAACCAACGCTGATTGTGCGATGGTGTAGGCCGCAAAAGAGGTTGCCGGTCACACTTGGTCGGCACGAGACAGCCGGGAGTTCGTCCGCCGAATGGGCGAAACGGGCATCCCGGTGATGGAGGAAACGTGCCGAGGACCCCTTGGCGTCGGCGTCGTACCACGGACAATCCCCGCCCCGCCGGACGCCGATGGACCGGGCAGCTGCGCCGCAGCGGCGCCTTCGCCCGTCAGGTGCTCCTGGTCCGGGTGGCGCGCCGGGACCAGGAGCCGGGCCGGGACCGCGGGCTCGGCGGCGGCACCGCCACCCTGACGCCCGGACACCCGTACCCGGCGGCCCCCCGGCCGTCGCGACGCTACGGCTTCGGGCGCTTCGCCGACGCGGAGATCCGCGCGGAGATCGAGGCGGTCGTCCCGGTCAGCCCCGCGCTCGGCGGCCCCGTGGCCCCGGTCGAGCCGGCGGCCAGCGGCGGCGTACCGCTGCTGCCCGGCGAGCGCACCACCGCCCGGCGGATCAAGTTCGCGCTGGTCAACTCCTGCACGCTGGCGAGCCTCACGCTCGGCATGCTCGCCATCTTCCTGGCCATGCACGGGGAGGTCCGCACCGCCGCCGGGTTCCTGATCGCCTGCGTCGCCTTCGACGGCCTCGACGGCGCGCTGGCCCGCAAGCTTGGGGTGGCGAGCCCGTTCGGCGCCCAGATGGACTCGCTGGCCGACATGTGCTCGTTCGGCCTGGCCGCGCCGGTCGTGGTCTACGCCTCGCTGGCCGGCTCCGTCTCGACCACCGCCGCCGCGGTCGCCTGCGCCCTGGTCGCGGCCTGCTCGGCGATCCGGCTCGCCCGGTTCAACATCTCGCCCAGGGACGGCCGGTTCTTCTGCGGCGTGCCGACCACCATGGCCGCCGCGGTACTCGCCCTCGCCGTACTGATCGGCCTGCCGGTACCCGGTACGGCCCAGGTCGCCGTGGTGGCGCTGCTGGCGTTCGCGATGGTGTCGAGCTTCCCGTACGCCAAGCTGGCTCGCCTGATCAAGCTGCCGCCGTGGCTCTGGCTCGCCCCGGTCATCGGCGCGCTGATCGACGTACGGCTCACCTTCGCGCTGGTGGTGGTCGGCTACCTGGCCAGCGGCCCGCTGCTCTGGCTGCGCCAGCGCCGGGCGGCCCGGCCGGCCTGACCGCCCCCGACCCGACGGAAAGGGCGCGCCCCGGAGCGATCCGGGGCGCGCCCTTCGTCGTTGTCGCCGCCGCGTCGGTGGCGCGGGCCCGTCAGCGCCAGCGGGCGATCACGGAGGAGCCGCCGACGACCTTGTCGCCGGGGGCCACCACCGGGTCCGCGGCGTCGGCCGGCAGGTAGACGTCGGTACGCGAGCCGAAGCGGATCAGCCCGAACCGCTCCCCACGGGCCAGCAGCGAGCCGACCGGTGCCCGGTGCACGATCCGGCGGGCGATCAACCCGGTCCGTTGGGCCACCACCACCGTCCCGTGATCGGTGTCGAGGACCGTGTACGCCGCCACGTTGTGCTCGGCGTCCGGCTTCATCGCGGCCGCGAAGCCGCCGTCGGCGACGAAGTAGTCGGCCACCTTGCCGGCCACGGGGGCGCGGTTGACGTGCACGTCGAGGACGGAGAGGAAGACCGCGATCCGGAGGAACTCGCCGTCGCCGAACCGCTCGTCGGGCAGCCGCTGGACCGAGAGCACCCGACCGTCCGCCGCGGCCACCACGGCCGCGGGATCCTCCGGGATGTCCCGTTCCGGGTCGCGGAAGAACGCGGCGACCGGGGCGGCGGCCAGCGCCGGCACCAGCCAGAGCTTCGACTTCGGCCGGGCGGCCCGGGTGAGCGCGGCCAGGCCGAGCGCGATGCCGGCCGCCGCGACGCCGTTCGAGTCGATGTGCATGTTGCGGGTCAGCGGGATGCTGGACGGGCGGTAGGCCGGGGCGAGCCGGGCCGCCACGGCGATGTCGGCCGGGGTGAAGCGCAGCCGGTGCACGCGTACCGGCGGGTGGTTGCGCAGCACCAGGTCGGTACCGACGCCGAAGAGGGCGTCCTGGCGGTCCAGCTCGGCGGCGGCGTCCGGGGTACGCCCGGGCAGGGCCGGTACCGCCACGGTCAACACGCCGCCGGGCCCGACGTACTTGCCCAGCTCCTCCAGGGTGGCCCGGGCCGCCTCCGCGGAGCCGGTGAACGGCTCGGCCGCCACCACCACGTCGGCCGGGTCGGCGGCCGCGAGCGAGTCGACGATCCGTACCCGGTCGGCCACCCACTGCCCCTGGAGCGTCAGGTGTTCCCGCAGCCGGTCGGCGTCCGTGCCGTCGGCGGGTACCAGCGTGAGCGTGTCGCCCGGCAGCAGCGCGCCTAGCGCGACGGCCAGCACGACGCTGTCCGGCGTGGCCCCGACCACCAGCGCGGTCTTCGGACCGTGGTGCCGGGCGAGTTCGGCGGTGAGGGTGCGGGCGGCACGCTCGCCGAGACGGACCGGGTCGGGCGGACCGGCGGGACCGACGACGGGGGACTGGGTCATGTCGGACGAGCTCCTCGCGGGGTCGGGGTCGGGACGGCCGGACGGAACGGACGGGGACACCGTTTCCGGCTCGCCCGACGCGGACCGGCCGGCGGAGGCGGAAACCTCCACCGGCCAGCATAGGGTGCGGCCGAACAGGCGTGCACCGATGCGCGTCAGCGGTCGCGGTCACCGCCGGACGCCGGCGGCGCGGTGACCGGATCCTCGGCCGACCAGGTGCCGGAGCCCGGATACCCGGGTGCCCCGCTCGTCGGCCGGGGACCGGCGCCGCTGGTCGGTTCCGCGCCGGCGCCGCTGGTCGGCGGCAGCCCGCCGCCGCTGGTGGGCGCGGCCGGCGTCGAACCGTCCGGCGTCGCGCCCGTCCGCGCGGTTTCGTTCGGCGCGGAGCCGTTGCGGGCCGCCCGTACCGCGCCGAGCAGGCCGAGGCTGCCGAGCAGGATCAGCGCGCCGGCCATGAACCAGCCGACCGGTGGCAGCGCCAGGTCCAGCAGCTGACCGACCAGCCACCAGCCCGAGAGCGCCAGGAAGAGCACGCCGAAGGTGAACGACACTCCGTCGGTACGGTGCGCCCTCATCGCCGGACCTCCAGGTTGCCCGCGTTGACGTTCAGGTCGAGCCGCAGCGTGCCGCCGCCCGGACCGTCGCTGCCGTAGTCGGTGGCCGTACGGTCGGTCCGGTCGAAGCCGCTCCAGTGCGTGCCGAAGATGTCCGTGTCGCCGGCCCGTACCCGGGTCTCGGTCGTGACGTCGACCCGCGGCGGTACCAGGATCGTCAGCGAGCCGACGTTGACCTGCACCGAGATGTCGGTTTCGTGCCCGCCGAAGTCGACGTTGCGCAGGTCGAGCGTCGAGTCACCGAACTGGTTCTCGTACCGGTCGGCCAACTCCTGGTAGCTCGTCGGCGTCCAGACCACGGGCGCGTCCGGCCCCTGGACCCCCTCGTACGACTCGGCGAGCGTGGCGATGCCGAGCGCGACCGCCCCCGCCAGGCCGAGCGCGATCAGCCACCGGGCCCGGCCGAACCAGGTACCGACGAGCAGGCCGAGGCCGATGGTGGTCAGCGCCACCGCGAAGTAGCCGGAGACCGGTACCGAGATCACGCCGCCGAGGTCCAGGATCGCCGTCACGCCGATGGCCAGGAAGATCAGCGAGAAGGTCGCCGCGCCGAGGGGCGAGCGCTCGCGGTTGCGGGGCGCCTTCGGGGGCTTCGCGGGCGGGGGGACCGGTGCGCCACCCGGCGGGTACGGTCCGGTGCCCGCGTACGGGCCGCGCGGGGCGAAGGGCGGCCGGTAGGCGCCGCCGGGCGGCGGCCCGTAGCCGGGCGTGCCGTACGCCGGGGTGCCGTAGCCCGACGCGCCGTACCCGGGGGCGGGCGGCAGCGGGCTCGTGGTCAGGGCGGACCAGGCGGGCAGCGGCTCGGTCGGCGGCTCGGCGGTCCCGCCGCCCGCCTGGCCCGCCGCCGCGGTCCCGCGCGCCTCCGGCTGCTGGTACCCGCCGGGCGCCGCCGGGTAGGAGGCCGGACGGCCCGGCTCGGCATACCGGGCGCCGGCCGGGGCGACGAAGCCCCCCGCGCCGGGGTGGCCGGCGCCCGGCGCCGCCGGGAAGGCGGTCGTCGGGCCGGGCTGGCCCGGCGCCGCGGCGGCGAAGCCGCCGCCCGCCGCCGGCGCGCCGGGAGCGACGCCGGCCGGCGCGGCGCCGGTCCGGTCCGCGTTGGCGTCCCGGCGGCCCGCGTCCCGGTTGAGCAGGATCGCCCCGCCGATCAGGATCGCCGCGCCGAGCAGCACGGCCCGGAACGCGTCGGTGACGATGAAGCCGAAGCTGACCGCGACCAGGACGCTGAGCACGATCACCGTGACCGGCGACATGCTCGACCGGCCCCGGCCCAGCATGGACTCGACCGGGGAGGCGGTGTCCCCCTCGCCCGGGATGATCAACCACGCCGCGACGTAGACCAGGATGCCGATGCCGCCGAAGAAGCCCAGTACGGCGAGGAGCACCCGCCAGAGCACCGGGTCGGTGTTGGTGGCCCGGCCGATCGCGGCGCAGACCCCGGCCAGGTAGCGGCCGTCGCGCGGGCGGACCAGCCCGTACCGGGAGGTGAAGCCGGCTCCGGTGGGCGGCGGCGGGGCGGCGCCCGGGCCGTACCCCCATCCCGGCGGCGGGCCGGGCGGTGGCGGCGGTGGCGGGGCCGCGCCGCCGGTCGGCGGGTCGGCCGGCCGCGTGTCGCCCGGCGGTGCGTCGCCGGGCCGGGCTTCGGCCGCCGGCTCGGGCGTCGAGGGCACCGGACCCGGTCCCGGAGCGGATACGGTGGAGTCCCCGCTGGTCGTCTGCGCCCCCGGGTGCGCGGCAGCGTCGTCGGTCATACTTCGATCGTCGCCGCTCGCGTACCCGAGCGGCCTCAGGCGGCAACCCTGAGCGGACCCTGAGATCCCGCAGCTCGATGTCCGGGTCGTCCCCGTGGCCGGAACGGGCCGCGCCGTGTGACGATCGGTGCACGCCACCGACCAGGGAGCCAGCGATCATCACCACGACCGAGCCACCCCGCCTCTACCGGGCCCGCCACGGCCGCATGGTCGCCGGCGTGGCCAGCGGTATCGCCGAGCACGTCGGGATCTCCGTGGTGCGGGTACGCGTGGCCTTCGCGGTGTTGCTCGGGCTCAGCGGGCTGGGCCTGCTGCTCTATGCCGCCTTCTGGGCGGTGGTACCGCTGCAACCGGGGCCGGCGACCGCCGAGCCGCCGCGCCGGGACATCTTCCAACTGCTGCCCTTCGTCGCCATCGGCCTCGGCATGATCCTGGTCCAGGTGATGGTCTTCGACTCGATCGGCGTGGCGAGTACCGCCGGCTGGCTGGTGGCGATCATCGCGGTCGGCGCCGGAGTGATCTGGCACCAGTCCGCCCCCGAGCGGCGGCGGCAGTGGAGCGAGTCGATGCCGGTGCCGTGGCTCGGCGCGGTGGTGGAGGAGAGCGACCGGCGCGCCTTCGTCCTGCGCTTCATCGGCGGCGGCGTGCTGGTGGCGGTCGGCATCATCGGGGTGGCGGCGGTCTTCTCCCCGCAGGACAGCCTCGACGCGGTGCTCTACGGCGTGATCTTCGCGCTGGTGGGGCTCGCGGGCGTCGGCGTGGTGGCCGCCCCGGTCCTCTGGCGCACCTACAACCAGCTGCGCGCCGAGCGGGAGGGACGGATCCGCGAGCAGGAGCGCGCCGAACTGGCGGCCATGGTGCACGACCAGGTGCTGCACACCCTCGCGCTGATCCTGCGCAACGCCGGTGACGTCAAGACCGTGCAGCGGCTGGCCCGCGGCCAGGAACGGTCGCTGCGCAACTGGCTCTACAAGCCGACCGCGTCGCCGTACGAGCGGCTCGCCGCGGCGCTGGAGCAGGTCGCGGCCGAGGTGGAGGACACCTACGCGGTGACCGTCGAGGCGGTGGTGGTGGGCGACCGGGAGACCGACGAGCGGGTCGGCGCGCTGGTCGCCGCGGCCCGGGAGGCGCTGGTCAACGCGGCCCGGCACGCCAAGGTACAGACCATCTCGCTCTACGCCGAGGTCGAGCCGGAGCAGGTGAGCGTCTTCGTACGCGACCGGGGCGCCGGCTTCGACCCGGCTACGGTAGAGGACCACCGGCACGGCGTACGTGGTTCGATCATCGGCCGGATGAAGCGGCACGGCGGGCGGGCGGAGATCCGCAGCGAGCCGGGCCAGGGCACCGAGGTACGGCTCCACCTGCCGATCGGTGCCACCGCAGGAAGGGCGGCAGGTAGAGATCATGATTGAGCAGCCGATCGGGCCCGGGACGGACGCGCCGGGCGGCGAGCCGCGGCGACTGCGGGTCTTCCTGGTCGACGACCACGCGATGTTCCGTGCCGGCGTACGCGCCGAGCTGGGCGCGCACGTGGAGGTGGTCGGCGAGGCGAGCACGGTGGCCGAGGCGATCAGTCGGATCGCGCTGACCGCGCCGGACGTGGTCCTGCTCGACGTGCACATGCCGGACGGCGGCGGTCGGGCGGTGCTGGAGTCGATGCGGCGTACCCAACCGCAGGTGCGGTTCCTGGCGTTGAGCGTCTCCGACGCCGCCGAGGACGTGATCGGGCTGATCCGGGCCGGCGCCCGGGGCTACGTCACGAAGACGATCTCCCCGGACGAGCTGGCCGCGGCGATCCGCCGGGTGGCCGACGGCGACGCCGTGTTCAGCCCCCGGCTGGCCGGGTTCGTGCTGGACGCCTTCGCCGCCCGCCCCGACGCGCCGGTCGCCGACCCGGAGCTCGACCAGCTGACCAACCGGGAGCGTGAGGTGCTCCGCCTGCTCGCCCGCGGGTACGCGTACAAGGAGATCGCCAAGGAGCTCTTCATCTCCATCAAGACGGTGGAGACGCACGTCTCGAACGTATTGCGGAAGCTGCAGATGTCGAACCGGTACGAGCTGTCCCGCTGGGCGGCCGACCGCCGCCTGGTGTGACCCGGCGTCCGGCCGGCCGGGCGGCTCGTTGCACCCGCCGCGCCGCCGCGCCGCGCGCCGTTACTCCGTCCGCAGCACCGTGAAGGCCTCGGCCAGCCGGTCGTCCGGCAGGCCGAGGCTCTCCGCCATGGTGGTGAGCCGGTCCCGCAGCCAGGTCCCCAGGTCGAGGTGCGCGGTCTGGGAGGCGTGGGCCCGCAGCGCGGCGAGCTTGCGGTCGTACCGGTCGGTGATGTCGACCGCGTGGTCCGGCGCGGGACCGCCGGCGTACCAGACCTCGCGCACCACCCACGGCTGGAGCCCCTCGTCCAGCAGCTCCGGGAAGGCGAACGGGTTGCGCGCGTCGGGGTAGATGGCGCAGGTGGTCGCCTCGCCGGCGGCCAGGTGGTCCGGGTGGCTCGGTCCGGTGAGCTGTTCCCAACGCCGCAGCGGCGAACTGGTGAGCACCCGGTCCGGCCGGAACCGGCGGATCGCCGCGGTGATGTCGCGGCGCAGCGCAAGCGTCGGCGCGAGGGCGCCGTCGGCGTACCCGTCGAGGAAGTCCACCCGGGTGACGCCGACCGCGGCGGCCGCCGCGCGCTGCTCGCGTTCCCGGATCGCCGGGATCTCCGCGCGCGGCGTGTCGTCGAATCCGCCGGCGTCCCCCCGGGTGACGATCAGGTACGCGACCTCGATACCCTCGTCCACCCAGGTGGCAATCGTGCCCGCGGAGCCAAAATCCACATCATCCGGATGGGCAAACACGGCCAGTGCGCGGCGCACGTCGGACAGTGCCGGGGCGGAGGCGGGGAAGGTCATACCACTGAGCCTACGCGCAGGAGGTCATATCGCCCGTCGGGGCGAAATCGCAGGTCAACGGCGTGCGGCGGAAATCCGGAATGATCTTCATTCAGTATCGGCAGGGCACCGGCCAACTAACGTCTTGATAACGGCACCTTCACGTCAAGGGCAGGTCGGTGTCACAGTTGCAGTCACCTCACCCCCTCGTGTGAGCCGCCCTGCGGGTCCCCCGTCGCTCGCGAACGCCCTGTTCAGGCTGTCCGCCCCCCGGGAGCCTGCGCGGCGACGGGCGCATCGGGGTGAGTAAGCCCGGCGGATCATCGGTGCATCTGGGGTGTCCCGAGTCCCTGCGGTAGCTTTCCGGCAGTCGGCGCCAACGTCGCCTGCCGGCTGGCGTGATCCCCCAATGTGCGTGTGACACACGACCAAGACCTGGTCATGAAAGAGGAGGGCCCTCGGTAATGAGAGTCTCGAAGCGTGCGAGCGCTGTCGCGCTGGGCGCGGCCTGCGCGCTCGTCGCGGCAGGCTGCAGCTCTGGCGGCGACAACAGCTCGTCCGGTGACACCAACGGCGCCATCAGCATCTACGGCACGCAGCCGGAGGTCGGCCTCGTCCCGGCCAACACCACGGAGACCGGCGGCGGGAAGCTCATCGACGCCCTGTGGACCGGGCTGGTCGAGTACCCGAACGACGGTGGCGCCCCCAAGAACGCCCTGGCCGAGTCGATCACCACGCCCGACTCCAAGGTCTACACCATCAAGATCAAGCAGAACACGAAGTTCCACGACGGCACGGTCGTGAAGGCCAAGAACTTCGTCGACGCCTGGAACTTCGACGCGTACTCGCCGAACGGCATGCAGAACGCCAGCTTCTTCAGCGACATCGCGGGCTTCTCGGACGTCAACACCTCCGACCCGGACGGCCCGGACGGCCCGCAGAAGGCCCCGGAGCCGAAGTCGAAGACGATGTCCGGCCTGAAGG
>NZ_JBFAPK010000041.1:25913-80802 GCF_040676675.1 Micromonospora sp. NPDC049559 | reverse complement strand
CGGGCCGAGCGCGCCCCCGGCCGCGGCGCGGGCGGGCCGCCGGGCCCCCGCGCGGCGCGGGGGGGGGTCGCGGCGGGGGGGGCGGCCCCGGCCGGGGCCCCCCCGGCGGTGCGGCGGCGGTCGGTCACCAGCCGACGGCGACCAGCAGGTACTGCGGGTCGCCGTGCGAGATGAACGAGGACTGGCTGGCGTAGTCGTCGTACGGGAAGCCGTACGCCAGGTGGTTGATGGCGTGGTCGTGCCAGAACTTGGCGTAGTAGTTCGCCGGCGGCGCCTGGTAGTACAGGCTCGGTGTGGACCACTGCGACTCGGGTAGGTGCGCCACGTGCCGGTTCAGCGCCGAGCACATCCCGGGCGCCTCGGCCAGCGGCCCCGCACAGCCGGTGATCTCCGAGGTGGCGGCCGAGACCCCGACCGACGCGGCGTAGTCGCGCAGGTAGTTGGCGTACTGTCCGCCGGCCCGGAAGGCGCTGTCGCTGCCCGGGGCGGGGATCCGGTACGGCGCCTGCACCTGCGCCAGGTGCTTGAACTCGGTCGGCACCTCGTCGACGAAGCGCTGGAAGGTGGCGGCCCGGTCCTCGGCGAAGATGCTCTGGTCCTCCCCCACCGAGACGTCGTACCCGTCGCGGGCGTGCAGCCGCATCGCCAGTTTCAGCCCGAAGGCGTCGACCCGGGTGGTGTTGCCGTTGAAGACCGACGGGCCGACCGTGAACTCGATGAAGTCGGCGTACTGGCTGTTCGGCGAGCCGAGGTAGAAGTACATCCGCCCGGCCGTGTTGACCGGCATGTCGAAGTACGGCTGCTCGGCGATCGAGTGGGCCTGGCCGTTGTAGCTCCAGTAGACCTGGCTGTCGGGGTAGCGGCCGTTGGTCCGGTTGAGGATCTTGAGCATGACCACGTTCCGCGCGGGCGGGATGGTGCTGGTGTCGCCCCAGAAGCCGCCCGGATCCGGGTTCCCCGTCGGGCTGGCGGTGGGGCTGGCGGTGGGGCCGCCCGCGACACGTACCGCGAACTCCCAGAGCGAGTAGCCGTACGCGGTGGCGCGGGCGGTGCCGTACAGCCGCACGTACCGGCCGGTGCCGCTCACGGTCAACGTCTGCGTGCCGCCCGTGCCGGTCGTGGTCGAGTAGACGCTGGTCCAACTCGTACCGTCGGCCGAGACCTGGAGCTGGAACGCGCGGGCGTACGCCGCCTCCCAGCTCAGCACCACCTGGCAGAGCTGCTGTGCGGCCCCGAGGTCCACCTGGAGCCACTGCGGATCGGCGAACGCGCTCGACCAGCGGGTGCCGGCGTTGCCGTCCACCGCCGCCGTGGCCGAGGTGGCGGCGCTCTCCGCCGAGGAGGCGGTCGCCGGGCGGTTGAGGGCCGCGTTCGTCGCGCCGCAGCCGGTACCGCCGCCGCCGGAGGTGCCGTAGACCTGGAGTTCGAAGAGCGAGTAGCCGTACGCGGTGGCGCGGGCGGTGCCGTACAGCCGCACGTACCGGCCGGTGCCGCTCACGGTCAACGTCTGCGTGCCACCCGTGCCGGTCGTGGTCGAGTAGACGCTGGTCCAACTCGTACCGTCGGCCGAGACCTGGAGCTGGAACGCGCGGGCGTACGCCGCCTCCCAGCTGAGCACCACCTGGTTGACGGTGGCCGGCGCGCCGAGGTCCACCTGGAGCCACTGTGGATCACCGAAGGCGCTGGACCAGCGGGTGGCGGGGTCGCCGTCCACGGCGGCCGAGGCGGGCACGGCGGCGTTCTCCACCGACGACGCGGTGGCGGGCCGGCCCTGGGAGAGCAGGGCGGGGGCGGCACTGGCCCGGGTGTCGGGGCTGACCGTGAGGTAGCCGAGCAGCAGTACGACCGCCGCGGCGGCGACCGCGAGCGGTCGCGCGGGCCGGCGGCGGCGGTGCGGGGTACGCGGGAGCGGTGGCATGGGACTCTCCCTGCTTCGGGGGTGGGGCCGGACGCGGCCGACCGGCCGGCGGGCGCGACGCGGGCGCCGGCGGGGTGGGTACGGGCCGGTGGTCCGGGCTGGTGGGTGCGGAGGTCACGGGGCTGGAGAGCGCTCTCACGCCGAGAATCGTCCCGGGATCGACTTCTGTCAAGACGAGAGACAAGTCGGCCGAACGGCCGAACGGAAGACGACCGGGAAGCAGTTGAACATATTTCCCTTTTATGCTATGATGGGAGTAAATGCGATCTAGCCTGGGGGCGTGCAGAACGCCAGCCAATCCCGCGGCCGGACCGGCCAGCCCAGCCAGACCGCCCTCACCGCCGCCGCCGCTCGCGCCGCCCACCCGATCGTCGACGCCGAGCCCTTGATCTTCACCGATCCGCTCGCCGCCCGCCTGCTCGGCGAGCGGGCCGAGGAGCTGATCGCCTACCACCGCCGGCGCGGCGACCATCCGGTCCTCGCCGGCGCCCGTACCCAGGTGACGCTGCGCAGCCGGTACGCCGAGGAGCGCGTCGCCGACGCCCTCGACCGCGGCGTCACCCAGTACGTCATCCTCGGCGCCGGGCTCGACTCCTTCGGCTACCGGTCGCCGCTGGCCGACCGACTCCGGGTCTTCGAGGTGGACCATTCCGCCAGCCAGCGATGGAAGCGGGATCGGCTGGCCGACGCCGGCATCCCGGTCCCCGGGACCGTCCACCTCGTACCGGTCGACTTCGAGACCGACGCACTGACCGAGCGCCTCGCCGACGGCGGCTTCGACCCGTCCCGGCCGGCGGTCGTCAGCTGGCTCGGCGTCACCCTCTACCTGACCCGGGCGGCGATCGACGCCACGCTCGCCGAGGTCTGTCGCTGGGCACCCGGTACCGAGATCGTGCTGGACTACCCGCTCTCCCCCGAGCTGCGGGACGCGGCCGGCCGGGCGTACGCCGAGGCCGTGGCGGGCTTCGCCGCCGAGCGCGGCGAACCGTGGCGGAGCGTCTTCACCCCCGGGGACCTCGCCGCGCTGCTGGCTCGGCACGGGTTCACGGTGGTCGAGCAGGCCCACCAGCGCGACCTGGGCCCCTGGGACCGCGCGGACGCCCTACGCCCCGCCGAGCTGTCCGTCCTCGTGCACGCCCGGCTCGCCCGCGCGGCCCGCTGACCCGCCGTCGTCGGGGAACGACCGTGGCACCGACCCCCCGGCCTCGGCCCGCTCGGCGCGGAGTCGGGCCGCGTCGCGTCCGGGCGGTACGCCGAACATGCGACGGTATTCGCGGCTGAACTGGGACGGGTTGTCGTAGCCCACCGCATAGCCGGTACTGGCCACGTCGCGGGAGCTGGCGAGCAGGCGGGCGCGCGCCTCGTGCAGGCGTAGGTGCTTCTGGTACTGCAGGGGCGTCATCTGGGTGATCGCCCGGAAGTGCCGGTGGAACGAGGTGACGCTCATCAGCGAGCGCGCGGCCAGCTCCTCCACGTGCAGCGGCCGGTTGTAGTGGGTGCGAATCCAACTGATCGCGTGGCCGAGCTGGGAGAGGTGGCTGTCCGGGAGGCCGACCTGGCGCACGGTCGCACCGTGCTGACTGGTGATCAACCGCCAGAGGATCTCCCGCTCGTACAGGGGGCCCAGCGCCGCGGCGTCCCCCGGGCGATCGAGCAGGCGCGCCATCCGCCCGATGACGTCGAGCAGGTCCGGGTCGGCGGTACCGGTCGCGAGCCCCGCGGCGCCGGTCGATCCGGTGCCCGTCTGCGGGACGGGAGAGGCGAGCAGGAGCTCCGCGATGATCGCGGGTTCGAGGCGCATCGCGAAGGCGAGATACGGTTCGCGGGCCGTCGCGCCGGTGATCGCACAGGTCACCGGAAGGTCGACCGCGACGACCACGAACTGCCCCGCGCGGTAGCGGATGGTCCGGTCGCGGAGAACGGTACGCACGTCGCCCTGTACCACGAGAATGACGCTCGGGCCCACCGTGTCACCGGCCGGCGCGGTGGCCGTGCTGGCGCGGGTCAACTGGACCCGCGGCAGCGCCGTGGCCACCCGCCCCTCCCGGGCGTGCCGGGCGATCACGTCCC
Source organism: Micromonospora sp. NPDC049559 (assembly GCF_040676675.1). Taxonomy (NCBI): domain Bacteria; kingdom Bacillati; phylum Actinomycetota; class Actinomycetes; order Micromonosporales; family Micromonosporaceae; genus Micromonospora; species Micromonospora sp. NPDC049559. Next base: position 76,814 of record NZ_JBFAPK010000041.1, on the reverse strand, counting down.
GAACCTGTCGCAGCGCATGCACCTGCCCAAGTCAAGCACGCCGCCGGTGCGATCCGCCCGCCCCGGTGAAGCACGTCGCCGTCGCCATCGGCCCGAGCTTGGCAAGATCGTGCAACCGGCCGGTACCAATGGTCTAGGCGACGGGACCGAGCCCTGGTGACGTGGTGAGCATGAGTTCACGGGAGGCGGGCACACTCCACCGACCCGCCTCGCTTACCACCACAAAGCAGGAGAAACAACCCATGAACATCGTCATATTCGGTACAGGCTTCGCCGGCACCGCCATCGCGAGGGAACTCACCGGCCGGGGGCACCACGTCACCGCCGTCTCCCGTTCCGGCAACCGGGAGTTGCCCGAGGGGGTCGCCTCCGTCACCGGGAGCGTCCACGAGCCCGCGTTCGTCGACTCGGCGACGTCCGGGGCCGATGCCATCGTGTCGGCGCTGCCCGCCCTCAGCCCCGACGGAGACCTCGACACGTCCGTCACCGCACTCCTGCGGGCGGCGCGGACCGGCGGCGCGCGCCTCGGGGTCGTCGGCGGCGCCGCCGTCGTCCCCACGGAGCCGGGCGGCCCTCGCCTGGTCGACACCCCCGAGTTCCCCGCCAAGGCCGCCCCGGTCGTCGAGGCCCACCAGCGGGCCCTCGACGTCCTGAACTCGGCACCGAAGGGCGTCGACTGGTTCTACCTCGTACCCGCGCTGGAGTTCGGCGCCCACGCCCCGGGCACCCGTACCGGGTCCTATCGGACGAGCGATACCGCCCTGGTCCGCAACGACGAGGGCCGTTCGGCGATCGGCGGGGCCGACTACGCCATCGCGTTCGCCGACGAACTCGAAAACCCGCGCACCCATCGCGGCTGGCTCGCGATCGGTTACTGACGGACCAGTACGCCCAGCGGTACGCCGGCCAGCTCGCGCACGTCCCGGGAGAGGTGCGGCTGGTCGGCGTACCCGGCCCGGGCCGCCGCCTCGGCCGCCGGCACACCGGCCCGTACCAGCGCCAGGGCGCGCTGCATCCGCAGGATCCGGGCGAGCGTCTTGGCGCCGTACCCGAAGAGGTGGTGGCTGCGGCGGTGCAGCGCCCGCGCACCGAGCCCGAGCGCGGCGGCGGTCGCGGCCACCGGCCGCCCGGCGTCGAGGTGGGCTACCAGCGCCCCGGCGATCGGGTCCGGGCCACCGGCGGCGCGCAGCCGGTCCTGTGCGATCGACTCCAGCAGCGGGCCCGGGTCGCCGTCGAGGGCCCGCTCGGCGTACTCCCGGGCCAGCGCCGACGGCCAGAGCGCGTCGAGCGGTACCTGCCGGTCGCGCAGCTCGTACGCGGGCAGGCCGAGCACCGCCGGACCGGTGCCAGGCGGCAGGCGCAGCCCCACGTGGCGGACGCCGGGCAGGGCCTCGTCGAGCTTGGCCGTGCGGTCCGGTCCGGCCACGAAGAGCCCGTCGCGGTTCGACCAGATCAGGTCGATGCAGCCGTCCGGGAGGATCCGGGTCGCTGCCGCGCCCACCCCGGTCCAGCTGCGCCACAGCACCGCCCCGGCGACCCGGGATCCCGCCTCGCGATACACGCCTTCCAGGTTGCCACCTCCGCGCCGAGGGCGCTCAGGTCCAGCCGTGTCGGGTGGCGACGCGGCGGCCCAACCTGCCACCGCCGAGCCCGGGAGGGCTCAGATCCAGCCGTGCTCGGCGGCGACGCGGGCGGCCTCGTGCCGGTTGGCGACCCCCAGCTTCGCGATGGCGGCGGCAAGGTAGTTGCGCACCGTGCCGGGCGAGAGGGAGAGGCGCCGGGCGATCTCGTCGACGGGTGCGCCGTCGCGGGCGAGGGCGAGCACGTCGGCCTCGCGCGGCGTGAGGGGCGAGTCGCCGGCACTGATGGCCTCGGCGGCGAGTTCGGGGTCGACATGGCGTCCGCCCCCGGCGACCTTGCGTACGACCTGCGCGAGGGTACGCGCCGACACCGTCTTCGGCAGGAACCCGCGTACGCCGGCGGCGAGGGCGGACTTCAGGTAACCGGGACGGCCGTGCGAGGTGACGATGATGGATCGGCAGTCGGGCAGCTCGGCCGCGAGCCGGCGGGCCACCTCGATCCCGTCCGGCGCGGGCATCTGCAGGTCGAGCAGGGCCACGTCCGGACGCAGGCGCAGGGCGCGGGCGAGCGCCTCGTCGCCGGTCGCGGCCTGCCCGACGACCTCGAAGTCGTCCTCCAGGTCGAGCAGCCGGGCGATCGCGTCGCGGATGAGGTGCTCGTCGTCGGCGACGAGGATGCGGATCACGCTTTCTCCCTCCCCGGAAGCGGGACGACGGCGTCGACCAGGAACCAGTCTCCGTCACGTCGCGTCTCCATCCGGCCGCCGAACGCGCCGACGCGTTCGGCCATCGCGCGCAGCCCGGTGCCGGCGTTCGGGTCGGCGGGGCCCGGCTGCCCGGTACCGGCACCGTCGTTCGCGATGGTCAGCTGGGCCTCGCCGGCCTCGACGGAGGTGGCGATCGTGACCCGGGTGGCGGCCGAATGGCGCAGCACGTTCGTCACGCCCTCGCGCACCACCCAGGCCAGCGCGTCGGCGCCCGCCGCGGGCACCGGGTCGCCGGTGACCAGGCACTGGATGCCCGCGGAACCGAGCAGCGACCGCGCGCCGTCGAGCTCCGCCTGCCAGGTGGTCCGCAGTTCGCCCCGAACCACCCGGCGCACCTCCGTGCCGGCCTCCCCCGCCAGGCGGCGCACCTCGGCCATCTCGTCGGCGGCGCGCTCGGCGCGCCCGCGGCGCACCAGTTCCGAGGCGAGTTCGCTCTTCACGGCGATGGCGGCGAGGGTACGGCCGAAGACGTCGTGCAGGTCGCGGGAGATGCGCAGCCGCTCGTTGGCGAGGGCGAGCGCGGCCCGATCGGCGTGCGCGCCCTGCAGTTCGTGCAGCACCCGCAGCGTCCACACGCTCGACCAGCACGCCCAGAGGGCCACGCTGACGATCAGCGCGCTCACGACCAGCAGCGGAGGGTCGACGAGCACGGCGAGCGGGATCGCGAGCGCCCCGACGCCCGCGTTCAGCGCCAGCGTGCGGCGCGCGTCGAGGAGCGGTACGAGGCTCGCGGCGGCCGATCCGACGGCTGCGGCGACCGTGACGGCCGGTACGGGTCCCGGGATGGTGAGGAGCACGGCGACGGTCGCCACCAGCAGCCCGCCCCAAGCCACGAGGCCGGCGGCGGGTGGGCGCCGGCCCCGGCCGACGACCAGGTCGACGCTCCGCCGGCTCACGAGGACGTTGCCGACGACGAGCAGCACCGCGAGCACCGCCGCCGCGACGACCGTGTCGCGGTGCCCCCGGGTGGGGAATCCCGTCCCGGACAGGCCGCTGAGCAGCGTGACGAGCGGGGTGGTGACGACCGCGTACGTGGACCAGCGCACGAACGTCTCGAACCGTCGCGCGCTGACCACCGGCCAGTCGCTCATGCCCTCATTGTGCCTTTCGGGGTATCCGCCGCAGCCGGCCGCGTCCCGGGGCCCGGCGTGCGGGCGGGACCGGCGCGACGGGTGCGGACCCAGATCACGGTGGTGACGATCGCCAGCAGTGTGCACGGGATCAGGAAGATGACCGAGCCGACGCCGGACGAGCGGTCCGCGCCGGAGACGGGATCGCTGTGCGTCACGAGCATCAGCAGGAACGCGAGCGTGTTGTTCGTGGCGTGGATCACGATGGAGGTTTCCAGTCCCCCGGTACGCCAGGTGATGAGCGACCAGGTGACGCCCAGGCTGAGGTAGTAGACGTTCAGCCACGGGTCGGTGGAGGCGTGGATGACCGCGAACAGGAGCGTCGAGACGGCGACGCCGATCACGAGCGAGGTACGCGTTCCCCGGCCCCAGGAGGCGGCGACGCGGAACGCGAGCCCGCGGAAGCCGTACTCCTCCCCGGCGGACTGCAGCGGCTGGAGAACGATCGTGATCGCGAAGATCCAGAGCAGGTCGGACGTGGCCCACTCCGACACCCGGGACGGCGAGAGCGCCGTGAACACCGTCAGGTAGACGGCCCAGACCGGCAGCAGGATCAGCACGGCGCGGCCGACGAGGGCGGGGCGCAGCGTCGAGAGCACCGAGTGCAGCGAGGCGCCCCGTACCCCGTAGAGCCAGCGCTGGAGGAACATGCTCCACGGGATGAGCAGCGCGATCGAGACGACGTTGCCGAGGTGCGTGATCGGCGTGAACTCGGTGCCGCCGGCGATGACGCTGTGGCGGCCGAAGACGTGCAGGTCGAGCTGTCCCCCGGCGTAGGTGACGAGGCCGCCGAAGCCGAAGAGGCCGAGCAGCAGCAGCGCGAGGGCCAGCACGCCGCGCCCGACGCGCCTCCGGTCGCCGGCGAGGACGCGGTGGTACTCGACGCCCGGCGGCACGGGTCGGGGGCCGCGACGCGGGGTCGTGGCGCCGGCGGTTCCGGAGCCGGCGTCCGGCGCGGAGGGCGTGGTGCGGAAGTCGTTCTGGGTCACGCCTCCATCGTTTTCGGCCCCGCGTACGCCCGGCAGTGCCGTGGTTCACGAGATTCGGTGCGATCCGCACGGTCGGCGTACTGACATCTGTCACACCGCGCCCGTCGGGGGTCTCCGGCGGCTCTCCTGCCGACCCGGGCTCTCGTTCGGCCGGATGGATCCGGCATCGGCGGATCCGGCGGTCCGTGATCCGTCCGACCGGCTGGGGCGACCCGACACCGGACCAGCGGAAACCCTGCCAGGGTGGGTGGCATGGCGACCTTCGCTGGTCAGAAGATCGAGGCGTACGTCGGGCCGCGGGAACTCGGCGCCGCCGACGAACTGGAACGGGTGATCGTCGAGTTCGTCGCCGGCGCTCGGCACAGCCTCGACATCGCGGTACAGGAACTGGACTCGATGCCGATCGCGCAGGCGCTGCTGGACGCGCGGTTCCGGGGCGTGAGCGTACGGGTCGTGCTGGAGCAGGACTACCTCTGCACCGCGAAGCTGCCCAAGGTGGCGGCGCGGGCCGGCGAGTCGGCGGAGGCGGCGCGCCAGCGGGTGCAGTGGGCGGCCGAGCCGGGCAGCCGGAGCCTGGAGCCGAACCGCGAGATCCTGGCCGCGCTGCTGCGCTGCAACGTCGACGTGAAGGCCGACTACAACCCGGCGATCTTCCACCAGAAGTTCATCGTGCGCGACTACCGGGACCGCGCCGAGGGCGCCGCCGCGGTCCTCTCCGGCTCGGCGAACTTCACCGGTACGGACTGCCACCGCAACCTCAACCACGTGGTCGTCTTCCACGACGTCCGGATCTGCCGGGAGTACGCGGGCGAGTTCGCCCGCCTCCGGGCCGGGCGCTTCGGGCGCGGCGAGCACGGCGAGGTCCCCCGCAGCTACAACCTGGCCGGGGTACCGGTGAAGGTGCTCTTCGCGCCCGACCACACGCCCGAGCTTGAGATCATGAAGCAGATGCTGAAGGCGACCGACCGGGTCGACTTCGCGATCTTCACCTTCGCCGGTTCCTCCGGCATCGACGACGCCATGATCGCGCTGTCCAGCGCCGGGCGTACCGTGACCGGCGCGGTCGACCCGGGCCAGGGCGTACAGAAGTGGGCCGCCACGCACGACCTCGACCGGGCCAACATCGCCCTGTACGCCCCCGTGCGCTCCCCCGCCTTCGGCAAGCTGCACCACAAGCTCATGGTGGTCGACGACGCCACCGTGATCGCCGGCTCGTTCAACTACACGGCACCGGCGAACCAGTACAACGACGAGAACATCTTCGTGATCGGCAGCCCGTACCCGGACCTGCCGGCGCGCGAGGGCGGCCCGGTCGACCACGACCGCTGTGCCGAGATCGCCGGCTTCTTCCGTACCGAGATCGCGCGGATCGAGTCCGTCGGCGAGCGCTTCACCGGCCGCCGCTGACGGATCCGCACCGGGGCGGGGTCAGCGTCCGACCGCGCGCGAAGCCGGCGTGCTCGTCCTGCACGGCCTGCAGACGAGAGCGGGAGCACACCGCCCCCGCTCGACCGGGCAGTCCTGGCCCCCGGTGTTGCGACTCGCGGCGCTCCTGCTGCTGGCCTACGCCACCGCCGCCAGCCTGGCCGAGACCGGCCGGGTCGTCCCTCGGATGATCGCCGAGCGCGCGATCGAGTACCCACAGGAACTGCTCTATCCACTGGGTACCGCCGTCGCGGCCGTGGCGGTGGTGACGGTGGCGCGCGGACGGTACGTGGCGGGTCTGTTGGCGACGCTCGGCGCGCTCGCCGCAACGCTGGCCGCGCTGTTCTTCACCAGCGTGGGCGTCGACGTCGTCACCGGTGAACTCCACTACCCACCGATCGAACTCGCCGTGGATTTCGCGATGGCCGACGCGACGTTCTGGCCGCTGCCGCTCGCCCTGCCGTTGCTCGTACCGTTGATCCTCTGGCGGGCGACCGGCACGCGGCGGTCGCTGGCCTGGCTGCTCGCCGTCCCGGTCGCGGTACTCCTGTTGCCCACCGACTACGAGGTGACGATCGGCGTACAGCCGTGGGCGACCCTCGTGGTGATGGTCGGTTTCCTGTTGTGGATCGTCGTCGACGCCCGGGTCACCATTGCCGCGAGCCTGCTTCCCCTGTCGTTGACCATCGCGCCACTGACGATCTATGCCCAGGGCGGCCTGGGACAGCCCGACGTCCTCGGCAACGTATGGTTCTGGATGTTCGTCGTCGGCGCGGTGGTCCTGCTGACCGCCGGGACCGTCGGGCTGCACCGGCAAGCGCGCATCTAGGGCAGACGGCGGCCGGCCGGTCCCGGTGCGGTTGCCGGGATCGGCCAGCCGGTCGCCGCCCGCCGACACGGCGCCGGGGTCAGGGCGTGGTCAGGAGAGCCGCCGTTCGGTCGGCTGCTCGTCCGGACGCGTCATCAGCGCGGTGAACAGCGGGCTGGGCTCATCCGTACCCCCACCGCCGCGGAGTTGCCCTGACGTCGGCGTCAACGTCTAGCGTCACCGTCGCACCCGGCAATGGAAGAGGTACGGCGATGAGGTTCGCGGTCAGCTACAGCACTCCCTTCTACGGCGTCGATCCCGACCGGCTCGTCGGCTACGCCCGGCACGCCGAGGAGTGCGGCTTCGAGGGACTCTACCTGCCCGAACACGTCGTGCTCTATCCCGGCGCGACGTTCGGCGAGATGCCGCTGCCGCCGACGCTGCCGTACGGCGACCCGCTCGCCTGCCTGACCTTCGTCGCCGCCGCCACCGACCGGCTGCTGCTTGGTACGGGGGTGCTGCTGCTGCCGTACCACCATCCGGTGACCCTCGCCAAGCGCCTGGCCACCATCGACGTCCTCTCGAAGGGGCGGATGCGGCTGCTGACCGTGGGGCTCGGCTCGCTGCCGGGTGAGGCCCGGGCGGTGGGGGTGGACTTCGCCAGCCGGGGCCGGCGCACGGACGAGGCGATCGACGTGCTGCGGCTGCTCTGGGCCGGCGGCGCGGAGGGCGTGAGCTACCACGGCGAGTTCTTCGACTTCGACGACCTCGTCAGCTTCCCGAAGCCGTACCACGCCACCGGGCTGCCGATCCACGTCGGCGGTTCGAGCCGCGCCTCCGCGCGCCGCGCCGGCCGGCGGGGCGACGGCTACTTCCCCGGCGGGGCGCTCATGCCCCAGGAGCGCGCCGCCCAGCTCGACCTCGCCCGGTCGGCCGCCGCCGCGGCCGGCCGCGACCCGGACGCGTTGGAGTACACCCGGTGGGCCTCGATCGACCTGACCCCGGAGGGCGCCGAGGCGCTCGCCGCGCAGGGCGTGACCCGCCTCGTCGTCGCCCCCACCAGCCCCGATCCGGAAGAACAGCACGATCAGCTCTCCACCTTCGCCGACCGCTTCCGCCTCCGCTGACCCCGGCGCCCCGCACCTCGTTGGCGCCGCGCCACGTTGGCGCCGCACCTCGTGCGTTTAAACCGCTCCTCGCCGGGGACACCTCCGCCATTTGAGTGGCACGGGGGTGGTTATGGCCTTGGTGAACCCAGCTCCGGACTATTTCGAGCCCGAAGACGGCATGTTCCTCGCGACCCTGCTCATCGTCCGCGACCTGGACCGTTCCCGCGAGTACTACGAGCGGGTCTTCGGGGCGACGTGCGTACACGAGAGCAACCCGCTGATCATGAAGTTCTTCAACAGCTACATCATCATCAACGTCGAGGGTGGTCCGACGGACGACAAGCCGATGGTGCAGGCCAGGGCGCCTGTTGATCCCGACATCCTGAGCTGCGCGATGAACGTCCGGGTCCGGGACATCCGGAAGCTCTACACGGAGTGGAAGGCCAGGGGCGCGGACTTCATCACCGAGCCGAAGGACCACGGTACGGAGATCCGTTGCTATCTGCGCGACCCCGACGGGTATCTGGTGGAGGTCGGGCAGGGTCTCTGAGCACGACCATGGGGCATGGGCCTTTCGATGGACGTGAACCGGTCAGGCAGCCGGCGCCGCTGTCCTTTGTGCCGCAGCGACAGGACCGGGGTGGGGCCCGCCGTGCCACGCGAAGACATCAAGCCTGACGGGCTTCGCGGGGTACGGCGGGCCCCACCACGACCGCAACCGGGTCGAACCTCAGCGGGAAGCCCCCGCGCGCCGCTTGGTCCAGACGTCGAACGCGACGGCCGCGAGCAGCACCGCGCCCTTGACCAGCATGACCTGCTCGCTCGGCGCGCCGATCAGGGACATGCCGTTGTTGATCACGCCCATGATCAGGCCACCGGTGATCGCGCCGACGACCTTGCCGACGCCGCCCTGCACCGCGGCGCCGCCGATGAAGGCCGCCGCGATCGCGTCCAGCTCGAAGGAGGTACCGGCGGTCGGGCCGGCCTGGTTGAGCCGGCCGGCGAAGATGACCCCGGCGAGCGCGGCGAGCACGCCCATGTTGACGAAGAGCCAGAAGACCACGGACTTGACCTTGACGCCGGAGAGCGTGGCGGCCTGGAGGTTGCCGCCGACCGCGTAGATCTGGCGGCCGAAGACGGAGCGGTTGGAGAGGAACGAGTAGATCAGTACCAGCGCGGCGAGCAGCACCAGCACCCAGGGCAGGTTGCGGAACCGGGCGAGCTGCACCACCACGAAGACGACCAGCAGCGACGGTACGACGATCTTGGCGAGGAAGAGCGGCATCGGGTCGACGGTCTGCCGGTACCGCAGCCGGCCCGCCCGGGTGCGCCACTGGGTCAGCGCGATGCCGGCGATCGCCACCACGCCGACCAGCAGGCTGAACAGGTCGGCGCCGCCCAGCGCGTCGCCGAGACCGACGTTGCCGAGGTAGCCCTCGGTGAAGCCGTTCGACAGGGTACGCAGTTGGTCCGGGAACGGGCCGATGCCCTGGTTCTTGAGCACGGTCAGGGTGAGCGCGCGGAACAGCAGCATGCCGGCGAGCGTGACGATGAACGCCGGGATGCCGAAGTACGCGATCCAGTAGCCCTGCCACGCCCCGATCACGCCGCCGGCGATCAGGGCCGCCAGCAGCGCGAGCGGCCACGGTACGCCGTGTTCGACGGTGAGTACGGCGGTGATCGCACCGCAGACGGCGACCACCGAGCCCACGGAGAGGTCGATGTGGCCGGCGATGATGATCAGGATCATCCCGATCGCCAGGATCAGGACGTACGAGTTCTGCACGATGATGTTGCTGATGTTCTGCGGCTGCAACAGGTCGCCGCCGGTGAGCACCGCGAAGAGCGCGATGATCAGCGCGAAGGCGATGTAGATGCCGCTCTCGCGCAGGTTGAGCTGGAACCGCCGGGAGGATCCGGCGGCCGGGCTGCCGGCACCGCCCGGGGTGGGGTCGACCGCCAGGTCGGCATTGGTGGGTGCGACGCTGGTCATCGCGGTCTACTCCTGTCCCTTTGTCATGAAGGTCATGAGGCGTTCCTGGGTGGCCTCCGCCCGGGGCACCTCGCCGGTGATCCGCCCGGCGGAGAGCGTGTAGATCCGGTCGCAGAGGCCGATCAGCTCCGGCAGCTCCGACGAGATGACCAGGATCGCCTTACCCTCGTCGGCCAGCCGGTTGATGATCGTGTAGATCTCGTACTTGGCGCCGACGTCGATGCCGCGCGTCGGCTCGTCGAGGATCAGCACGTCCGGGTCGGTGAATATCCACTTCGACAGCACCACCTTCTGCTGGTTGCCGCCGGAGAGCTTGCCGGTGACGCTGAGCACGCTGGGCGCCTTGATGTTCATGCTGTGCCGGTACCCGTCGGCGACGCGGAACTCCTCCCGGTCGTCGACCCAGCCCCGGCGGGCCAGCTTGCCGAGGGCGGACGCGGAGACGTTGCGCTTGATGTCCTCGACGAGGTTCAGCCCGTACCGCTTGCGGTCCTCCGTGGCGTACGCGATGCGGTGCCGGATCGCGTCCCGTACCGAGCGCAGCACGATCTCCTTGCCGTCCTTGACGAGCCGGCCGGAGATGTTCGCCCCGTACGAGCGGCCGAAGACGCTCATCGCCAGCTCGGTACGGCCGGCGCCCATCAGGCCGGCCAGCCCGACGATCTCGCCTCGGCGCAGGGTGAGGTTGGCGTGGGAGACCACGACCCGCTCGCGCTGGGTCGGCGAGTGCACGGTCCAGTCCTCGATCCGCAGCACCTCGTCGCCGATGCGCGGCTCGTGCGGCGGGAACCGGTGCTCCAGGTCTCGGCCGACCATGCCGGAGATGATCCGGTCCTCGGTCACCCGGTCGTTCGCCATGTCCAGGGTCTCGACGGTGCGGCCGTCGCGCAGGATCGTGATCGAGTCGGCGATCGCGATCACCTCGTTGAGCTTGTGCGAGATGATCACGCAGGTGATCCCCTCGTCCCGCAGCCCGCGCAGCAGGTCGAGCAGGTGTGCCGAGTCCTCGTCGTTCAGCGCGGCGGTCGGCTCGTCCAGGATCAGCAGCCGGACCCGCTTCGACAGCGCCTTGGCGATCTCCACGAGCTGCTGCTTGCCGACCCCGATCTCGTTGACCGGGGTGACCGGGTTCTCCCGCAGCCCGACCCGGCGCAGCAGCTCGCCGGCCTCGTGGTTGGTGCGGTTCCAGTCGATGAAGCCACGGCGGGCGCGCTCGTTGCCGAGGAAGATGTTCTCCGCGATGGAGAGCTGCGGGCTCAGCGCCAACTCCTGGTGGATGATGACGATGCCGCGCTGCTCGCTGTCGCGGATGCCGGTGAACCGGCACGGCTCGCTGTCGAAGAGGATCTCACCGTCGTAGGAGCCGTGCGGATACACCCCGGACAGCACCTTCATCAGCGTCGACTTGCCGGCGCCGTTCTCTCCGCAGATCGCGTGGATCTCGCCCCGCCGCACCGACAGGTTCACGTCCTGGAGCGCCTTGACCCCGGGGAACGTCTTGGTGATGCCCTGCATCTGCAGGATGTTCTCGCTCATGTCTCTCCCCTCGCTCCGGCACCGCCGCCGGTCCGGGCCGACCGGGTCGGCCCGGACCGGCGGCGGCCGCCCCGGTCGCGACGCACCGCGACCGGGGCCGGCACGGATCAGCCCACCTGGGCCTGGGTGTAGGCGCCGGTGTCGATCAGGGCGGACTTGTAGTTGTTCTTGTCCACCACCACGAAGTCGAGCAGATTCGACGGGACGACCTTCTTGCCGTTGTTGTAGTCCGTGGTGTTGTTCACCTCGGGCTTGCCGCCCTTGAGCACGACGTCGGCCATCTTCACCGTGACGTCGGCGAGCTTGCGGGTGTCCTTGTAGATGGTCGAGTACTGCTCACCCTTGACGATCGACTTGACCGAGGCGAGCTCGGCGTCCTGGCCGGTGACGATCGGGTACGGCTGGCCGCCGGTGCCGTAGCCGCTGCTCTTCAGCGCCGACAGGATGCCGATCGACAGCCCGTCGTACGGCGAGAGCACGCCGTCGACCTTGGCCCCGCCCTTGTACGTCGAGGTCAGCAGGTCCTCCATGCGCCGCTGCGCGGTCGCCGGGTCCCACCGCAGGATGGCGATGGTGTCGAAGTCCTTCTGCCCACTCTTGACGACCAGGGTGCCCTTGTCGATGTACGGCTGGAGCACGCTCATCGCGCCGTTGAAGAAGTAGCTGGAGTTGTTGTCGTCCGGCGAGCCGGCGAAAAGCTCGATGTTGAACGGGCCCTTGGCCTCGCCCGGCGTACCGTCGGCCTTGAGCAGTTTCAGCCCCACCAGCAGCGAGGTGGCCTGCTGCACGCCGATCTTGAAGTTGTCGAAGGTGGCGTAGTAGTCCACGTTCGGGCTGTTCAGGATGAGCCGGTCGTAGGAGATGACCGGGATGTGGTTGGCCGCCGCCTGATCCACCTGGTTCGTCAGCGCCTTGCCGTTGATCGAGGCGATGATCAGCAGCTTCGCGCCCTTGGTGATCTGGTTCTCGATCTGGTTCACCTGGGTCGGGATGTCGTTCTCCGCGTACTGCAGGTCGACCTTGTAGCCCAGCTTCTCCAGCGCCCTCTTGACGTTGTCGCCGTCGTGGATCCACCGCTCCGAGGACCGCGTCGGCATGGTCACGCCGACCAGCGCGCCCGCGTTGTCGCCGGCCTGCGGCTGCTCGTCGACCTTCTTGGTGCTCGAACCGCAGCCGGCCAGGGCCACGGCGAGCACGACGGTACCCGCCACCGTCGCGAACCGTACGGATCTCATGTGCACTCCCTTGTGTCTGAGCTTCGTGTCTGTCGAGTCGGTTCTCATCGCCCGCCGGGCAGCCCCTCGGCCAGCCGGTAGTAGGCCTGGTTCCAGCGCAGCCGGTCGGCGACGTCCGCCGTGGTGGCCCGCTCGTCGATCAGCACCAGCTCGGTACGGAGCATCTGGGCGAAGTCGCGCAGCGCCTCGGCACCGACGGCCTGGGTCAGCACGGTGTGGTGCGGGCCGCCGGCCATCAGCCACGACTCGGCCGAGGTGGTCAGCGACGGGGCCGGCTTCCACACCGCCCGCGCCACCGGCAGTCGGGGCAGCGGCTCGTCCGGCGGTACCACCTCGATCTCGTTGGCCACCAGCCGGAACCGGTCGCCGAGGTCGGCCAGGCCGACCACCAGCCCGGCCCCGGGCGCGGCGTCGAAGACGAGCCGGACCGGGTCCTCCCGGCCGCCGATGCCGAGCGGGTGGATCTCGCAGGACGGCTGGCCGGCCGCGATGCTCGGGCAGACCTCCAGCATGTGCGCGCCGAGGATCTTCGGCTCGCCGGGGCCGAAGTGGTAGGTGTAGTCCTCCATGAAGGACGTGCCCGCGCCGGTGCCGGCGCCCATCGCCTTCACCGCGGCGAGCAGCGCGGAGGTCTTCCAGTCGCCCTCGCCGCCGAAGCCGTAGCCGTCGGCCATCAGCCGCTGCACCGCCAGGCCCGGGAGCTGGCGCAGGCCGCCGAGGTCCTCGAAGTTGGTGGTGAAGGCGCCGAAGTCGCCCTCGGTCAGGAACTCGCGCAGGCCCAACTCGATCCGCGCGGCGTAGCGCAGCGAGGAGTGCCGCTCGCCGCCGGCGTCGAGCCCGGGCGCGAGCCGGTACCGCTCGGCGTACTCGGCCACCAGCGCGTCGACCTCCGCGTCGGCCACCCGGTCGACCCGCGTGACGAGGTCGTTCACCCCGTACGTGTTGACCGAGACGCCGAAGCGCAGCTCCGCCTCGACCTTGTCCCCCTCGGTGACCGCGACGTCGCGCATGTTGTCGCCGAAGCGGGCCAGCCGCAGCTCGCGCAGGTGTTGTACGCCGATCGCGGCGCGCGCCCAGCCGTCGACGCGCGCGACCACGGACGGGTCCGAGGCGTGTCCGGCGACGGTCTTGCGCGGCACGCCCAGCCGGGTCTGCACGAACCCGAACTCGCGGTCGCCGTGCGCCGCCTGGTTCAGGTTCATGAAGTCCATGTCGATGGTGGACCAGGGCAGGGCCGCGTTGAGCTGCGTGTGCAGGTGCAGCAGCGGCTTGCGCAGCGCGTCCAGGCCGGTGATCCACATCTTGGCCGGCGAGAAGGTGTGCATCCACGCGATCACGCCGACGCACTCCGGGTCGGAGTTGGCGTCGAGCATCACCCGCCGGATCGCGGCGGCGTCGGTGAGCACCGGGCGCCAGACGATCTCGGCGGCGATGGCGCCGGAGCCGTCCAGCATCCGCTGGATCTGCTGCGACTGCTCGGCCACCTGCGCCAGGGTCTCCGGCCCGTACAGGTGCTGGCTGCCGGTGAGGAACCAGATCTGGGGTTTCACGCGGGTAGCGATGTCGGTTCCTTTCCTCGGGAGCATGGCTAGGACGCCTGCCCGTACACGTTCTGGTAGCGCGCGTAGAGCGCGTCCACGTCGGCCTGGTCGATGGCGAGCGGGGTACCGAGCTGCCGGGCGATGTGCACGGTGCGGGCCACGTCCTCGCACATCACCGCCGCCTTGACCGCGTCGCGCGCGGTACGGCCGATGGTGAAGACGCCGTGGTTGCGCATCAGCACCGCCGGGGAGCGGTGCCCGGCGAGCGTCTGCACGATGCCCCGGCCGATGGAGTCGTCCCCGATCAGGGCGAACGGGCCCACCGGGATCTCCCCGCCGAACTCGTCGGCGATCATCGTGAGCACGCAGGGGATCGCCTCCCCCCGCGCGGACCAGGCGGTGGCGTAGGTGGAGTGGGTGTGCACCACTCCCCCGACGTGCGGCATGTGCCGGTAGACGTAGGCGTGCGCGGCGGTGTCCGACGAGGGCGCCAGGTCGCCCTCGACGAGCCGGCCGTCGAGGTCGGTGACGACCATGTTGTCGGGGGTGATCTCGTCGTAGCCGACGCCGGACGGCTTGATGACCAGCAGGTCGGCGTCGGGCACCCGGGCCGAGACGTTGCCGGCGGTCCAGACCACCAGCGCGTTGCGGGGCAGCTCGGCATGGAGCGCGGCCACCTGTTCGCGCAGCCGCCGCACGGTCGCGCCGACCGCGCCCGTGATCGTCATCGGGACGTCACCGCCCGCCGCTGGATGGCCCGCAGTCTGCGCATCACGCCGTTGCCTCCTCGTCCGAAGTAGTCGTGCAGCCGCCGGTACTCCTCGAACAGCTCGTCGTAGCGGGCCGCGGCGTCCGGGTCCGGGGTGTAGACGGCGCGCTCGACGCGCCCCATCGCCGCGGCGGCGGTACGGACGTCGGGGTAGAGCCCGGCGGCCACCGCCGCGTGGATCGCCGAACCGAGCGCCGGCCCCTGCTCCGAGGTGATCAGCGAGAGCGGCAGCCGGGTCACGTCGCTGTAGATCTGCATCAGCAGCTCGTTCTTGACCAGACCGCCGACCACGAACAGCTCCGAGACCGGCACGCCGGCCGCCGTGAAGGTCTCGATGATCGTGCGGGTACCGAACGCGGTCGCCTCGATCAGCGCCCGGTAGATGTCCTCGGGGCGGGTGGCGAGCGTCTCGCCGACCAGCACCCCGGAGAGTTCGTGGTCCACCAACACCGAGCGGTTGCCGCTGTGCCAGTCCAGCGCGATCAGGCCGTGCTCGCCCACGCGCTGCCGGGCGGCGAGCCGGGTCAGGTACTCGTGCACCGAGACGCCCTCGGCCTCGGCGGCGTGCCGGTACTCGGCCGGCACGTGGGTCCGTACGAAGTGGGCGAAGATGTCGCCGACGCCGCTCTGGCCGGCCTCGTAGCCCCAGCTGCCGGAAACGATCCCGCCGTCGACGACCCCGCACATGCCCGGTACGGTCCGCAGCTCGTCGCCGTTCATTACGTGGCAGGTCGAGGTCCCCATGATGGCGACCATCTGGCCGGGCGCCAGCGCGTTGCCGGCGGCGGCGGTGACGTGGGCGTCCACGTTGCCCACCGCGACCGCGATGCCGGCCGGCAGCCCGGTCCAGCCGGCCGCCTGCTCGGTCAGCCGTCCCGCCGCCGCGCCGAGCTGCCCGATCGGCTGCTCCAGCCGGGTCTTCACGAAGTCGGCGAAGGCCGGGTTCAGCTCGGCCAGGAACTCCGGGTCGGGGTACCGGCCGTCCTGGAGGATGCCCTTGTAGCCGGCGCTGCACGCGTTGCGGACGTAGCTGCCGGTGAGCTGCCAGACGATCCAGTCGGCGGCCTCGACCCAGCGCTCGATGCGGGCGTAGACCTCGGGGTCCTCCTCCAGCACCTGCAACGCCTTGGCGAACTCCCACTCCGAGGAGATCATGCCGCCGTACCGGGCCAGCCACGGCTCCTGCCGCCGGGCGGCCAGCTCGTTGATCCGATCGGCCTGCGGCTGGGCCGCGTGGTGGCGCCAGAGCTTGACGTACGCGTGCGGCCGGTCGGCGAACTCCGGCAGCTCCGACAGGGGCGTGCCGTCGGCCAGGGTGGGCACCATCGTGCAGGCGGTGAAGTCGGTGGCGATGCCGACGACCCGGGCGGGGTCCACACCGGCCCGCTCGACCGCCTCCGGTACCGCGTGCCGCAGCACCTCGACGTAGTCGTTCGGCACCTGGAGCGCCCAGTCCACGCCGAGCCGGACGTCGTGGCCGGGCAGCGTCTCGGTCAGCACCGCGTGCGGGTACTCGAAGACCGCGGAGCCCAGTTCGGCCCCGTCGGCCGCGCGTACCACCACGGCACGTCCCGAGAGCGTGCCGAAGTCGACTCCCACCAGCAGCGCATCCGCGGCGTCGAGCGGCATGGCGGCACCTTTCGTCGCAGGGCCCCGGACCGGTGGCAGCGCCGACCGCGCGGGGACGGTGATTGGTGATGGTGGAACTTTCGGACGATGTTATCGCTAACAATTGCCCGGTCAACCGCTGGCCGTAACAGTCCGGTAACGAAGGTCAGACCGCGTCGATCATGGAGCGGTGGCGGCGACATAGGCCGCCAATAGGGCGTACCGCCGACCACAACTCCATGCTCGACCGTGCCCGGCAGACCACGGGGCGCGCGGCCCGGGGTCAGGCGGCGGGTGGTGCGACGCTGTCGCGGGTCACCAGGGTCGGTGCGATCGTCTCCCGGCGCGACGCCGGGCGACCCGACTCGATCTGCTCCAGCAGCAGCGCCAGCCCCGCGCGGGCGACCGCCGGGAAGTCCGGGCGGATGGTCGTCAGCGGCGGGATGAAGTACGCGGCCTCCGGTACGTCGTCGAAGCCGACGATGCTGACGTCCTCCGGCACCCGCCGGCCCCGCTCGCTCATCGCCCGCAGGATGCCGAGCGCCAGATGGTCGTTTGCCGCGAAGATCGCGGTCGCCTCCGGCACGCGGGCCAGCATCTGGCCGGCGCGGTAGCCGGCCGCCGCGGTCCAGTCGCCGGAGACCAGGGGCGGAACCTCCGCGCCGGCCTCCCGGAGGGCCTGCTGCCAGCCCTCGATCCGGCCGGCGCTGTCGAACCAGTCCGGCGGGCCGGAGACGTGCCAGACGGTCCGGTGGCCCGCCGCCAGCAGGCAGCGCGTGGCGTCCCGGGCGCCGGCGACCTGGTCGACGGTGACCAGCGCGGTCGTCGAGGCGGGATCGCCGTCGACGCTCACCAGCGGGACGTCGGTACGCAGGCCGTCGAGGGCCGCCGTCGCCGAGGTGACCGGGGCGATGACCATGATCCCGGCGACCCGCTGGTCGAGATGGCGCTCCACCGCCTCGGCGATCGAGCGGTGGTCCAGCAGCCGTACGCTGCCGACGCTCACCGCGAAGCCGGCCTCGGCGGCCACCTGCTCGAAGGCGGCGAGCAGCGAGGCGGGCCCGTAGAGGGTCGAGTTCTGCGCCACCACGCCGATCAACTGGGACCGGCCGGTGACCAGCGTCCGGGCGGCCCGGTTCGGCCGGTACCCCAGTTCGGCGATGGCCGCACGGACCCGTAACCGGGTCTGTTCGCGGACGTTCGGGTGGTCGTTGAGCACCCGGGAGACGGTCTGGTGCGAGACGCCGGCGAGCCGGGCTACGTCGGTCATCGCGGGGCTGCGGAGCGTTCTGTCACTCACCGTCTTGTCACTCACCTGGTACCTCTTCCGACGTCCGGCCCGGACCGCCGCGCCGGGACGCCGTTCAGCGTACGACCCCCGCGCGGCACACCCGGCCGCGACGGATCATGCCGGCGACGACCGCCCGTCCGGCCACCGTCGCCCGGCCGGACCCGGCGTGGTGCAGCCGCTCCACCAGCGGTTTTGTGGCTGTACCGGGCCGGCTGATCTTGTTAGCGATAACATTACCTCGCCCTCCGCCGGAATCGGCGGCGCGACCCGCCGGACGCGCGTACCGCCCGCCCACCCGGACAACCCGTCACGCCGGCGCACCCGCGCCGACCGGGCCGGTCGGTCGCGCCAGCGTCGTGAAAGCCGCGTGCAAGCCGGACCTGGAAGCCTCGGGTGTGGTCCGGCGCCGAGCGGCGCCGGAGCGGCGGACGGAGAGGAAGTCGAGACATGAAGAGAACCGGTCGGGCGACCGCCCTGGCCCTGACGGTGGCGGCCGGGGTCCTCGCACTCGGCGCGCCGGCGGCGGCAGCGACCACCACCGCGGCCGAGGCGCCGCGCGAGCGGGTCAGCGTCTCCGCGCCCGCCACGGCCGAGGGCTTCTGGGCCCTCTCGCCGTTCTTCTCGGACTACGGCACGTGCGAGGTGTACCGCATCGTCGCGTCGTTCGACTACGAGACCGACGGCTGCTACTTCGACCGGGGCGCCGGCGGCTGGTACTTCTGGTATCTGATTCCGTGACCCGGTCGCGAGCGCGGCGGGCGACCGTACCGGCGTGGGCGAAGGTTCGATCGGCCGGCTGTCGGTACCAGCGCCCGATCTCCTAGGCTCGCCGGCATGGCTGACGCTGTCGTCGTTCCCGGCCTATGGTTCGGACCCGGGGCACCGCTGCTCATGTACTCCGGCGACGCGGCCGAGCGGCGGGGCGCGACGGTGCACCGGCACTCGTGGTCGCAGGAGCCGCCCGAGCCGCTCGACGACGCGCGGACGGAGGGCTGGGTACGCGGCGAGGTCGCCCCGCTGCTCGACAGGCTCGACGGGCGCGGCCCGCACGAGGTGCCCGACCGGCGTCCGCTGCTGATCGCCAAGTCGCTGGGGTCGAACGCCGCGGCGCTGGCCGCGGAGCGCTCGTTGCCCGCCGTGTGGATCACGCCGCTGCTGCACCTGCCGTGGGTCGCCGCCGCCCTGGCCCGGGCGAGCGCGCCGTTCCTGCTGGTGGGTGGCACCGCCGACAGGAGTTGGGACGGCGCCCTGGCCCGCCGGCTCTCCCCGCACGTCTTCGAGGTCGAGGGTGCCAACCACGGGATGTACGTGCCCGGCCCGCTGACCGACTCGGTGGCGGTGCTGGGCCGGGTGGTCGTGGCGGTGGAGGAGTTCCTCGACGCGATCGCCTGGCCCGGTTGATCCATCCCGGATCGCCGCCGCGCCTTCCACCGCTGGCTACCCGGTGGTAACTTGCCGGAGACGACCGGTGGGCGCGATCACCCGACACCGGCAGGCGCGGTGAGAGCGGCGGCGCTCACCGCCGGGCGGCGGTGGGAGCGGCCGTGACAACCGACGACGGGCGTCAGCGGGTCCGGATCGCCATCCTGGGCGCCGGCTTCGGCGGCATCGGCGCGGCGATCCGGCTCCGCCAGCGTGGCCACCACGACCTGGTGATCCTCGAACGCGGCGACGAGGTCGGCGGCACGTGGCGGGACAACTCGTACCCGGGGTGCGCCTGCGACGTGCCGTCGCGCCTCTACTCGCTGTCGTTCGCCCCGAACCCCGACTGGTCGCACCGCTTCTCCGGACAGCCGGAGATCTGGGCGTACCTGCGGGACTGCGTGTCGCGGTACGGGCTCGCGCCGTACCTGCGGCTGGGCCACGAGGTCACCGGCGCGACCTGGGACGGCGACAGCGGCACCTGGCTGGTCGACACCTCCCGTGGCGGCTACCGGGCACAGGTCCTGGTGCTGGCCACCGGGCCGTTCTCGGCGCCGGCGGTGCCACGGCTGCCCGGGCTCGACCGCTTCGCCGGGGAGGTCTTCCACTCGGCCCGCTGGAACCACGGGTACGACCTGCGCGACCGCCGGGTGGCGGTGGTCGGTACGGGCGCCTCGGCGGTCCAGTTCGTGCCCCGGATCGCCCCGGCCGTACGGCGGCTGCACCTCTTCCAGCGGACCCCGCCCTGGATCCTGCCGCGCCACGACCGGCCCACCGGGACGGCCGCCCGGCGGCTGTTGCGGGCCGCCCCGGTCGCGGGGTGGGCGGCCCGCGCGGCCGTCTACTGGGGACGGGAGTGGCGGGCCGCCGCCTTCCTGCACCCCGCCGCCATGCGCCTCGGGCAGGCGATGGCGCGCCGGCACCTGCGCGCCGCCGTCGCCGACCCGACGCTGCGCGCCGCGCTCACGCCGAGCTACACGATGGGCTGCAAGCGGGTGCTGCTCTCGGACGACTTCTATCCCGCCCTGCTCCGCGACAACGTCGAGCTGGTCACCGACGGGATCGCCGAGGTACGCCCCGACGCCGTGGTCACCCGCGACGGCACGGTCCGCGCCGTCGACGCGATCATCCTCGGTACCGGTTTCCGGGTCACCGAGGTGCCGCTGGCCGCGCGGATCCGCGGCCGGGACGGGCAGCGCCTCGCGGACGCGTGGCGGGACGGGATGCGCGCCTACCGGGGCACCTCGGTGGCCGGCTTCCCCAACCTGTTCCTGCTGCTGGGTCCGAACACCGGCCTCGGGCACACCTCCGTGGTCTTCATGATCGAAAGTCAGCTGCACTACCTGCTCGGCCTGCTGCGGCACCTGGACCGCACCGGCACCCGGGCGGTCGAGCCGACCCTGGCCGCGCAGGACGCGTTCGTCGCGGCGGTGGACCGGCGGATGCGCGGTACGGTCTGGCTGCGCGGCGGCTGCCGGAGCTGGTACCTCGACGCGAACGGGCGCAACTCCACCGTCTGGCCCGGCTACACCTGGTCGTACTGGCTGCGGACGCGCCGCTTCGACGCCCGCGCGTTCCGCGGCGTACCGGTCGGCCCGGACCGCCGGGGCGTGCCGGTGCGCGGAGCACGACGAGAGGGGGCGACGTGGGACGAGGGCTGACCGGCGAGGTCGTGCTGATCACCGGGGCGGCGCGGGGCATCGGCGAGCACACCGCCCGGCTCGCCGCCGCCCGCGGCGCCCGGCTCGCGCTGGTGGGGCTGGAGCCGGAACGGCTGGCGGCGCTGCGGGCCGAACTCGGCCCCGACCACGTCTGGTTCGGCGCGGACGTCACCGACCAGGCCGCGCTCACGGCGGCCGTGCGGGGCACCCTCGCGGCATTCGGCCGGCTCGACGCGGTCGTCGCCAACGCCGGCGTCGCCAACCGGGGTACCGTCGCCGCCGGCGACGTCGAGGCGCAGGTCCGTACCGTCGAGGTGAACCTGATCGGCGTCATGCGTACCGCCGCCGCCACCGCGCCGGCGCTCATCGCCAGCCGGGGATACCTGCTGCTCGTCTCGTCGGCGGCGGCCTTCGCGGCGCTGCCGGGGATGGCCGCGTACTGCGCCTCGAAGGCCGGGGTGGAGCAGTTCGGCAACGCGATCCGGCTCGAACTGGCCCACCACGGCGTACGCGTCGGCACCGCCCACCCGTCCTGGGTCGACACCGACCTGGTCCGCGACGCGCGGGAGGACCTTCCCTCGTTCCGGGCCGCGCTGGACCGGCTGCCCTGGCCGGTCGGCTCGACCACCTCGGTCACCGCCTGCGCCGAGGCCATGGTGGACGCCGTCGAGCGGCGCCGCCGCCGGGTCTACGTACCACGGGCCGTCGGGCTGGTGCAGGCCGCCCGGACCCTGGTGCTCAGCCCGGTGAGCGACCTGGTGCTCGGCCGCGGCGCCCGCCGGTCGGTACCGGTGCTGGAGGAGCAGGTCCGCGCCCTGGGTCGCTCGTTCGGGCGGCACACCGCGGCGCGGGAGGGCACGCCGGCCCCCGCGCCGGTTCCCGCGCCGCGCCCCGGCGCCGCGCAGTCCGCCGACGCCCGCCCCGAGGGGGCGTGACGGTGCTGCCCGACGTCGTCTTCGACCGGCGCGGCGCCGGCGAGCCGCTGGTGCTGCTGCACGGCATCGGGCACCACCGGCGGGCCTGGCAGCCGGTGCTGGACCGGCTCGCCGCCCGGCACGACGTGATCGCGCTGGACCTGCCGGGTTTCGGCGGCTCGCCGGTACCGGCCGCCGGGCTGCCCCGGGACATGGCCGAGGTGGTCGCCGCGGTGGCGGCGGTCTGCGCCGCGCTCGGCCTGGACCGCCCGCACGTGGCGGGCAACAGCCTGGGCGGGGCGATCGCCCTGGAGCTGGCCGCCGCCGGCCGGGCCGCCTCCGCGACGGCGATCTCCCCCGCCGGGTTCTGCACCCCGGCGGAGCTGCGCTGGGCGGTAGGCGTACTGCGGGCGCACCGGCTCGGTACCCGGCTGCCGGCGCCGCTGCTGCGCGGCCTGTTCCGGGTGGGCCCGCTGCGCGCGCTCTCGTTCGGCATGCTGCTCGCCCGCCCCGGCCGGCTGGCGCCGGAGGCCGCGTTCGCCGACGCGCGGGCGCTGCGCCTCGGCCGCGCCTTCGAGGCGGTGGCGCGGGCCGGTCGCGGGTACGTCTTCCGGGGCGAGCCGACGGTGCCGGTGACGGTCGCCTGGGGCACCCGGGACCGGATCCTGCCGTACCGGCAGGCGGCGCTGGCCCGGCACCGGCTGCCGCTGGCCCGGCACGTCGAGCTGAGCGGCTGCGGGCACGTACCGATGCACGACGACCCGGACCTGGTGGCCGAGGTGATCCTGGCGACCACCGCGGCGGCCGGCGACGGCGGGTTTCGGGCCGGAGGCACCGGGTAGCCCGCGGAAGACCGACGGGGGGGGACCGCGAATGCCGGAAACGGAGTCCTGGGTACGCGCCGCCGTGGCCACCGCCGAGGGCGGCCGGTTGCGTACCGACGACGGCGAACTCTCGACCGCGCTGGCCTCGCCGCTCGCGCCGCACTGCACGGGGCTCGCGCCCGAGCAGCTGCTGGCGGCGGCCTTCGCCTCCTGCCTGCACCACGCGGCGGTCGAGGCGGCGAGCGAGATCACCGACGAGGCGCACACGGTACGGGTGAGCGCCGAGGCCCGGCTCGGGCGCGACGAGGACGGCAACTACCACGCCGACGTACAGGCCCGGATCTCGTCGACCGGGTTGACCCGCCAGCAGCTCAGCGACCTGGCCGAATACGCCGACCGGCTCTGGCCGTTCTCCAGCGACGGCGCCGGCCGGCACACCGTCAGCGTCGAGCCGGTCGGGGTGCGCAACCAGCAGCCGTAGCGGGCCCGCGCGGCCAGCGGCGCCCCCCGCGCCGTTCTACGATCTTCGACATGCCGGAACAGCCCCCAGCGAACCAGGTCCACCAGTTGCGCGTGGTCGTCGAGGCCGCCGACTACGAGGCCGCCGTGGCGTTGTACCGGGACGTCCTCGACCTGCGGCCGCAGGCCGCCTTCCAGGGCGAGGGCGGCGCGCGCGTCGTCATCCTCGACGCCGGCCGGGCCACGCTGGAGATCGCCAATCCGGCGCAGCGCGAAATGATCGACCGGGTCGAGGTGGGCCGGCCGGTGAGCCCGCACATCCGCCTCGCCTTCCAGGTGGACCGGGCGGAGGCCGCCACGGACGCGCTGGTCGCGGGCGGAGCCGCCCTCGTCGCCCCGCCGACTCGTACGCCCTGGAACTCGCTGAACTCCCGGCTGGAGACCCCCGGCGACCTGCAGATCACCCTGTTTCAGGAGCTGGCCGAGCGTCCGGCCGACCCGGAGCCGGCCGGCGGGCGGCTGCCCTTCGCGCTGGTGGACGTCTTCGGCGACGGCCCGCTGACCGGCAACCCGCTCGCCGTCGTCGACCTGACCGGCTGGCCGGGGACGGTACCCGAGGCGTGGTACGCCGCCGTCGCCCGCGAGCTGAACCAGTCGGAGACCACGTTCGTGCTGCCCGGGCGGGACGGGGCGACGCGGGAACTGCGCTCGTTCACGGCCGGCGGGGTGGAGGTCTTCGGCGCCGGCCACAACGCGCTCGGGGCCTGGTGGTGGCTCTTCGAGACGGGTCGGGTCGCCCGTCCGGGCCCGGGCGGTGCCGTCGTCCAGCTGATCGGCACCGAGCGCCTGCCGGTCGCGGTCGGCGCCGACGGGCTGCTGGAGCTGCGCCAGACGGCCGCGCGCTTCGGCGCGTACGCCGATCCCGAGCTGGTCGCCCGCGCGGTCGGCCTCGGCCGGGACGACGTCTCCGACCTCTTCGCCCCGCAGGTGGCCGACACCGGCGCCGCCCACCTGATGGTGCCGCTGCGCGCCCGCGACGCGCTCGCGGCCGCGACCCCGGACCGGGCGGCCCTGATCGCGCTCGCCGAAGCGCTCGACTTCGAGGGGGTCTACCTGGCCTGGCTGGACCCGAACGCGACCGGGGCCCGGGCGCACACGCGTTTCTTCAACCCGAGGATGGGGCTCGACGAGGACCCGGCGACCGGTACCGCCGCCGGACCGCTCGCCGCCCTGCTGCACCGGGACGGCCGGCTCGGTCCGGACCGGACCCTCACCATCGTGCAGGGCGAGGCGATGGGGCGGCCGAGCACCATCCGCGCCACGCTCGACGGGGACGGCGTGGTGAGCGTCGCCGGCGGGGGCCACGTCACCCTGACCGGCGCGCTGCACCCGCCCGCCGCGTAGCCGTCACCGCGCCGCGTCAGCCGCCGAGGGTCGCCACGTAGCCGAGCGCCGAGCCGGAAGGGCAGGACGCGGCCTAGCCGCGGAAGGCGGCGGTGACCGCGCGGTGGTCGCTGGCCGGGGTACGCAGCACGCCGGCCGAGGTGGCGGTGAGCCCCCGGTACAGCACGTGGTCGGGGCGGATCAGCGGCAGCGCCGCCGGCCAGGTGAAACCGGGCCCGCGCCCGGCGTCGGCCTGGGCGTCGCCGAGCAGGTCGGTCAGGGGCGTGATCACCCGGTCGGTGGTGGCGGTGTTGAGGTCGCCGAGCACGATGAGCCGCCCGGCGGGGTCGGCCCGTACCGCGGCGGCGAGCATCGCGAGGGTGTGGTCCCGGGTGCCGGTCCGCCCCGCCCGGGCCGACCCGAGGTGCGCCACGTAGACGACGACGTCGCCGCCGGGCGCGGCGACCACGGCCCGCAGGGCGCGGGTCCACTCCAGCCCCGTGTCGACCCCGACGTACTCCCGGATCGGAAACCTGCTCCAGAGCGCCACGGTGCTCTTGCTGGCCTGGTACGGGTACCGCTCGCGCAGCCCGGGCCCGACCCGGTCCCGGGTTCCCGGCTCCAGCTCCTGCAACGCGATCAGATCCGGGTCGCTGGCCGCGAGCCTGGTCACGGTGGCGGCCTGGTCCGGGTTGGCGGCGAGCAGGTTCTGGCTGGCCACCCGGAGCTGGGCCGGGCCGGCGTGCCCGCGGGGCAGCCAGGCCGGGCCGAAGAGTCCGGCCCAGACGAGGGCGGGCAGCAGCAGCGCGGCGAGGGCGAGCCAGGCCCGGCGTAGCAGCGCGGCCAGCGCCAGGACGGGGACGCCGAGGCCGAAAAAGGGCGTCACGCTGTCGACCATGCTGCCGATGCCGCGCACGTTGGGGACGAGCCGGTGCCCGGCGAGGAGCGCCGTCAGCAGCAGCGCGGCCAGGGTGATCAGGAGGCCGCGCCGGCGGCGCGGCGTACCCGCCGGCCCCCCGTCGGACGGTTCGATCATGCTCGCGGCCACCAGGACGAGCCTATCGGAGCCGCTGATGATCAAACCCGTAACGACGGGAGACCGGGTCGGGACGTTCTGTCGATCATGTCGCGCCGAGGCGGGACCCGGGCTGGTCGCCGCGTTCATCCGGCACGCCGGTCGGCGACGTACCGGCGTGACGTCCCACGGGCCGCTCGTCGCGACGTGCTTCAATGCCTGCTCATGCCGCCCGCACTTTGATCTCCTATTGACGACAGTGGAGATCACCGATACGTTCGAGATCTGCCACTTAGGGGGTCATCAATGGTCGTCTCAGCACGTCCAATTTGGCCATTCGGGCCGCTATGAGCGCCACAGATAGCGTCCTGATATGCGGCAACGTCGTCCTGGCCACACTGTTGATACGTGCCAGTGCCGGCAAGCTGGTCACGCCAGGGCTGACCGCCTCCGCACTTTCCGAGTTGTTCCCCGGGCTCATGCGATCCGGTAGCGGCATTGTGCGCGCGACCGCCTTGGCGGAGGGCTTGGCCGCGCTCTCGACCGTCATCGCGACCCTGCGGCTTCCAGGCCAAATCCTGGTGGCGTTGCTCGGCGCGGGCTTCGTGCTGCTCGGTGTCGCGGGGCTCCTGAAGGGCAGCCAGCAGCCGTGCGGCTGCTTCGGTGCCAGTAGCACGAGGCCGCTGGGCACTGTCAATATCGCGGCGGGCCTGCTCCTGCTTCTGGTGGCCGCCGTGAACTTCTGGGCACCGCCGCCGGCGGAGCCCGCGAACGTAGCCGCCTACACCTCGATGTGCACGGCGATCGCGTCGATCGGATGGCTGTTCTGGTCGAACCGTGACCGCATCCGAGTGATGGTCAGTGCTCTGCGCGCAAGAACGGAGTAGTCGTCATGGGTGTCATCCTGCCGATCGCCTTCCTGCTCATCACCCTCGCCATCGTCGTGCTGTACGCCATGGTGGGCGAGCTGGCGCGACGCATCCCGGACGGCGAGCCGGCCGAGGACCCCGTGCGGCCGCTCACGGAGTTCCAGCAGGGCACGGCCCCGACACACTGGCCCGACGACCTGAGCGCGCTCGGGGATGCTCCGCAGGCGCTGATTCTGGTCCTGAGTCCGGTCTGCAGCACCTGCACCAACGTGGCCAAGGAACTGGCGCTGCTCGCCCCCGACAAGCTGGACATCCCGATCGGTGTCCTCGTTTCGGCGGCGGGGCGGAACATCGGCGAGGAGTTCGCCGCGCGCCACTCGCTGGCCCGTTACCCACACCTGGTCGACGAGAAAGGAGCGTGGATTTCCGGCAACTTCGGCGTGAACATCAGTCCGACCGGACTGCTGATGGAGAGAGGAGCACTGGCCCAGGCGTACTCGTTCACGAAGGCTACCGACCTTATCCAGACTGTCGTCAAGGCACGGGAAGTCAAGGCACGGGAAGGAGTGTCATGAGCAAGAAAAAGCTCATCAGCACGATCCGGGGATCACGTCGCGGTGTTCTCCGCGGGATCGGGGCGGGCGCCATCGCCTCCGCCGCCACCCTGTTCGCGGCCAAGCCCGAGATGGCCGGCGCCGCTCCGCGGGCCCCGCAGTGCTGCAACCTCGAGCACCCCCCGGGGGATCCGAACTACATCGACTACAACGACTGCCACGCCAGAGCCTCGTACATCTGGGGCTGCGCGGTGAGTGGTTCGCTGTACTGCACCTGCTGTGAGACGGCGGGCAACGCCCAGTCGTCCGCACAATGCCTGCACAGCTAATCGTTTGAAGTGATCAAAAATGGTCACGTGGCTGGTCGTCGCGGGAGTCGGAGCAGTCCTGCAGGTCCTGAGCCCTTGAGGACAGTCCATGGCCGGGGTCGCCGGCCCGATGCTTCGACGCAGCAAGGCCGACGGTAGCCGGTTCCTCGCCGGACTCATGGTCGGCGAGTTGGTCTCGGCCATGTTGCTTGCTACGGCACTCTACGCGCTGGCCACCGCCGTGGCGCTGGTGGTACCCGCGTTCGTTCGCGAGGTCCTGCTGGGAATCCTCGTCGCGGCCTTCGGCGTCGCCGACATGAGAAACCGAACGCCGCACGTGTGGCGTCAGGTGCCTCAGAAGTATGTCCGTTCCATGGCGCCCGGTCGGCTCGGGCTGGTCTGGGGTCTCGATCTCGGCCTGCTGTTCACCACGCAGAAGTCGACCTCGCTGCTGTGGGTGGGGTTGGCGGCGGTGGGTCTGCTGTCCCCGGGCTCCGCTTGGTTTGTGCTGCCTGCCATGGCGTTGATCAGCGTCATCGCGGTCGTGGTGCGCAGCGTCTACTGGGCGCTGCCCAAGGTGGTCGACATCAGTCGTCCATGGTTCGCCCCGATGCGACGGACGCTGGGCGTCGCGCAGGTCGGCCTGGCCGTCGTCGTAATGGTGGGAGCGTGGTCGTGACTGGAGTCGGACGGGTCAGTGACCCTCGCAGCCAGGTGGTCATCACACGTTTCGAATGCCCAAGCCTATGGCGGCTGCTGGTCATCCTGGCCAAGCATTACCGGCTGAAAAAGGAGATACGGCGCGTGGCGGAGGGCTACCTCGGCGGCACCGTACTCGTGCAGTGGAAACAACGAACGCTGTTGAGCTTTTCGCTGTGGCGGAGCCTCGACAGCATCTACGACATGGGTCACTCGAACGGCCACATCGAAGCGTCCCGGGTGCCGGCCAGATTGGGAGTGGCTACGTCCTGCGGCATCTACGCGTACTCCGGCGACTGGCGGCAGGTCATGTTCGGCGTGCCCGTCGCCGCCAACGAGCCGCTGTTCGCCACCGGAGAAACCCGTATCCAGACCGATAGGAGCCCGTTATGACCAGAACACCGACCGATCGCGGTTACGCCTTCATCAAGAACAACCTGGACGGGACGAAAACCGTCTACGTGGCGGGGGCCGTCGCGGGCACCCAGCCGGTGGATGTCTTCGCCACGCACTTTTCGCGACCGGGTGTCCAGATCACCCCGGGAGTCCATACCGTCCCGGCCGGCGACATGGTGCGCACCAGCGGCATCGTGCACGTAACCTCCACCGACGGGGACTTTGTGCTGATTCGAGGCCTACGGAGCGGCCCCGGACCGATCCTGGGCGCGTAGCCCGGTCGCCAAGCCAGATGGGCGCCCTCCCGATCCGATACGGGAGGGCGCCATCCGCGTGACCAACGCCGCCACCAGGCGCGAGCGAGACGAGCCCACTACGCACGCCGCCTCAGCCTCGAACTCCAGCCATGATCTCGAATGGCGGTTGTTGCGCGCGCTAGGAGCTGATGGTGTACGGATCTCCGTAGACCCGCCAGCTCAGCGGCGGGTCGAGGTCGAGGTTGCCGTTGTTGAGGAAGACCCGCTGGGCGGTGTCGACGCGGCTGGTGTCGCTGTGCGCCTCCTCGGTCTTCATGGCCGCCACTCGCGCGTCCAGGAACGCGTGCAGGTACGTGACCTCGCTGCCGCCCTGCGACGGCGGCCGGGCCCGGCTCAGGGCGGTGGCCCGGATGCCACCGAAGCTGACCGGGTCGCTGCCGGGGCCGTGCATCACGATCGCGTCGTAGTAGACGAACTGGCCCAGCGCGCGCAGCCCGTCCTGCTTGGCCTGGTTGACGGCCGGGTTGAAGTACGTCTCGTCCCGCTCGGCGTCCTGCGCCCGCTGGAAGGCCGGGTCCCGGGCGGCGGTACGCCAGTCGCCGGGGAAGCCGGGGTCCAGGCCGGCGTGCGAGTCGGTGCCGTTGACGGCCCGCAGCGCGGGGAGGTACTTGGCGAGCACGTTGCCCGGTACCGCGTTGGTGTAGCGCTGCACCACCTCCAGCATGTCGCCGGTGCCGGAGCAGAATCCGATTATGCCGGCGGTGTAGCCGCGCCCGTCACCGATGTCCTCGATGTACCCGTACTGCGCCCGCCAGTCCAGCGAGGAGTTCTCCGCGCTGGAGACGATCTGCATGGCGATGTCCTTCTTGTGCGGGTCGAAGAGATCCACGCCCGTCCCGGGCCCGGTCGGGGTCGGGCTGGGCGTCGCAGCGCCGCCGGTGCCGTAGACCGTCAGCTCCCACACGGAGTACCCCCACTCGGTGCCCCGGACCGTGCCGTAGAGCCGCACGTAACGGCCGGAGGCGGCCAGTCCGGTCAGGTCGTCCACCCCGCCGTCGCCGCCGCCGGTCGAGTAGACGGTGGTCCAGGCCGCGCCGTCGGTCGAGGTCTGGATCTGGTACGCCCGGGCGAAGGCCGTCTCCCACGCGACGGTCACGTGGGTGATCGTACGGACCGCGCCGAGGTCGACCCGGAGCCACTGCGGGTCGGCGCCCTCGGCGCTGGCCCACCGGGTTCCGGCGTCGCCGTCGACGGCGTTCCCGGCCGCGTACTCCGCCGCCTCGACGGACGAACTGGTCGCGGGTCTGCCCCGGGAGAGGACCGACTCCTCCGCCGCGTCGGCGGGTGCGGTGGAGAGGACGGGTACCGCCGCCACCGCGGCGAGCGCGGCGGTGACCAGGGCCAGTCGTACCGGTGGCTTCACCATGACCTCCGGAAACTATTAAGAGTATTAACACATAGATGGAAGCATCTTTCTCGATCTCCCGTCAACGGCCCGCGACCCCTTCGGCCCAACCCGGCGCGACCCGACCCGCCGGCGTACCCATCAGCCGAACGGCCGACCCGCCCGACGCGGCGGCGGGCGCGGACCGGCGCGCCCGATCTGCCCCGGGGTCGTGCCCCCACAGGTCGCAATCCGGACATTCCCGCCTTGCGTCGGGCGACCCCGGCTGCCCCTGGCCGACCCGACTGCCCGCCTGAACTGCGGAAACTGTGACGCAGGGCACGCCGGGAGAAGATGAGATCGATCTGAACGATGTTTAACCTCACCGGGTGCTTGGCAAGGAGACGGAAAACCAGGAAGTCATCGACGGCGGCGCGGACAACCGGGCGGTGGAACCCCCCTCCCCCGTTCGGTCGATCGCCACCGGGCGGCACCGGGCCGCGCGCATGCGCGGCGACCTGCGCCGGCGGCTCGCGCCCGTCTACTCGGCGCTGCCGGTGCGGCTGGGCCTGGCCGCGATGATGGCCGGCGGCCTGGCCTTCGTCGTCACGAACGAGTCGAGGTCGGCGGTGGACCGCCAGGACACGCTGGACAGCGCGCTCGCGGCGCAGCGGGCCGACGAGCTCGCCGACCAACGGGCGTCGCGGTACGAGCGGGAGCCGATCGAGCCGATCGCCACCCCGAGCGCGACCGCCACCGCCCCACCGGTCACCCCGTCACCGTCGCCCAGCAAAACGGTCAAGCGCGCGCCGAAGCCGGCCAAGCCGGCGCGCCCGAAGCCGGTGGCCGGGCTGACCCAGGCCCAGATGGACAACGCGAACACCATCGTCAAGGTGGGCGTGCGGATGAAGGTCCCCCGGAAGGGCCTGATCGTCGCGATCGCCACCGCGATGCAGGAGAGCAACCTCTACAACCTGGCCAACGCCTCGGTCCCCGAGTCGCTCGACTACCCCAACCAGGGCGTCGGGTACGACAACGACTCCGTCGGCCTGTTCCAGCAGCGCAGCAGCAGCGGCTGGGGCGCGGTCGCCGACCTGATGCGGCCGGCGTACGCCGCCGAGCAGTTCTTCGCGGCGCTGCTCCAGATCCCCGGTTGGCAGCAGATGAGCGTCACCAGCGCCGCCCAGGCGGTGCAGGTTTCAGCATTCCCCGACGCCTACGCCCCGCACGAGGGTCCGGCGACCACCGTCGTCTCCGCCCTGCTCGCCTGAGGCCGCGGGCGCGCCCTGGACGCACCCGCGCCCGGCGTCCGGGCCGGCCGGTGATCGGCGGCCGGCCCGGTCGGCGGCCAGCCCGGTCGCCGGCCGGACGTCGCTGATCGACGTCCGGGCCGGTCAGCGCTCGGTGGCCCGCTCCGCCGCCCCGCTGGCCGCCACCCGGGTCGCGGGCACCCCCGTCGGCGCGGGGGTCGGCTCGACCGGCTCCGGCACGATGGTGACCTCGCGCAGGATCTCGTCGACCCGCTGCTCCCGCTGGCGCCGGGCGTAGAGCGCGGCCTCGAAGTCCCGCCGCGCCTGCACCGCCTCGGCGTAGACCCGGTCCCGTACCAGCCGGGCCTCCTCGCGCGCCGCGGTCAGCTCCTCGCGGGCCCGCGCCAGGATCTCGGCCGCCTCCGTCTCCGCACGGGCCACCGTCAGCCCCGCCGGGGCCGGCACGGGACCCGGCCCGGGTTCGGGGCGGCTGCCCCCCAGTAGCCCGCGCAGCCGATCCACACCGGCCCGTACCGCGTCGATCTCCGGATCGAGTCCGGCGGCGCTCTCCGCCCGCGCCGCCATCCGCGTCAACCGCTCGTCCAGTTCGTCCAGGCAGCAGTCGACCTGATCCTGGTCGTACCCGATGTGCACGACGGAGAACTCCATGCTTTCGCCCCCCAGGCAGCTGGCTCCCTCTTCCCACCTCAGATTCTGGCGAGCCGCGCCCGGCAAATCCGGCTAAGTCAAGAAAAATATTCATTATTCGAGGCGCCGGGGGCGGGTTACCGAAGCCCACACGGCGACGCCCGGGAGCGGGGACAATGCCGGCCACGGCCGGCCTCGGGGCCGACCTCGGGCTGTGGCCGGACCGCCGGGTCGGGCGTCGAGCCAGGGCCGACCCGTGGGGTCGGAGCCGGCGCGTCGGGCCCGGTCAGGGCTGGTCAGCGGCCGATCAGGACTGCTTGGGCAGCACCACGACGCGGCCGAAGAACTCGTCGATCCGGCGTACCACGTCGTTGAAGTCGTCCAGGTCGATCGGCTTGGTCACGTACGCGTTGGCCTGGAGGGTGTAGCTGCCGATGACGTCCGTGTCGGAGCTGGACGTGGTGAGCACGACGATCGGGATCGTCCGCAGGTCCGGGTCGCCCTTGACCTCGCCGAGCACCTGGCGCCCGTCCATCTTCGGCATGTTCAGGTCGAGCAGGACGAGGTCCGGACGCGGGGCGCCGGCGTGCCGCCCCTGCCCGCGCAGGAACTCCATCGCCTCCTGACCGTCGCTCACCACATCGATGACCTTGTCGACGTCGGAGTCGGCCAGGGCCTCCTCGATCATCAGCACGTCCCCCGGGTCGTCGTCCACCACGAGAATCCGTACCGGTCCCGACCTGCCTGCCACCATGTGAGAAACCTGCCTTGATCCGGGGTCGGGTCGGAGAACGATCGGCGCGTTTCGTCCGCCGGCGGGCAATCTATCCCATCACCCGTCGCCGCCGCGATCCTCACCCGGTCCATGCACCGGACGCAGCAGGGCGATCGGGTCGTCGCCTTCCCCGTCGTAGCCGAGGACGTCACCGAGGCCGCTGATCCGCAGCACCCGGGCCACCCGGCCGGTCGCACCCGTGATCCGCAGCCACCCGCCCGCCGCCGTGCCGAGGTTGTCGCCGCGGACCAGGGCACCCATCCCGATGGAGTCGCAGAAGTCCAGTTCGGCCAGGTCGACCAGCAGCCGGTACCAGCCCGTGCCGATCAGGCGGTCGACCGCCTCGTTGAACTCCGGCGCGCTGGTCATGTCGAGCTCACCGGTCAACCGCAGCCGAGCGATCCCCTCCCGCTCGGCGTACGTGACACTGAAGCCCACAGCGTCGCCCTCTCGTCCCGGGACCGCCCGCCGGATGCTTGCAGTCCAGCAATTATAGGGGCGGCGCCGGCGCGGCCGGCAACGCCGAGGTGGGGGTGCCCGGCGCCGCGACGACGACGAGCTCGCCCACCGCGGCCGCCAGCGCCTCCCGCCCCGCCGCCGGCAGCCCCGCGTCGGTGACCAGCGTCTGCACGTCGGTCAGCCGGGCCATCGACGAGATCCCCACGACCCCCCACTTGGTGTGGTCGGCGAGGACCACGACGCGCTGCGCGGCGCCGATCAGCGCCCGGTTCGTCTCGGCCTCCAGCAGGTTCGGCGTGGTGAGCCCGGCCCGCTCGCTCATCCCGTGCACGCCGAGGAAGAGCAGGTCCAGGTGCAGGGAGCGGATCGCCGCCTCGGCGACCGGCCCGACCAGCGCGTCCGAGGGCGTACGGACCCCGCCGGTCAGCACGGTGGTCTGGTCGGCGCGCCCGGACCGGTGGAACGCCTCCGCGACCGGGATCGAGTTGGTCACCACGGTCAGCCCCGGCACCGCCGCCAGCCGGTACGCCAGCTCGGCGGTGGTCGTACCGGCCGAGAGCGCCACGGCCATGCCGGGCGCGACGAGCCGGGCGGCCCGCGCCGCGATCGCCGCCTTCTCGGCGCGCTGGCGCGCCGACTTCGCCGCGAACCCCGGCTCGTCGGTCGAGCCCGGCGCGGCGGCGGTCGCCCCGCCGTGCACCTTCGACAGCAGGCCCCGGTCCGCCAGCGACTCCAGGTCCCGCCGGATGGTCATGTCGGACACGCCGAACTCACTCGCCAGGTCGCTGACCCGGACCCCGCCGGCGACCCGGACCCGGTCCAGGATCGCCGCCTGGCGCTGCTTGGCGAGCATCGCCACACCTCCGTTCGCCCCACCACCGGCCGCGGGTCGCGGCACGGCGCACCGGTCCGCCCCGGGCGTCGCGCCGGGCCCGGGACCGGTCACCGCGACCCGATCCGCCGCAGCTTCGCCAACCTGACCACACTGCCACCCGGGTGCAGGGTCGGTGCCAGGGCACCCGGCACCCCGCCGAAGCCGCGCCGCAGCGTGGCCAGCAGGCCGGCCGTGCTCAGCGGGGTGACGCCGAAGAGGCTGCCCTGCCCTCCGGTGCAGCCCAGCTCCCAGAGCAGGCTGCGGTGCTCCGGATTCTCCAGGCCGCCGGCGATGACGGTCAGGTTGAGGCTGCGGCCGAGCTCCACCAGCGAGCGCAGCGCCGCGCTCGGGGCGCCGCTGACCGCCGCCACCAGCTCATGATGGATCTTGGCCTGGTGCACCGGCAACCGGAACAGCGCCGACAGCGAGGTACGCGGCGCGCCGAGGTCGTCCAGGGCGATCCGTACGCCGGCGTCGCGCAGCAGCATGAGGACCCGTACGACGGTGTCGAGGTTGCCGATGGTGGTGGTGTCGACGAGGTCGACGACCAGCCGCTCGGCGGCGACCCGGTGCCGTTCCAGCCGGTCCAGGAGCTGGGCGGGAAAGGTCGGGTCGAGCAGGCTGCGCGGCGAGACGGTGACCGCGACGGGCAGGTCGAACCCGGCGTCCTGCCAGGCCCGTACGGCGGCCAGGGACTCGTCGAGCACCGCCCGGGTGAAGTCGCCGAGCAGGCCCGAGCGCTCGACCAGCGCCAGAAACCGGCCCGGGGCCAGCGGGCCGAGGTCCGGGTGGTCCCAGCTCGCGACCGCCTCCGCGGCGATGACCCGCCCGGTGCTGAGGTCGACCGTGGGGGCGAAGCCGACCACGAACTGCTGGGCGGCGACCGCGCCGGAGACCTCGCCGCCGAGCGCCAGGCCGGTCAGGTCCGCCGTGTCCCGGCCCCGGGCGTACGTGGCCAGGGGGTGGCCGCTGTCCTTGGCCTGGTACATCGCGACGTCGGCGCGGCGCAGCAGTTCCTCCGGGGAGGCGGTGCCCGCG
The DNA here is from genome assembly GCF_040676675.1 of Micromonospora sp. NPDC049559. Taxonomy (NCBI): domain Bacteria; kingdom Bacillati; phylum Actinomycetota; class Actinomycetes; order Micromonosporales; family Micromonosporaceae; genus Micromonospora; species Micromonospora sp. NPDC049559. The sequence goes on along the minus strand of NZ_JBFAPK010000041.1, from coordinate 41,844 downwards.
GTGGCCAGGCCGGCGCTCGCCCCGACGCTGACGCGTACCCCGTCCAGGTCCATCGGGGTACGCAGCACCGACAGGACCTGCCGGGCCCGGTGTTCGGTACGGGCCGGCGGGGCGACGCCCGGGAAGAGCACGGCGAACTCGTCGCCGCCGAGCCGGGCGACCAGCGCGCCCGAGGCGACGGTACGCAGCCGGTCGGCGACCTCGACCAGCACCCGGTCCCCCGCCCCGTGCCCCAGCGTGTCGTTGATCTCCTTGAAGTGGTTCAGGTCGATCAGCAGCAGCGCGGCGCCGGAGCGGCCGCCCCGACCCGAGAGCGCGCCGGCCAGCCGGTCGTGCAGCTGGCGACGGTTGGCCAGGCCGGTCAACGGGTCATGCGCGGCGTCGTGCGCGTGCTGCGCCGCCAGCCGGGTCACCTCCTCGTAGGCGGTGGCGTTGCGGATGGCGGTGGAGAGGGCGGCGGCGAAGGTCCGCAGCGTGTACTGCTCGCGGTCGGAGAGGGTGTTCCCCGCCCCGAGGCCGAGCCGCAGCTCGCCGCGGCCGTCGCCGGCGTTCTCCGCGCCGAACGGGATGGCGACGTACCGGGAGTCGGCCGGCGGCGCGGCGTCGGCCGGACCGTCGTACCGGATGCCGGTGCCGTCGCCGCGGACCAGGCGGCGCCGCCCCGGCGGGCCCAGCTCGACCGCCACGTACTGGGCGGAGAAGAGGTCGGCGGCGCCGCGCACGGCGGTACCGAGGACGGAGTCCAGGTCGACGCTGTTGAGGGCATCGGTGGTCTCGGCCAGCCGCCGCCAGGCCAGACGCTCCTCGCGCAGGTGCAGCCGCCGGCTGTAGCCGGAGTGCAGCAGCAGGACGACCAGCGGGGTGGCGATGAGCAGCCGCGCGTCGACGGCGATGACGCCGATGGTCGCCGCGGCCAGCAGCATGGTGACGACCTTCACCGCTATGCGCACCTCGACGCCCCGGCGCAGCACCTGCCACCACGGGGTGCGGTTGGCGAGGGCGAGCACCGGCAGGGCCACCGTCTCGTCGACGGCCGCGTACGCGAGCGCCGCCGCGCCGAGTCCGATCAGGATGGTCCGCAGCGAGTCCAGCCGCTCGACCGAGCCGAGCACCGGGTGTGCGCCCGCCCAGCCGGCCGCCGCGCTCGCCGCGGTGGCGGTGATGGTCTCCTTGCCGATGGCGAACGCCGCCTTCACCGGCCGGAGCCGGACCACGGCCTGCGCGACCGCGATGCCGACCGCGGTGCAGAGCACCAGCCACGGTGCGGGCAGGATGGTGACGCCGACCAGCACGGCCGCGCTGGTGGTGGAGACGGACTGGGCGCTGCGGATCTCGGTGCGGATGACCCAGCCGTTCGCCACGGCGACCAGAGTGGTCACGAGCAGCGGATAGAGCAGGGTCCGCGCCGGTACCGGTGGGGGGAGGTGGGTCACCGCCCAGATGAGACAGAGCAGCGCTCCGGAGACGACGAGGCCGACGATCGGGATGACCCGGCCGTCGGCCTCGCTATCACGCATCGTGGGGACCTTCTCGCCATGTGTCGAACTGCCGGCTGGCTGTTGTTGCTCAGCGTCTCACGAACCGGCACGGAAGGCGATGGCCCGGCTATTCAACGCCACTCTTGGTCGCGCATCTCCCGCTCCTTTCCGCTCCTCTTTGCTCAGTGGAGAGTAGGCGGAGAGCCGGGTGATACCTACATATAAATGTCGTTTAGCGCGTTAAGCGCCAATAACGGCGTTGACTACGTTGCGTCCGTTTCACCGGTACTAAGCGTAAGCCCGCGTATCGGCGTTCACCTGGTGTTTGTCCCGGTCGACGGCGGGAAGGCGCGCGCTGTCAGACGGCCGCACGGTAGCGCCGTACGGCGGCGGTGTCCAAGGAGACCTCATGACACAGCCGGAGAACTCCACCATCACGTTCCCGTCCCGGGAGGCTATTCCGCGGCTCGGCCAGGGCACCTGGGGGCTCGGCGAGGACCCGGGGCGCCGGGACGACGAGATCGACGCGCTGCGTACCGGCATCGACCTCGGGCTCACCGTCATCGACACGGCCGAGTCGTACGCCGACGGCAACGCCGAGACGCTCGTCGGCACGGCGCTCGGCAACCGGCGCGAGGACGTCTTCCTGATCACCAAGGTCTCGGCCGAGAACGCGGCCGGCACGGGCGCCGCCGACGCCTGCGAGCGCAGCCTGCGGCGGCTCGGTACGGACCGGATCGACCTGTACCTGCTGCACTGGCGGGGCGCCTCGGCATTGGACGAGACGGTCGAGACGTTCAACAGTCTGATCGCCCAGGGAAAGATCCGGCACTGGGGAGTGAGCAATTTCGACGTACCGGACTTGTCGGAGCTGACCGCCATTTCCGGCGGTACCGCCGTCGAGACCGACCAGGTCCTCTACAACCTCGCCCGGCGGAGCATCGAATGGGACCTGCTCCCCCGCTGCCGGGAGGCACACCTGCCGGTGATGGCCTACTCGCCGCTGGAGCGGGGCCGGATGCTCGACCATCCGGCGCTGCGCACCGTCGCCGAGCGGCACGACGCCACGCCCGCCCAGGTGGGTCTGGCCTGGGTCCTGCACCAGGACGGGGTCTGCGCCATCCCGAGGGCGGGCAACGTCGAGCACGTACGGCAGAACCACGCCGCCCTCCGGATCGACCTCACCCCCGACGACCTCGCCGAACTCGACCGCGCCTTCCCGCCGCCGACCGGCCCGACCCCGCTGCCGATCATCTAGCTAGTCGGAACCGGCCGGCACGGGTCGCTCGCCCGAAATGGGCCCACCGCAACGGGCCGGCTGGACCCTTCCCCCCGAAACGGACCGGTACGTGGCCCCCGGCGCCGTTGCCGGAAACCACGTACCGGGGTTCGTCCCGCCCCACCGGTGGGGCGGCGCCGGGATGTCGGTCAGGTCGCCGGCTCCAGCAGCGAGGGCGGTACGCCGCTGCCGGAGGTGCTCCGCGTGCGCTGGTGGGCGTCGTCGGGCTCGCCCGTCTCCGGTGGTTGGAAGAGGTAGCGGACGAAGTCCGCGCCCGCCTCGTTGTCGTCCCCGCCCGGCCACTGCCCGATCGAGTCGACCCCGACCACCTCACGGCTGGCCTGCTCGGTGTCCTCCACCAGGGCCCAGACCGTCACGGGATAGGAGCGGGTGGCGTCGGGTGCGAAGCGCCAGCGGGCGTACCAGCCGGGCCTGGCAGGGACGATCTCGATGATCCTCTTCATGACGACCTACCCTTCCGCGAACGTCGGAAGTTCTCCTGGTCCAGCTCGATGATGGGGTCGCCGTGGGTGAGCATCCCTCACCCCGCCCGGGTGATCCGCCGTCGGCGTAGCCACCGCCCGGCGCCGCCGGCGCCTCGGCCACCCGGTCGGCCGGGCTCCGCCTCGGGCGGCGTTTCGCCGAGGCGTACCGGGGAAGGCGACGAGCGGCGCGACGAGCCGGCGCGGCCGGACCCCGCGCGGGCCACGCCCGGGACACCGACGACGTACGCCACGACGCCCGGGACACCGACGTGCGAAGCGAGGCGCAGGCATGGGCAGGAAGCAGATGGAGGGCGACAACCAGCGCCGCCGCGCGCTGGCCCGGCAGGCACGCCAGCAGGGCCAGCAGCCCGCCGGCACGGGCGCCACGTTCGGCTCCTCGAAACAGATCAACACCCGGGACCGGTCCGAACGGGACGGACCACCGCCGGTCGGGGGTCGCAAGCCCGTTCCCGGGCGCGGCGCTCTGCCGCCGGAGACGCCCGCGCCGCCGGTCGAGCCGACCCGGCCGCGGCCGGACGAGGCCACCGCGCTGCCCGCCCCGGGCGCCATCCGGTACCGGGACCTGGTCACCGACGTGGGGCGCCGCGCCGGAGTCGACTTCGAACAGGCCCGAGCCGCCGCCGAGGCCACCGTGCTGGTACTGGCCCAGGCGCTCGACGAGGCCGGCCGGCAGCGGCTGCTCGACGCGGTACCCACCGAGTTGCAGGAGGACCTGCCGGCGGACGCCGCCAACCGCCGCCCCGACCTGGCCGGCTTCCTGGAGGAGATCGCCCGGCTGAGCCGCCGTACCCCGGAACAGGCCCGCTACCAGGCGCAGGCGACGCTGAGCGCGATCGCCGACCGGGACGGGGCGCTGATGGAGTCGCTCGACCTGCCGACCGGCCTGCGGGAGCTGCTGGCTCCCCCGGGGGCCGGCGGCGGCCTGGTCGAGCCGGACGGCCGGCCGACCGTCGCGCTCACCGACGACGAGCTGCGCGCCGCCCTGGCCGAACTGCCGTACTGGTCGGGTGGGCGGGAGTCGCTGTCGCGTACCGTGATCCTCCCACCGGACAGCCTCGACCGGGTGCTGGCGCGCCTCGACGGGCTGGCCGGCGAGTCCGGCTACCGGCCCAGCGTCGGGCGGGCCCCGAGCATCGGGCGCCCGGAGCCGAACACCGCGGTGATCACCGTACGGACCAAGAGCATCAACGCGGTCACCGCCGTGGACGTCGACCTCGCCCACCGGGTGGACGAGGCGATCGACGAGGCCGGCGCGGGCCTCGCCTGAGGGTGCGGATGCTCGGAGCCGACGACCGGGTCACGGCGCGCCGGGTCTTGATCAGCATCGGTCTCCTGCTCGCCACCCTGCTGGTCCTGCTCTTCGTCTACGCCACCCAGCGGATCCTGATCTGGATCATCATCGCGGTCTTCTTCGCGGTGGCGCTGAACCCCGTGGTGAACTGGACCCAGCGGCACGTGGTGCATCGGCGCACGATCGCCACCCTGCTGGTCTTCCTCGCCGCCCTGGTGCTGCTCGCGGCCCTCACCGCGGTGATCATCATCCCGCTGGTGGACCAGGCCAGCGCCGCGATCGCGAACCTGCCCCAGCTGGTACGCGAGGCACCGGCCGGCAAGGGCCCGATCGGTCACATCCTGCAACGGCTGCACCTGCAACGCTTCATCGAGGCGCACCAGGACCAGATCCGCGACAACCTGTCCCGGTTGCAGCAGCCGACCGTGAACGTGCTGCGCGGGGCGGTCACCTCCGTGGCCGGTACGATCACCGTGGCGGTGCTGGCGTACCTGATGGTGCTCCAGGCGCCCCGGTTCGTGGAGAACACGCTCGGCCTGGTCAACGACGAGCGCGGCCGGCGGCTGCGGCGGGTCGGCCAGGAGTGCGCCCGGACCGTCACCGGCTACCTCAGCGGCAACCTGCTGATCAGCCTGATCTGCGGCGTGCTGACCTTCCTGACGCTGGCCATCGCCGGGGTGCCGTACGCCGGGGTGATCGCCCTGCTGGTGGCGGTCGCGGACCTGCTGCCGCTGATCGGGGCGGCGATCGGCGGCGCGGTCGCGGTCGGCGCCGGCCTCATTCACTCGACCCGGGCCGGCATCATCGTGCTGGTCTTCTTCATCCTGTACCAGCTCTTCGAGAACCACGTGCTGCAACCGCTGATCCTGGCCCGGACGGTACGGCTCAGCCCGCTCACCGTGCTGGTCAGCGTCCTGCTCGCCACCGAGCTGGCCGGGATTCTCGGCGCGCTGCTCGCCATTCCGGCAGCCGGGATCATCCAGATCGTCTACCGGGAGCTGCGCTACGCGCGGGGCGGCCCGCCGGACGGGGTACCGCCGCCGCCCGTACGACCGCCACCCGCGTCCGGGGAGCCCTGAGCCCGTGCCGTGCCGGGTTGGTGTCCGGTGGAAGCGATCTTCCTTGCTATCCGGAGACTTCTCCAGTACCTTATCTGGAGACCTCTCCGGATACTCTATGGGAGTCATCATGCGGTACATCAAGCTCGGCACCACCGGCCTCGACGTCTCCCCGATCGCCATCGGGGCGATGACCTACGGCGACCCCGACCGCGGCCACCCGGTCTGGTCGCTGGACGAGGAGAGCAGCCGGCCGCTCATCAGGCACGCGCTGGAAGCCGGGATCAACTTCTTCGACACCGCGAACCTGTACTCGCTCGGGTCGAGCGAGGAGATCCTGGGCCGGGCGCTCAGGGACTTCGCGAACCGCGACGAGGTGGTGATCGCCACCAAGCTGCGGCACCCGATGCGGCCCGGCCCCAACGGCCGGGGCCTCTCCCGCAAGGCGATCATGACCGAGGTCGACCACTCGCTCCGGCGGCTCGGCACCGACTACATCGACCTCTACCAGATCCACCGCAACGACCACGCGACGCCGCTGGAGGAGACCCTCGACGCGCTCGACGACCTCGTGCAGGCCGGCAAGGTGCGCTACCTCGGCGCCTCCTCGATGCCCGCCTGGGAGTTCGCGAAGGCCCTGCACCTGCAGCAGCGGCACGGCTGGGCGCGGTTCGTCTCGATGCAGAACCACTACAACCTGCTCGCCCGCGAGGAGGAGCGCGAGATGATCCCGCTCTGCCTCGACGAGGGCGTCGGCACCGTCGTCTGGAGCCCGCTGGCCCGCGGCCGGCTCGCCCGGGCCTGGGACGACGCGAAGTCCACGGCACGCTCCGCGACGGACGGGTCGTACGCCGACTGGCTGTACACGCCGGCGGAGGAGGCGTCGAACCGCGCGATCGTGGACGCGGTCGGGCGGATCGCCGACGCCCGTGGCGTGAGCCGCGCCCAGATCGCCCTGGCGTGGCTGCGCCGCCAGCCCGTCGTCACCGCCCCGCTGGTCGGGGCCGGCTCGGTGCACCAGATCGACGACGCCCTCGCCTCGCTGGACGTCGCGCTGACCGACGACGAGGTGCGCGCGCTCGAGGCGCCGTACACGCCCCGGTACGACTTCCAGGGCATCTCGGACGAGGCCGAGCTCGAGGCGGTCCGGGCCCGCATCCCCGGCATGGCCCTGCGGTGACCGTCGACGCCCGCTCCGGCCCGACCACTTTGAGTTTTCTCTGAAACCGCGACGGCAGGCTGTCGTATCCAGGGCGGTGAGTCTTGTGACGACGACGCTGGGGTCGGCCGCCCGTCGAACGAGCCTTGGAGGCCTCGATGTCGCGATCGACCTTCGGCGTCGCCCGGCTGGCGCTCGGGCTGGTCACCGCGGTGACCCTCGCACTCGTCGGCGGCCAGCCGGCCGTGGCGGCGGATCGCACCACCCCGACCGAGACGTGGCAGCTGAGCAACATCGGACAGCGCATCTGTATCCCGGCCGGCCAGACCTGGTGGACGTACTTCTGGATCACCATCAAGGGCGAGTGGTCGACGCCCATCGAGGTCGGGGCGCGGAACCTGCCCGCCGGCACGACCACGAGCCTGCCGCACGCACCGATCCCGCCCGGATCGAGCGACGGCCACGCCGCGCTCAACCTGATCGCGATGACCCTGCCCCCGCTGCCGTTCGGGGTCTACCAACCGGAGCTGACGGCGTCGGACGGGGTGCGGACGGATAGCGTCCCGGTCACGATCCAGGTCCAGGAGAGCTGGGGCTGCTCCTGACGTCCGGGGCAGCCCCGGTCGTGCGCCCCGCCGGTGCCGGTCCGGCGCGGGCGCACGGTCGGCACCGGTCCGGCGCGGGCGCAGGTCGGTGCCCCTCCCCGGACTACCGGGCGACTCGGGCCGGCGACTCGGGCCGGCGACTCGGGCCGGCGACTCGGGCCGGCGACTCGGGCCGGCGACTCGGGCCACCGGGCCATCAGGCTCAGCGGCGCAGGGCGGGGACCTCCGGCGAGGCGCTCTCCAGCGGTACCACGTTCGCCGGCACCAGCCCCAGCCGTACGTTCTGCCGGGACTGCACCGCGTCCAGCAGCCAGTCCGCGCCGACCCGGGCCCGGTTGGCGGGCATCGAGTAGAGGTGGTAGCCGCGGGTCACGGCCTTGGCGGCCAGCCCGGAGAGCGGCACCTGCAGCGGGTTGGCGGCGGCGTCGATCCCGCCGAGGTCCACCACGAAGCCCAGGTCGTGGTGGCGGTACGCCCGCCGGCGCCCCTGACCGTACGAGGCGGCGACGTTGTGCGCGGCCAGCTTGCCCTGCCGCTCGGCGTGCTGGGCGGTCATCGCGGTCACCTCGCCGGGGCGGGTCAGGTCCGGCACGGCGGCGGCGTCGCCGCAGGCGAAGACCTCCGGGAAGCCCGGTACGTTGAGGAACTCGTCCACCACGAGCCGGCCCTTCTCCGTACGCAGTCCCAGTTCGGCGACGAGCGGGTCGGGGCGTACCCCGACGCACCAGATCAGCGAGCGGGTACGGACGTACTCGCCGTCGCTGAGGCGTACCCCGTCGGCGGTGGCCTCCTTCACCGAGGTGCCGCAGCGCACGTCCACGCCCCGCGAGGTGAGCACCCGGTGGGCGGTCTCCGACATCCGCGGGTCCAGCTCGGGCAGCACCCGCTCGGCCACGTCGAGCAGCATCCACCGGGGCCGGGTGTTCAGCCACGGGTTCTGCGCGGCCAGCGCGTCGGTGAAGAGCTGCCCGTGCGCGGCCACCTCGGTACCGGTGTACCCGGCGCCGACCACCACGAAGGTGCAGCGGGCGTCGCGTTCGGCGGTGTCCGCCAGGCCGCTGGCCAGTTCGAGCTGGCTGACGATGTGGTCGTGCAGGTACAGCGCCTCGGGCAAACCCCGGAAGCCGTGCGCGTGCTCGGTGACGCCGGGGATCGGCAGCAGCTTGTTCACGCTGCCCACCGAGATGATCAGCCGGTCGTAGCTCAGCTCGCCGGGGTCGCCCTCGGGCCCGGTGTAGCCGACCCGGCGCTCGCGCAGGTCGATCCGGTTCGCCTCGCCGATGACGATCCGCACCCCGTCGAGCGTCCGGGCGAGCGGTACCGAGATCCGGGTGGGTTCGAGGATGCCGGCCGCGACCTCGGGCAGCAGCGGCAGGTAGAGGAAGTAGTCGGTGGGGTTCAACAGGATGATCTCGGCACGGCCGCCCGCGAGCCGGACCAGGCGCTTCGCCGCGTGGTAACCGGCGAAGCCGGCTCCGACGATCACGACACGTGGTTTCGTCATGAGGTGTGCCGTTCCCGGCGGGAAGCCGGGCAAACCTCGGCCTCCCGGGCAAACCCGGCCGCCGACCCGAAACGATTCATTGACAATCGTCTCGATCGTTGATGGCATGCGACGTATGCCAACCCCCGCACACGAGGGCGTCGAGCCCACGAGGTCGTCGCGCCGTACCTTCCTGTCCGCCTCCGCGGCGGCGGTCGCCGTACCGCTGCTCGCGGAGCCCGCCACCGCCGCCGAGCGCGCCGACGGGCGCTCCGACGAGCGGGACCCGGGCCGCCGGGTGACCGCGCAGTCCCCCGACCGGGAACTCCGGGAGCTGCTGCGCGAGGTCGACCAGCGCCGGATCGAGGCGACCGTCCGCCGGCTCGCCGCGTTCGGTACCCGGCACACCCTGTCGAGCCAGGACGATCCCGAGCGGGGCATCGGCGCCGCCCGGGACTGGATCTTCCAGGAGATGCGGGGCTACGCGGCCCGCTCGAACGGTCGGATGACGGTCGAACTCCAGTCGTACGTCCAGGAGCCGGCCACCCGGATCCCCGTACCCACGAAGATCACCAACGTGGTCGCCACGCTGCGCGGCCAGACCTCCCCCGAGCGGGTCTACGTGATCACCGGACACTACGACTCGCGCTGCACCGACGTGATGGACGCGACCAGCGACGCGCCGGGCGCCGACGACGACGCGTCGGGCGTGGCGGTCGTGATGGAGCTGGCCCGGGTGCTGGCGACCCGCCCCACCGCCGCCACCATCGTCTTCGCCGCCGTCGCCGGCGAGGAGCAGAACCTGTACGGCTCGACCTACCTGGCCAAGCAGCTCAAGGCGGCCGGCGCGGACGTGCAGGGCATGTTCAGCAACGACATCGTGGGCAGCAGCAAGGCCGACGACGGTACGCGCGACCCGTACCGGGTCCGGCTCTTCGCCGAGGGCGTGCCGACCGCGGAGACCCCGGCCGAGGCGTCCACCCGCCAGTCGGTCGGCGGCGAGAACGACTCCCCCTCGCGCCAGCTCGCCCGCTTCGCCTGCGACGTGGCCAGCAACGGCGCCACCGGCATGGACGTCTGGGTGATCTACCGCCGGGACCGCTACCTGCGCGGCAGCGACCACATCTCGTTCCTGCGCGAGGGCTGGCCCGCCGGCCGCTTCACCGAACCGCACGAGGACTTCGCCCACCAGCACCAGGACGTCCGGGTGGTCGACGGCAAGCAGTACGGCGACCTGCCGGAGTTCTGCGACTTCGGGTACATCACCCGGGTCGCCAGGGTCAACGGGGCGGTCCTCTGGTCGCTCGCCCAGGCACCCGGCACCCCGAAGAACACGACCGTGCTGACCACCTCGCTGACGAACGACACCACCCTGCGCTGGCAGCGCGGCACCGAGCCGGACCTGGCCGGGTACGAGCTGGTGTGGCGGGAGACGACCGCGTCGGAGTGGCAGCGGGTGCTGCCGGTCGGCGACGTCACCGAGGCGACCGTCGACCTGTCGAAGGACAACGTCTTCTTCGGCGTACGGGCGGTCGGGCGCAACGGCTACCGCAGCCCGGTCGCGTTTCCGAAGCCCGGGAGCTGACGCCGCACGGCGGTCAGCTGACGCCGCACGGCGCGCCCGTCCGGTGCGTACCGGATCGCGGCGGATATCGGATCACGCAGAGTGCCCAACCCGACAGCGGTCGCCGTTGCGGGTTGGGCACGATCACTCCACCTGTCGCGCGTACGAACGGAGGAGTGATGCGATTCCGTCCCATCGTCATCGCCACCACGCTGGTCGCCGCCCTGGTGGCCAGCGCGCTCGGCCCCACCGGCCCGGCCCGGGCCGCCACCGCGGACCGGTGGGGATACGCCTACGTCGACAACCCGACGGCGCCGGTCTGGACGGTGCTCGACCCGACCCGGCAGTGGGGCAGCTGGAAGACCGCCTTCCCCGGGCTCTCCGCCGAGGGGATGTGGCTCGCACCCGGCCGCTTCCTGGTGAAGTTCCCGCAGGTCGGCACCGGTTCGCGAGGCAACGTCCACGTCACCCCGGTGAACCGGACGGGCCACTACTGCGACATCGTCCGCTGGTACCAGTCCGGGGTGGACGAGATCGTCGACGTGCAGTGCTTCAAGCCGGGCGGCGCCCGGGACGACACCCCGTTCACGGTGCTCTGGACGCTGAGCACCGGGGTGCTACCGGCCGGCTCCGGCAGCTACGCCTCGCTCCAGTACGGCGCGGGCGGCCTCGTCCAGTGGTACAACTCGACGGGTGGCGGGGTCGCCGTGGTGCCCGGTCCGCCGGGGCAGTACCAGGTGCGGCTCGGCGGCGTCGGCTCGCTGGCCGCGCTCGCCGGCAACCTTCAGGTCAGCGCCGTACACCCGAACGCGGCGCCGCGCCGCTGCAAGGTGTTCAGCTGGTCGGCCAGCGGTACCGACATCATCGCCACGGTCTTCTGCTTCGACGCGACCGGGGTGCTGGCGTCCAGCGAGTTCACCCTCTCGTACCACCGCGAGCGGGCCGTCTTCGGCTCGTTCGGGCCGCCGAAGTACTTCGGCTACGTCTGGTCCGCCGGCGCCGGACAGACCAACTTCAACTACCCGGCCGGCGGGTTCGGCTTCAACGGCATCGGCGCCATCGCCCCGCCCGGACGCTACCTGGTGAAGTACCCGTTCCTCGGCCTGGCCGAGACGCACAGCCAGGTCACCGCGTTCGGCGAGGGCCCGCACTACTGCCACCTCACCCAGCCGTGGTCACACGTCGGCTCGGACGCCGAGGTCGACGTGCTCTGCTTCGACAACGCCGGCAATCCCGCCCCGTACCGATTCTTCAACTCCTTCACCTCCTGGGTCTGACCCGACCCGTGCTCGCCGACCGTCCCGGGCCGCCCGCCCGGCGACGCTCGCCGGCCCCGCTCGCCCGACGGCGGGCGGGGCCGGCTCGCGCCGGTCCGGAGCGGCCGTCCGGCGGGCCGAGCCGGCGCTACCGGGTCACCCGTCGGCGCGGCGCCCGGGTCACCCGTCGGCGCGGCGCTCGGCGAGCCAGCGCTCGAACTCGACGGCGACGATGCGCTCGTCGTGCACGCCGGCCGCCGCCGCCGAGGCCAGCCAGACGATGGGCGGGCCCATCACCGCGGCCTCCAGGAACCGGCCCGCGCGGGGTACGGCGTCCGGCGGCAGCATTCCCGTGACGGTGGGACCTCCCGGCAGCAGCAGGTTGACGGTGACGCCCGTGCCCAGCAGGTCGGCGGCCATGATCCGGGAGAGCGACTCGCTGCCGGCGCGCGACGGCCCGTACGGGACGAAGCCGGTCCGGCTCATGGTCGATTCGCTCACCGAGATGTTGACGATGCGGCCACCGCCCGCGGCCAGCATCCGGGGCGTGACCTCGCGCGCCACCAGGAAATAGCCGGTCAGGTTGGTCTCCACCACCGCGCGGAAGCCGCTGGCCGGCACCTCCCAGAAGCCCTGGGGGCGGGTCATGAAGTGCGGGTTGACCGTACGCATGCCAAGCCCGGCGTTGTTCACCAACAGGTCGATCCCGCCGAGCCGCGACCACGCCTCGTCGACCGCGCCGGCCACCGACGCCTCGTCCCGTACATCCAGTTCGATGCCGAACGCGCCCGGCAGTTCGGCGGCGACGGCGCTGGCGCGCTCGCCGGAGCGGCCGGTCACCGCGACCGTCGCCCCCGCCTCGGCCAGCGCCGACGCCATGGCGAGTCCCAGCCCGCTCGTACCGCCGGTCACCAGCACCCTCGTCTTGTCCAACAGCAGGTCACTCATGATCATGACGCTAGGGCTTCGAGCGCACTCGAAGGCAAACACGGCAGATGTTCGCCACCACGGCTACTGCTTCATCTGGGCGAGCGCCGCCTGGACGCAGTCCGCGTAGATCGCGACACCGACGCGGTTCGGGTGGATGCCGTCGGAGGCGAGGCCACCCGGGCGCGCGCGGATGGCGGCGTCCCACTCGGCGACGCGTACGTTCGGGTACCGCCCGACGACCGCGCGCAGCGCGTCGTTGTTCGCGCGCACCCAGTCCCGGGCCGCGTGGGCCGTCACGAAGACGACCTTCCGCTCCTTGCCGACCTCGCTCAGCAGCCGGTCCAGGTTCCCGTCGCCGAAGGCGCCGTTCGTCCCGAGCGCGACGACGAGGACGCGGCGCAGGCTGCCCGCCGACCGCAGCCGCTCGATGGTCTCCAGCCCGCCCTGGCGCATGGAGCGCGACACCTTGGCGTCGATGTAGATGCCCGGGAACCGGGCCTGCAGCTCGCCCGCGCTGGCCAGCGCCACCGAGTCGCCGACCAGCGTGATGCTGCTGCCGGTGATCGGGTGGTAGGGCTGCGGCGCGAGCGGCGCCGGGGGCGTCGAGGTGGCCGCCGGGTGCTGCTCGGGCCGCCGCGCCGGGACCGGACCCGCGTGCGCGATCACCCGCTGCCCCTCCGCCACCTGCCGCTGCGCCTGGGTGGTGGCGGGCGCGCCGACGACGGCGGCCGTCGTCATGGCCACGAGCGCGCAGGCGACCAGCAGGAACGGGTGGGCGGGCAGGCGCCACCCCGTCCCGGACCGCCCGGCGACGATCGCCTCCTTGCGTACGCCACGCCGCAGGAAGGCCCGTACGCCGAGCCGGCGGACGGGCTCCTCAAGGTGCCGGTAGCTGGCCGCCGCCGCGGCGAGCGTCGCCACGCCCGCGACGAGGGCCGTCGTCGACCCGGGTACGTCCGCCGGCAGCGCGTGTCGCAGTAGGACGATCACCGGCCAGTGCCAGAGGTAGATGCCGTAGGAGTGGAGGCCGAGCCACCTCAGCGGCGCGGATTCGAGGAGGCGCCGCAGCACGCCCCGCTGGCCGACGCTCGCCACGATGACCACGGCCGTCAGCAGGCTCGCCAGCGCGAGACCGCCGCGATAGGTGACGGCGGCCCGTTCCGGCAGCCAGATCATGAGCCCGACCAGCGCCGCGAGCGAGAGCAGGCCGAGCGCCTGGGTGAGCCGGCGCCGCGCCGGGCCGGACCCGGGATCGCCGGTCGGCGTGGCGTGGCGGCGGTCGCGCCGGAAGGCGAGCGCCGCGCCGAGCATGAGCCCGACGGCGTGGGTGTCCGTGCCGTAGTGGACGCGGGTCGCGTTGGCGCCGTCGAAGACGACGGCCATCCAGGCGGCGGAGCCGAGCGCCAGGAGCAGTGCGGTCAGCGCGCCGGCGCGGTGCCGCCACGCCAGGACGGGGAGGCCGAGCAGCCCGACGACGACGAACGGCCAGACGGCGTAGAACTGTTCCTCGACCGCGAGCGACCAGAAATTGGTGAAGACGTGCAGGGTCGTGGCGTCGAAATAGTCGGAGCCCGCCGCCATCTCCAGCCAGTTGTTGGTGAACGTACCCGCGCCGACGATCTGGCGGTCGAGGCCGACGAGCACGTCGCCGCCGACGAGCAGCGCGACCGAGGAGGCGACGCCGATCACGAGGAAGAGCGCCGGCAGGAGCCGGCGGGCTCGTCGTACCCAGAACTCCCGCAGGCGGACGCGTCCCGTCCGGGCGTGTTCGGCGAGGAGCAGTGTCGTGATCAGAAAGCCGCTGATGACGAAGAAGACGTCGACACCGACGAAGCCGCCGGGCAGCAGCGCGGGAAAGAGGTGGTAGAGGACGACGGCGGTGACGGCGATGGCGCGCAGTCCGTCGAGACCCGCGAGGTAGGGCTTGGTCGTACCCGTGTCATCGCCCGTCATGGCGTCCTGTTACCCGTAGCCCGATTCGATATATTATCGCCCGTTGCATCCGTCGAGTCCAGGTTACCGCCATACCGGCACCTCGCAAATGATCGACAACCTACCCCGACCGTACAAGCGCGGTTAATGGCACATAACCGGAATCCACCGAAAACAATCAAGCACATCTGGGCAGGTCAAGCGGCGTGTCGCACACCTCACTCGGTACCGGACTCGCCTGTCCGGTACTGTCACCGACAACCGGACACGCGAGTCCGGATAGCTATGGAGGTTGCCTGTGACACCGGTACGCATCAGCGACGCCATCCGCGACGTGGCGTTCGCGCCCCGCCTCGAACTGTCCGAGGCCCTCGACCGGTACTACGCGCCGGACCTGGTCCACCACAGCGACGGCCGGACGCGCGACCGCGCGGAGTTCGCGCAGATGGTCGCCGGCATCCGCGACCGGGTCGCCGAGGGCGAGGTCACCGTGCTCGACGAGCTGTACGACGGCGCGCACTACGCCGAGCGGCACCGGTACCGGATGACGTTGACCGACGGGACGGTCGTGCACCGGGAGATGTACTACTTCGCGACGCTGGCCGAGGACGGCCGCTTCCAGCGGGTGTACGAGACCGGCTTTGACGTCGTCGACTGACCAGGGGCGCCGTGATGCGCCGGAATCCGATACGACCGCGACGGGAACCGTGCCGCGACGCGCGGACGCGCTGCGCAACCACGGGCGCGTGCTGGCGGCGGCCCGGGAGCTGTTCGCCGAGCGCGGGCTGGAGGTAACCGTGCCCGAGGTGGCCGCGCGGGCGGGAGTCGGGCGCGCGACCGTCTACCGCAGCTACCCGACCAAGGACGAGCTGGTGCTGGCCGTCGCGCGGGAGAACTTCGGCGAGCTGGAGGCCCGTACGCAGGCAGCCCTCGCCGCCGACGACGCCTACCGCGCGTTCGCCGACTACGTGCCGGACCTGTTCGATCGGCTCTCCCGCGACCGCGGCCTCGCGGCGGTGCTGCTCGAAGCCCGGCTCGTTCCCGCCGCCCGGATCGTCGAGCTGATCGGCCGGCTGGTCGAGGCCGCGAAGGGCTCCGGTCTCGTCCGCCCGGACGCCGGCGTCCTCGATGTCCGCGTCGTCCTCTGTGGCGTGCTCCGCCAGCTCATCGTGCTGGACGAGCACGACCCGGCCGTCTGGCGGCGGTACGCGGACCTCGTCCTCGCCGCCTTCCGCCCCTGACCGCACCCGGCGAGCGCCGGATGCGACGGGTTGTGGGGGGGGGGGGGGGGGGGCCCCGGGGGGGGGGGGGGGGTGGGGGGGGGGGGGGGGGGGGGGTGGGGGGGTGGGGGGGGGGGCGGGCCCCCGGGGCTAGGGGGGGGGGGCGGCGC